>QEVJ01000057.1 GCA_003576845.1 Planctomycetota bacterium
CCGCGTACAAGGCCGCCGTCGAGTGCGAAGGCCGGCCGACGGTCATTTTGGCCAAGACCGTCAAGGGCTACGGTCTCGGCGAAGCCGGCGAAGGCCGCAACAAGACGCATCAACAGAAGGAACTCGACGAGAAGGAACTTCGCGAATTCCGCAGCCGCTTTGGAATCCCGATTTCGGACGAAGACGTCGCCAAAGCGCCGTTCTATCGCCCGCCAGCCGGCAGCGAAGAAATGAAGTATCTGCTCGCTCGGCGCGAGGCGCTCGGCGGCTCCGTGCCGAAGCGCGGCAAGCCGACCGTTCTGCCCGAAGTCCCCACGTTCGACGAATATCGCGAGTTCGTCGCCAAGAGCTTCGCCGGCAAGGAAATGTCGACGACGATGGGCTTCGTGCGGCTTCTGTCCCAGATGCTCAAAGACAAGAAGATCGGCCGCAACATCGTGCCGATCGTGCCCGACGAATCGCGGACTTTCGGCATGGAGGGGATGTTCCGCTCGGCGGGCATTTACGCCAGCACCGGCCAGCTTTACGAACCGGTCGATTCCGACCAGGTGATGTACTACAAGGAAGCCAAGGACGGGCAAATTCTCGAAGAAGGCATCACGGAAGCCGGGTCGATGGCCTCGTTCATCGCCGCCGGCACCGCGCACACGACGCACGGCGTGCCGATGATTCCGTTCTTCATTTACTACTCGATGTTTGGGTTCCAACGCATTGGCGATCTCGTCTGGTGCGCGGCCGATGCCCGGGCTCGCGGGTTCATGCTCGGCGGTACCGCCGGACGAACCACCCTCAACGGCGAAGGTCTCCAGCATCAAGACGGTCACAGCCTGCTCAACGCGATCGCGTTCCCGACGGTGCGAGCGTACGATCCGACGTTTGCCTACGAGACGGCGGTGATCGTGCTCGACGGCATCAAGCGGATGTATCGCGACAACGAAGACGCGATCTATTACATCGCGCTCGAAAACGAGAACTATGAAATGCCTGCGATGCCCGAAGGCGTCGAGGAGGAGATCATCAAGGGTATGTACCGGCTCTCGACGAAGGAAGCCGGAGCCGGTCGACCGCACCTACAATTATTCGGAGCGGGCGCGATTCTACGGAGCGTGCTAAAAGCGCAGGACTTGCTCGTCGAGAAGTACGGCGTATCGAGCACCGTCTGGAGCGTGACGAGTTGGACGCAGCTTCGTCGCGACGCGCATGCGGTCGAGCGATGGAACATGCTCCATCCGGCCGAGCCGCGGCGCACCTGCTTCCTCGAAGAACAGCTCGCCGGCGCCAAAGGGCCGTGCATCGCCGCGTCGGATTACGTCCGGGCGGTGCCCGAGCAGATCAGCCCTTGGGTATCCGGCGGGTTGTACGCATTGGGAACCGACGGCCTCGGCCGCAGCGAGTCGCGGGCCAGCCTGCGGCGGCACTTCGAGGTCGACGCCGAGTGCATTACGATCGCGTCGCTGTACCAACTCGCCCGCCGCGGCGAGTATGCGGCCGCCGACGTGGCGAAGGCGATCGCCGAATTGGGCGTCAATCCGGAGAAGGTCGATCCGTATTTCGCGTAGCCGATTGTAGAGTGGGCGGTGGGCAGTCGAAAGTTTGCCCCCGTAGCGGAAGCCGCAAGACTTCCGACCGAACCCGCGATTGATGGCAACCCTCGGAAGTCTTGCGACTTCCGCTACGAGTAGTTCCGCGCTAATACAACCGCACGAATCACACGCAAACGCGAGCGAACCTGAAATGGCTGTCGATTTCAAACTGCCGAACCTCGGCGAAGGCGTCGATTCCGGCGAGGTGCTCTCCTTGCTCGTCAAGGAAGGGGACACGATCGCCAAGGATCAGAACGTCGTCGAACTGGAAACGGACAAGGCGACCGTCGAGGTGCCGTGTCCGCACGCCGGGAAGGTGACGAAAATCCACGTCAAGGAAGGCGACACGGTGCCGATCGGCGGGTTGTTGATTTCCGTTGAGGCCGCGGGAAGCGAGGCTGCGACGAAACCGGCGGCCGCGCCGACGCCGCGAGCAAAGCCGGCAACTGCGCCGCCGGCCGCCGCCGCTCCGCAAGCCGCGCCGCCACTGTCAACGCCGGAAGCGGCCGCTGCGCCTTCGCGACCGGCGCCCGCATCACCGGCAGCGCGTCCTGCCACTCCCGCTCCGGCCATGCCTGCCGCGGTTGCGACGACGCAAGCGCGTCCGGCTCCCGCGATTCAACCCGCGCCGCGTCATGCCAACGGCGACCACGGCGACGCGCTCGTTCCGCCCGCCGGTCCGGCGATTCGCCGTTTCGCCCGCGAGTTGGGCGTCGATCTGCATCGCGTCCATGGGACCGGACCGAACGGCCGCATCCTCCGCGAAGATGTGGTCAACGCCGTGCGTCAAGCGAACAACGCCGGTCCCTCGGTGGCGGTCGCCGCGCCGCCCGCCGCTGGCCGCACGCCTGCGAACGTAGCGCCCACATCACTGCCGGGCGAACCGAGCACCGACGCTTACGGCCCGGTGCGGATCGAACGCGCCTCGAAAATCCGCCGCACGATCGCCGACCGGATGATGCAGTCGTGGACCACGATCCCACAGCTTACGAATTTCGACGACGCCGACGTCACGGAACTCGAACGCCAGCGCTCGGCGAGTAAGGAAGACTACGCGGCCAGCGGCATCAAGCTCACGATGCTGCCGTTCCTCATCAAGGCGATCGCCCTCTCGCTCCGGCGGCATCCCGTGCTCAACTGCTCGTTCGACATGGAAGCCGGCCAGATCGCCTACAAGGACTACGTCAACATCGGCGTGGCGGTCGACACGGACCGCGGTCTGGTCGTGCCGGTGATGCGGGGCGTCGATCAGATGTCGATCGCCGAGATCGCCCGCGGATTGACGCAACTCGCCGACATGGCCCGCAACAATTCGTTTTCGCTCGACGACCTCCGCGGCGGCAGCTTTACGATCAGCAACCTGGGCGCGATCGGCGGGACGTACTCGACGCCGATCATCAACCCCGGCGAAGTCGCGATCCTGCTCGCGGGCCGGTCGCGAAAGATGCCGGTCGCGGTCGACGACGACATCGACATTCGGCTGATGTTGCCGTTGAGCTTGTCCTACGACCACCGGATCGTCGACGGGGCGGCGGCGGCGCGGTTCTTGAACGACGTGATCGGGTATTTGGAGTCGCCGACGCGACTATTGCTGGCGCCATAGGACCGCGAGATGGCGAGAATCGAACGCAACATCCAAGACAGGACGATTGGGGAGCAGGAGGCCATACTCTGCAATGTGGTCTGCCGTGGTTGTGGCAAGTCCTCGCTTGCTTATCCCGATCTCTGCGAGTTCGAGGAGAATTCTATAATCTTCGTTGAAGCAACGTGTCCACGTTGTGGAACAAGATTCAGCTATGAACTAGGCCAACTGCTTATATAGCTGCCCGCTGCGGTAGCGACTTGCCGGCAGTCATATTTGACAGAAATCTAACCGTATCTCCTCGGCGTCCGCGTACGATGGAAAGTTCGTGGCAGTAATTGGCCGCAGTTTGCACGCGGATTTACGGCACTCGCTCCATGACCAACACCCTCTTCCTGCCCGAGTTGCGCGAGATGCTCGCCGAGAGCGATGCCGCCGGGCTGGCGGAGTTTTGCACGACGCTGCATCCGGCTCGCACGGCCGAATTCATGGAAGGGCTCACGCCCGAAGAGGCGTGGGCCGTGTTGCAACACGCCGACGACGCCACGCGGGCCGAAATCTACCACTATTTCGAGCTCGCCAAGCAGATCGCGATGATCGAGACGCTCGATCGCACGGCAATGGCCGGCCTCATTGGCCATCTCGCGCCCGACGAGCGCGTCGACATACTCAAGGAGGTCAACCCGACGGTCGTCGAGGAACTGCTGCCGCTCGTGCCGGCCCTCGAGCGACGCGACATCCAGCGGCTCACGGCCTATCCCGAAGGCACGGCCGGCGCGGTGATGACGACGAGCTTTGCCCGGCTCAGCGAAAAAAGCTCCGCCCGGCAGGCGATCGACGACCTCGCGCGGCAAGCAGCCAATCTCGAAACGATCTACTATTTGTACGTCGTCGACGAAGAGGATCACCTTCGCGGCGTGGTCTCGGCACGGCAACTCGTTTCGGCGATGGCCAAGCCGGACACGCCGGTCGGCGAATTGATGGAGCGTTCGGTCGTTTCCGTGCAAGTTGCCGACGACCAGGAAGACGTCGCGGAAGTGGTGGCCAAATACGACTTGCTCGCCGTGCCGGTCGTGGATCAAGAACGGCGGCTCGTCGGGATCGTCACCCACGACGACGTGCTCGACGTGATGCGCGAGGAAGCGATCGAAGACGTCCACATGCTCGCCGGTATCGCCCCGCTCGAGCACAGCTATCTCGACACGTCGCTCGTCACGCTCGCCTGGAAGCGCGGGATGTGGCTCACCGTGCTGTTTCTCGCCGGATTGCTCACCGCGCTCGCGCTGCAAACCTACGAAGAGGCCCGAATGACCTGGCCGTGGCTGGCGATCTTCATCCCGCTCATCGTTTCTACCGGCGGTAACTCGGGCAGCCAGTCGGCGACGCTGATCATCACGGCGCTCACGGCGGGCCACGTCTCCAGCCGCGATTGGCTTCGCGTCGCCGTCCGCGAAATCCTCTCCGGCGTCATGCTCGGCGGCCTGCTCGCGCTCATTGGATATGGCGTCGCCATGCTGATCTTGAATCAAGAAGTGAGCCACGGCACGCAAGTCCCCAATCCCACGACGGCCGCCATCGTCGTACCGGTAACGCTCGTGCTCGTCGTCATCTGTGGGACATTGGTCGGCGCGATGTTGCCGTTGTTGTTTCACCGCGTCGGACTCGACCCGGCTTTGATGAGCACGCCATTCGTCTCCGGCATCATCGACATCGTTGGGATTGTGCTGTATATGAATGTGGCGCTGCGGCTGTTGGTTGTGATTGCGGGGGGGTGAGGTTGGAGGTTGGAGGTTAGAGGTTGGGGGTTCGAGGTTGGAGGTTAGGGGTTCGAGGTTGATGAATTCGGAATCTGAGATTTCAGATTTGAGATTTCGGAGTACGAGTCTTGAAAACGAGCCTTATGGGTCGCCTGCACTGCCCCTTACCGATTACGCACTGTCCGCTCCCCACTGTCCGCTCCCCATTGTCCACTCCCCCACTTTCGATTTCCCAGCCCTCCGCGGCCAACGGCTGTGCGGCGGTCTTTTCGTAGGTCTCGGCGAGGAAGTCAGCGATGAATCGGAGTCGAAGTCGAGAAATCTTCGCCCGAGCGAAGCAGCTCATGCCCGGCGGCGTGAATAGTCCTGCCCGCGCGTTCGCCGCGGTCGGCGGCGAGCCGATCGTGTTTGCGCGCGGCCAGGGCGCGTATCTCTGGGACGTCGACGGTAATCGCTACATCGACTACATCTGCTCCTGGGGCCCGCACATCCTCGGTCACGCCCATCCGCCGGTCGTCGAAGCCGTCGAACGGGCCAGCCGCAACGGCACGAGCTTCGGCGCGCCGACCGAGGCCGAGAATACGCTCTGCGAACTGATCGTCGACGCCGTGCCGTCGGTCGAGCGGGTGCGGCTGGTCAATTCCGGCACCGAAGCGACGATGAGCGCGATCCGCCTCGCCCGCGGGTACACGGGCCGCGACGCGATCGTCAAATTCGCCGGCAACTATCACGGCCACGTCGACAGTTTGCTCGTGGCGGCCGGAAGTTCGGCGGCGACGCTCGGCGTGCCGAATTCACCCGGCGTCACCGCGGGCGCGTCGCAAGACACGCTCATTCTCCAGTACAACGACGTCGCCGGGCTGGAAGCGGCGTTCGCCGCTCACGGAGAGCGGATCGCCGGCGTCATCGTCGAACCGGTCGTCGGCAATATGGGCACCGTCGTGCCGACGCGCGAGTTCCTCTCCGCGCTACGGACACTCACCGAGCGCAACGGCGCGGTGTTGATCTTCGACGAAGTGATGACCGGGTTTCGCGTGGCCTATGGCGGGGCGCAGTCGCTGTTCGGCATCCGACCCGACCTGACGACGCTCGGCAAGATCGTCGGCGGCGGCCTGCCCGTCGGCGCTTATGGCGGCCGCGCGGAGATCATGAAGCACGTCCTGCCCGAGGGCAAAGTCTTTCAAGCCGGCACGCTCAGCGGCAATCCGCTGGCGTGCGCGGCGGGCATCGCCACGCTGTCGGAACTTCGCGACGATCCGCCTTATGAGCGCCTGGAGCAATTGTCGCGGCGACTTGCCGTTGGTCTCGTTGCCGCAGCAGGGCGAGCCGGGGTCGAGCACACTCTGGCCCGCGTCGGCAGCATGATGACGCTGTTCTTCTCCGGCGAACCGGTGCGTAATTGGCCGACGGCGGCGAAGTGCGACACGCAGGCGTTTGCTCGGTTCTTTTGGGGCCTGGCGAATCGCGGCGTGTACTGGCCATGCAGCCAATTCGAGGCCCTGTTCGTGTCGGCGGCGCATACGGAAGCCGACATCGACGAAACGATCTCCGCGGCACAAGAAGCGCTTGCCGGCGCGAGCCACCGCTAACGCAACATCTAATGGCAATACCATGCCAGAGATTCAGGCCATCGTCGAAACGGCGATTTACGTCGACGACCTCGGCGGCGCGGCGGCGTTTTACCGCGACGTGCTGGGCCTCGTTCCCAGTCCCGGCGCGAACGAGCGGCACGTGTTCTTTCCCGTCGGCGATCGGATGCTGCTCGTCTTCAACCCGCGGGAGACACGCCGCGGCGACACGTTGCCGGCGCACGGGACGACCGGGGCGGGTCATTTCGCGCTCGGCATTCGGGGCGAAGACCTCGACGCCTGGCGAACGCGGCTCGGCGACTGCGGCGTCGCCATCGAGCAGGAAGTCGAATGGCCCCGCGGCGGCAAGTCGCTCTACTTCCGCGACCCGGCCGGGAATTCGGTGGAACTCATCACGCCGGGCGTTTGGCGCGATCCGCCGGCATGGTGAGTGGTGGCGATCAAGTCGACGGAGAATCGGTATTGATTGCCGCCGAGAAGCGCAGCGCAACTTCGCTGATTTGCCGTCCATCGGACGTCGTTCCGGCCGCGAGTTCTTTGCGCGACAGCCAGCGGTTTTGCGGATCTTCGTCAACGAGACAAACCGCCGCCGCGTCGGCGAGCACGGCCCGAAACAGCGCCATCGTGTAAGCTGTCGTCTCGCCGATGGGCACGGAATACGCCGAGAATTCGATCTGAGCGAGCGGCTCGGCCGATACGTCGAACTGCGTCTCGCCCAAGCCCAACTCTTCGACGATCTCACGCACGACGCACTCGCGGAACGACTCGCCGGCCTCGCGCTGGCCGCCGATCAGATTGAACGCCTGCCACTTGCGGTTCCACTGCGTCAATATACGCGGGCTCTCGTGCGATTGGCGCTCGATCCAAGCGAAGGCGGCGGCGGATTTGCGCATCGACCGTGGCCTCGGCGATTCGTTGCGCCGCCGATTCGTCCGGCGAGCGCACATTGGCGTTTCAGTGGTTTTCCGCAAGCGTGGCGAACATGGCCAGGGCGGAGAGGACGGCCGTGAACGTCATGACGACGGCCGTCCAGAGCCAAAAGCGGCTTCCCGATCGGAGCGATTGGACGAGCGACTCGGATTCTCGCGAACGCACGAACGCTTTGAGGCTCGTGCCATAATTCCCGAGCAGCAGTGCCGAGACCAACGTCACCAGCGCGCCGGCGACCAAGGCGACGAATGCGGCGAATCGCGAGATGTCGACGCGGCCGCTGGATCCGAGCACCGCCAAAACGCTGATGAAGATGACGAAACCCTGAAACGCCAGGGAAAGGAACATCAACGAGGCGAGGTAGTAGGCGGAATTACTGGTCGACGAAGCCTCCTTGAGGACGTCGCGAAGTTGCCGGTCCGATAGCTCCAGCATGGCCGGCAGCACGGGTCCGGACGTGCGGAACAGCAACGGTTCTTCGGAGAGCGGCTCGAATTCGGCCGGCTCGTCGTCTGGTTCGTCGCGGGGCCCGGCGTCCGCCGGCTTCCGGACCGATTCGAGCCGTTCAGGCGCATTCAAGATGTCGTCATACGAGGTCGACGGCAAGAACCACGCATGCCCGCAGTTCGGACATTGCATCTCGAAGTTCATACGGTACTCAAATGGTTGGAATGATTGCCCGCCGGCCGGCATCCAGCGAGCAGAAGTCTTTGGTTATAATGACACTCGGCGTCGCCGCTCGCAAATGTGGGGACGCCCTGAGTGTATTCGCGATTGACGCCGAGCTTCCCGCCATGTCCACCGACGAATCCATTACGCACTGGATTGGCCAGGTTAAGGCTGGGACGGATGGGGTTGCGCAGCAGGAGTTGTGGAACCGATACTTTCGCCGTTTGGCCGGCCTCGCGCGGAAGCTGCTTCGCGGCGCGCCGCAGCGGGCCGAGGACGAAGAGGACGTCGTAATCAACGCCATGGACAGCTTCTTCCGCGGCGCGGAGGCCGGGCGGTTTCCCGACTTGTGCGACCGCACCGACCTTTGGCCGCTGCTCGTGAAGATCACCGCACACAAGGCGTACAACCAACTCGAAAAACAGCGGGCCCAAAAACGCGGCGGCGGGCACGTCCGCGGCGAGTCCGTGTTTCTCGACGGCGGCGCGGACAGCAACACGGCCGGTCTCGAACAAATCGTCGGCGACGGTCCGACGCCCGAGTTTGCCGCACAGGTCACCGAACAATGCGAGCGGTTGCTCGAACGCCTCGACGAATCGCTGCGGCCGATCGCGGCCATGAAGCTCGAAGGCTTTTCGAACGGCGAAATCGCCGCCAGACTCGGCGTGGTGGAGCGGACCGTCGAACGACGGTTGAATCTCATCCGGCGGATTTGGGCGGACGGTGGTAAGGATTGAGGACTGAGGATCGAGGACTGAGGGATTTGGGCCCGATATGAGTCGCGCATCTCTCCCGGAACGGCGGCTGGCGATTGCGGTCGAAATGTGCATCGACCAATGTTGCGGGCGTTTCGAGAACGCCTGGGCCGCCGGTGAGATTCCCGACATTCGCGACGCATTCGATGCCGCTGCGTTGGACGCGAGCGATGCCGCCGCCCGCCGGACGTTGCTCGTCGAACTGGCGCTTGTCGATCTTGAGTACCGCCTCCGGCCCGGCGCCAATGGAGATCGTCCGGACCGCTGGCGCGTCGAGGACTATACGTCGCGCTGGCCGGAGTTGCTCGACGCCGCCGGCAATCCACCGATCGAACTCGTGCGCCAAGAGTTTCGCGTCCGCCGCTTGATCGGCGAAACGCCCGAGCGGTCCGAATACGCGGCGCGGTTTCCGGGCCTTGCCGACTTGGACGGCGCGCTAACGGTCGTCGAACGTCGCACGCCGTCGTGGATGCAGTCGATCACGCGTTCGGCGCGGCGCGGGGAATCGCAAGCGGCGTCGACGGGTTTGACGGTTCGCTGCCCCCACTGTCGCGACGCCGTTACCGTCGTCGCCGACTCGCCGCTCTCCGATATCTCCTGTGCCGCGTGCGGCCGGACATTCAGCCTCTTGGGCGAGAATCGCGACGACAAGGCCGCGCCTCCCTTGGCCGCGGTCGCACACTTTGAGTTTCTGGAGCGTCTCGGCGTCGGCGGTTTCGGTACGGTGTGGCGGGCCCGCGACACGCGGCTCGATCGGCTCGTGGCAGTGAAGATTCCGCGCAAGGTCGGCCTCGATTCGGCCGAGGCGCAGCAGTTTTTGCGCGAAGCTCGTTCGGCGGCGCAATTGCGGCATCCGAACATCGTTCCGGTTCACGAAGTCGGCCGCGAAGGGGACACGATCTACATCGTGAGCGACTACATCCGCGGCAAATCGCTCGCCAAGCGGCTCGAAGCGGGGCCATTCTCGCAGCGCGACGCGGCGGCGATCGCCGCGAAGCTCGCCGACGCGCTCGCCCACGCTCACGCGGCCGGAGTCGTCCATCGCGATCTCAAACCGGCCAACGTCATGCTCGACGAGGTGGGCGAACCGCACGTGATGGACTTTGGCCTCGCCAAGCGCGACGCGGGTGAAGTCACGATGACTGTCGACGGCAACATCCTGGGCACGCCGGCCTATATGCCGCCCGAGCAAGCCCGCGGCGAAGGCCACCGCGCCGACGCCCGCAGCGACGTCTATTCGCTCGGCGTGATGCTGTTCGAGATGCTTACCGGCGAGTTGCCGTTCCGCGGCAGCACGCAGATGCTCATCGCCCAGATTCTCGGCGACGACGCGCCCAGCCCGCGGAAGTTGGACCGCAACATTTCGCGCGATCTGGAGACGATTTGTCTCAAGTGCTTGGAAAAGGAGCCGGCGCGACGGTATGCGACGGCAAGCGACCTGGCCGAGGAACTGCGGCTTTATCTCCGCGGCGAGCCGATACTTGCCCGGCCGATCGCGCGCACGGAGCGGGCGTGGCGCTGGTGCCGGCGGCGACCGATGGTGGCGGGCTTGGGCGGGACGCTGGCGGCGGTCGTGCTCGCCGTGGCGATCGTCGCGCCGATCGTCGCCGCGTATCAAGGCCGGCTTCGCGCCGACGCTGAGACACTCGCCGGGCAGCTCGATGTGTCGCTCGACGAAGCCAAATCGCTTAACGACGACCTAAGCAAAGCGATCGGCGAGAAAGATCGCCAGTTCCGCCGCGCCAATGCGTTGCGGCTTGCTGCGCAGGCCAAATCGCTCGCCGAAGAGTCGCCGCAGCTAGGCGTATTGCTCGCCGCGGCGGCATTGGAGAACAGCCGTGGGCTTGGCGAATCGGCGACCGAAACTCGGCAGTCGCTCTACGATGTGCTCTCGACGGTTTCGGGCGCCGGCATTAGCGGACACACCGCGGCGATTACAACCGTCGATGGGTTGGCGAACGGCTCGACTTGGGCGTCGGGCGATCGAACCGGCAACGTGCGGATTTGGTGGCAGGATAGAGAACTGAGAACAGACCTCGAGCACGCCGTATTCGAGCCGGTCGTCTCAGGAGTCGAATTGCCCGCATTCGAGAAGGACGTCGTTGACGTGCGGTGGATGGTGGACAACTGGTACTTCGTAGCTGCGGCCAGCGATGGCACGGTTCGCGTGTTTGAGTCGGGGAAAGAGGAATTTCAACGGCCGATTCGCGAGTGGAAATGCGGTGCGCCGCTGCGCGCCATTGCCGTCGGTGGGTACGACTGGATCGCCGCCGCGTGCGAGGATGGGAACGTGCGGTTGTTGGAGGTGAAAGGCGACGTTGGCGACGAGCCGCGACTATTGGAGTGCGGAGAGAATCCGCTCCGCGCGGTCGCGGTTCGGCCGATGGGCGATCTCCTGGCGGCGGCCGGTGACGATCGCGCCGTATACGTTTGGAATCTGAATGCGCCGGATCGAGAAACGCCCTTGAAATTGGTCGGACACGAGGGTGTCGTTCGGCGGTTGTGTTTTAGCGCCGATGGGCGTTGGCTGGCGAGCTGCGGCAACGATGCGTCGGTGCGGGTATGGAACACGGATGCGATGGGCGTCGATGAAGGAAACTTCGCCGCGCAGGCGCCCGCGGTGCTCGCGGGGCACGGTGGCGCGGTCCGCGATGCTGTATTCAGCGCCGACGGCAAGATGCTCGCCTCGGCCGGGAGCGACGGCGTAGTACGCGTGTGGGGACTGAGCGAATCCGGCTGGGTGCCGCGGCACACCTTGACCGGGCACACGTCGATCGTGCGGGCCGTCCGCTTTTCTCCCGACGGCACACGGCTCGTTTCCGCCAGTGAAGACCGCACCGTTCGCGTGTGGAAGCTCGATGCGTCGCGGCCGGAGCGCTCGAGCCTCGTGCTCCGCGGACACGAACGGGGCGTCGTCGACGTGGCGTTCGCGGGCGGCGGACGGCAGCTAGTTTCTGGCAGCATCGACGCCTCGCTGCGATTCTACGACGACGTCGACCTCGTGGGGGCCGGCGCGACGATGCCGACGCATCACCCGTCGCCGGTTCGAGGCGTATGCTTCTTCGGGTACGGCGGCGAGCACGTGGCGAGCGGGACGTTCGATGGCAAACTGTATCTCTCGTGGCCGTTTTCAAATGCCGGTTACTCGTTCGAGGCGATGGACGCGAAGCACTCGGCCGCGATCACACAAATGGCCGCCAGCGCCGACGGCTGGCTGCTGGCTGCGGCGAGCGTCGACGGTCGCGTGTCCGTTTGGCCACGGGCAGACGGACTTAGCGCCGACGCGGCGCCGATCTTCGTGAAACATGTCGAGCACGTTTCAGGCATCGCGTTCCATCCGGATGGGCGGAGTTTTGCCACGGCGAGCTACGACGGCGTGCTCCGGCGCTGGTCGTTGACGGATGATGGAACTCCGCAAGAGTATATTCTACGCAAAGGGCGTCGGCCGCTGCTGGCCGTAGCCGTCGATCCGCTGGGGCGCTGGGTAGCGACGGCCGACGAACGCGGCAGGATCGAATTCGCCCCGTTTGACGGCGCGGCGACCGGTACACAGTCCAGCACGCCTCTGCCCGCGCCGATTGTTGGCCGCGCCATGATTACGTCGCTGGCCATTTCGCCGGAGGGACGATGGCTGTTTGCCGGCGACTTTCAGGGGGCGATTCGAAGGTGGGATTTGCAGGCCGGAATCGGCAAGCGGCCCGACGTGCTACGCGGTCACGAAAAAGCCGTGACCAGCCTTTCGGTTTCGCCGGACGGACAAACGCTGCTCTCGGCGGGGCCGGATGGAATGGCTCGACTGTGGGACTTGGCTTCGCCGCGGCCGGCCGCGACGGGCATCGTGCTTCGCGGACACGGCTCGGCCGTGTTTGCGGCTGCGATCAGCCCCGATGGACGTTTCGCCGCCACGGCCTGCGACGACCGCTTCGTGCGGTTCTGGCATTTGCGGGCCGACGAACTGCTCGGGCACGCCCGGCGCGTGGCCGGTCGAGCGCTGTCCGCCGAGGAGCGACGAACCTATCAAGTCGACGCGCCGCAATCGCCGTGAGGGGCGTAAAGCTTGCGTAAGCTAACGCTACTTTCGAGGTACGACCGACGCGCGTCTGGAAGATAGGCTCACTTTAACGGTCGTAGCGGCGACGACGGAGGCCGGTCGTAGCGGTTTTGCCGGATATTCGTTGATTGCCGGTGGTGCGGGCTGCCGATGGGAATTGGTAGACCCGCACAGCGCGTTTGGCGAGTCCGGTCGAGCGAACCCGATCCCCGCATCCCGCGCGGGGCGGCCGCCGAGTCGCAAGCACGCTTCACGAGAGCGCGAGGCCTCCATCACGTTCCACGCGATGGATTCAATAGCCGGCGCGAGATCCAGTCAACGCAAGGGGGATTTTCGATGATTCGTCGTATGTTCTTGGCGATGGTCTGCGCCGTGGGCGTCGCGGCTCTGGTCGATGCAACCGCATCGAACGCCCAGGCACAGAACGCCTATGGCCGCGTCTGGGGACGGACCTATCGCACGCAAGATTGGAACCGGTTCTATCACTACCCGTTCGTCTACTATCCGCAGAACTACTACGGCAACGAGTATTACCGGAGCACCGAGGACTTGTACTATCGGTATCCGCCGGAAATGCGGATTCCGGTCTACAACAAGCAGTGGCACAACGAGTATCCCGAGAACCGGCTCTACCACCGCGGATCGGACTTTATTCTCGACGTGTTCTAATCGTGGAATTGCGCCGTTTGTCCAAGGGCGCGGTTCGGTGCGGGAGAGACCCCGGAGAGAGTCGATACGGCGTCGCTGGCCGCATGGCCCCGACGCCGTTTTTCTTTGCGCGATGACGAATTCGCGCGACGGATGTTCGATCCGTCCGCGTGGACTTGCATCAAGTGCAACCGAGCGCATGAGCCGCTAGTCGATCCGCTTGTTGCGGCGATTGCGGATACCCGAAGTCACCCGTGCGACGCGTTTCGTCGCCTGCCGGCTGCGCCACGTTTCCTTGGCCGCGGCTTTCGCTCGGGCTTCGCTACCGACCGGCATCTTACCGCGGAATCGGCGGGCGATTGGTTCGGGAGGGGCTTGTTCCGCTTCGTCTTCGAAATCGTGCTCAATTTGCCATTTCGTCATGATCCGGCTCTCCGTACAGAACTCAAAAAACTTGCTCCGAGCGGTGGAATTGTTACTGGCGGCCGATCTTCGCCAGACGGATACGCCGTGGCTCGGTCGTAAGACCGGCCACGACCGCGCCGCGCGCTCGGCGAAACGAGCGCATGCGCCGTGCCGCTGGCAGCAGCATCGGACCGCTAGCACCGCCATCTTGAATCCCATCCTGGGAATCACACTGGCGCCGATGGGCGTCGCCCTTGACGCGCATCGCGGGAGCAAACTCAGAGCGAGCAGATCAGCAAGCGCCTACAAACCAGTTCCATCCGTAAGTGGCAGCTTCGAGTGGGGGCAGCTTCATCGAGGGGGCATGTCATTTCGCATCGTGCGCACGACACCAGGCAATCTTTCCGGCCGTGTCGGTCGGAAGCTTGCCGGATGCCGCCGAACCGCCGGCCTTTGCCGCAGGGGCCGCGGCGGGCGCTTCGGGCTTTGCCTCTGGAGTAGAAACCTCGGTGGGAGTCTCTTCTATGGGTTCCGGTTCCGGTTGTTTTGCTGGGGCTTGTTTCGTTGGGGCCGAAGGCACTTTGGCCTCTGTCGCTTTGGCGGCGGGAGCAGGGGACTTTCCCCGCGCGGCGGCGAGGATTTCCGCAGTGCTCAGCTTTCCTCCGGAAGCAGCAGGCTTTGATTCGGCTGGCTTCGGGGCGGCAGTAGGCTTCGCCGGGGCCTCCGCCGGTGCGGCTTTCGCTTCCCCACCAGCCGCGGCCTTCGCTCGGGCGGCCGCGAGAATATCCGCCGTCGACATCTTCCCGCCCGTTGCCGGCGTTTTCGCTGCGGGTGCTTCCTTCGCCGGACCGGCGGGAGCGGCCCCAGCGGCGGCTTTCGCTCGGGCCGCGGCCAGAATGTCGGCCGTCGACGGCTTTTTCGGACCGCCGGAAGCAGCCGGCTTATCACTAGGGGCGGACTTCTCCGCGGCGGGTTGCGCGGCTGGTTTTTCCGCCGGTTTGGCGGCGTGCTTGCCTTCGGCCGGCTTTTCCGGCGGCTTGTCGACCACCTTCAGACAGTCGAGCGCAATATCGTACCAGCCGATGTCGTTGTGGGCGTCGAACTCGACAAGCGCGACGCCCGACATATTGACCGTTTTGATCTGCCCCGTCCGATCCCGAAACCGAGCCAATTCCGGCCGCGCGGCATCGACCACGACGTACTTGTCGGTGTACTCGCGTTTGAGCTTTTCGATGCGGTCGAAGATCGTCATGGGGGCAAGGTAAGCGGGTTTGACAGGTGAGCGCATTGCGGCGCCGAATATGCGGCATTTTGATGAAATCGGCCGAGTCGATCAAGGTCCACGGCGAGGCTTTTTTGCGCCGATTCTCGCGCGGTTCGGGGTGGAATGGTCCGCGTTGGGTTACTGTGAGAACGCCGGCCTGAGCGCCGTCACGCTGGACGCCGGCTACTTGTTAGACGCCGCGCTTGTGGCATAAAATCGCCGACTCTTTCGGCCGGGAACCTTTGGCTTACCGTCTCCGTCCCCGATCGGTTTTACGCTGGCCCGTCCCTCCATCCCTGCGCAATCACACCACACCACCATGTCCAAGCCCCTGAACATCGGCATGATCGGCTACGGCTTTATGGGCCGGGCGCATTCGAACGCATACGCGAAGGTTTCGCACTTCTTCGATTTGAAATATCACCCGGTGCTCAAGGCGGTTTGTGCCCGCGACGCGGAAAAGGCGAAGGCGTTTGCCGCGCAATGGGGTTATGAGTCGGTCGAGACCGATTGGAAGAACCTGCTCAAGCGCGACGACATCGACGCGGTCGACATCTGCACGCCGAACAACTTGCACCGCGAAATCGCCATTGCCGCGGCCAAAGCGGGCAAGATGGTGCTGTGCGAAAAGCCGCTCTCGATGGACGCCAAAGAAGGCGAGAAGATGGTCGACGCCGTCGAGAAAGCCGGCGTGCCGAACATGGTCTGGTACAATTATCGCCGCGTCCCGGCCGTGATGTTCGCCAAAAACCTCGTCGCCGCCGGCAAACTCGGCCGCATCTTTCACTACCGGGCGAAGTTCTTGCAGGACTGGACGATCTCGGCCGACTTGCCACAGGGCGGGCAAGGGCTCTGGCGACTCGACGCGGCGGCGGCCGGAAGCGGCGTAACCGGCGACTTGCTGGCTCACTGCATCGACACGGCGCTATGGATCAACGGCTCGATCAAAGACGTGTCGGCGATGACCGAGACGTTCGTCAAAGAGCGCAAGCACAACCTGACCGGCAAGATGGAGAAGGTGGGCATAGACGACGCCTGCGCGTTCCTGGCGCGGTTCAAGAATGGCTCGCTGGCGACGTTCGAATCGACGCGATACGCCCGCGGGCATAAGGCGCTCTACACGCTCGAAATCAACGGCGAGCACGCGTCGATCGCTTGGGACTTGCACGACTTGCACCGCTTGCAGTGGTTCGACCACCGCGACGAAGGGCCGTTGCGGGGCTGGCGGTCGATCCACGTGACCGACGGCGATCACCCCTACATGGGCCACTGGTGGGTGCCGGGCCTCGCGATCGGCTACGAGCACTCGTTCGTGCATCAGGTGGCCGACTTCCTCGAAGGCCTAGCCAAGAAGAAGCCCGCCGGCCCAACGTTCCGCGACGCCCTCGAAACGCAGTACGTCTGCGACGCGGTCTTGAAGAGCGCAAAGACGGGAAAATGGACGGCCGTGGGGAAATAGGCAGGGGTCGGGATTCGGGATTCGGGGAATGCCGAATGCGGGGACAGCCGCTGTTTTCCATTTTTTTCGCGCCGGCTGCACGGAATCTAAGCCGGCGCGCCTCTACTAGTCTTGGGCGGTGACATGTTCGTCGTCGCATGGATGAGATTGCGCGCGGACGTGCTAATCCCGAATCCCGAATCCCGAATCCCGAATCCCGAATCCCGAATCCCGAATCCCGAATCCCGAATCCCGAATCCCGCCATGCGACTCACTCTCCGCACGATGCTTGCCCACCTCGATGGGATACTCGACCCGGCCGACAGCGAGGACCTGGCTCGCAAGATCGCCGAGAACGAATTTGCCGGGACGCTGGCCCAGCGGATCGGCGAGGTGACAAAACGGCTGCGGCTCGGCGCGCCGAAGGTGCTCGGCAAAGGCACGGCGCTCGATCCGAACACCGTGGCCGAGTATCTCGACAGCACGCTGGCCTCGGAGCGGATGCCGGATTTCGAGAAGGTCTGCCTGGAGTCCGACGTGCACTTGGCGGAGGTCGCCGCGTGCCATCACATTCTCACGATGATCGTGGGCCAGCCCGCGCTAGTCGACCCGGAAAGTCGCCAACGGATGTACGCGATCGGCCGCCGTAGCGAGCCGGTCGGGGCCAACGGCAACGGCGCGGCGGAAGTATCCGCGGCGGCTGCGACGATGGCGGCGCACGGGGCCGCGGTCGATGATCCGTCGGTGTCGGTTGACGGCTTTCCGACGCAGCGCGCGACCCAAGTCGAGCCGGCAAAGCCGAAGGTGCCGGACTATTTGCGCGAGGGCGCCCGACAACAGAAAATGACGACCGCCATGATCGCGGTGGCGGCCGTCGGACTGACGATCGCCGTGCTCGCGTTCAAGGATCGGCTGCTGAGCCTGGTCGGATTTGGGCCGGCGGACACGACGGCGTCAGTGGAGGGCGAGGCGGGCGACACCGGGAGCGCTTCGAACGGAGCGTCGCAGCCAAAAGCGCCGCCCTCCGCGTCGGCGCCTGCCGAAGGGGCGAAACCGGCGACTGCGACGGACGGTCCGGACGCGGCTGCCCCGCGCGACGCCGACGTGAAGCAGACGGCGCCTCCAACGGCAGGCGATATTCCTGCTGCGCCCGCGCCGAGAGATGTTCGAGCGGACGAGAGCGCGACGGCGCCGCTGCCGGGCCGTGAGAATGGCGAGCCGATTGCCCCGGGTGAATCACCCGGGGCTAAATCGGAAGACGCAACTCCGCCTCCGCCGCCAGCGCCGCCGTCCGATGGCCCGCAACAGCCCGCCGCCGCGCCTCGGGCCGAACGGGCCGAGCCGGTTGGCAAGCTCGTGTCCGGCGATCAGTTGCTGCTCCGCTTCGACCGCCAGGCCGGCGACGGCGGCGATTGGCTCCGCGTGCCCGACAACGGCATGATCTTTGGCGGCGATCTGGTCGTGGCATTGCCGACGTTTCGTCCCCGGCTCGTGCTGACGGGCGGTTTGCTCGTCGAGTTGATCGCCGACAGCCGCGACGGGACGATCGTCGAAATGCTGGCGCCCGACGCGAATGGAACGCAGGGCCTTCGCGTATGGCACGGCCGCCTGGCGAAGGTATCCGCGCCCGGGCGTCAGAACGTGCCGCTGCGGATCGCGTTCGGCAAGCAAGTCGCCACGGTCACGCTGACCGACACGACGACCGTGTTGGCCGCAAGCGTCGAGCACGCCTATCAACCGGGCGAAGATCCGATGGCAATCGCCGAGCCGCTGCTGGCGACGTTTATGACGACGTCCGGTGCGGTGGACGTCGCGGTTGAAGGCCAGCGGCCGGTGATGCTCAACGAGGCGATGCGGCTGACGATCGGCGCGATGGACGCGAAAGTCGACGTGGCGGCGCCGGAGCCGCTCAGTTCGCCGCCACGGTGGCTCGACAAGCCGGAGGTCGAGTGGCTCGATGCCAATGCCGCGACGCAGTTGATGCGCGACCTGACTCCGACGGCGTCGGTCGGCGTCATCCTCGCCGAGCAATTTCACGGCCGGCGTCTCGAAGGGCAATCGCTGGCGGCCCGGTCGTTCGGCTATTTGGGCCGGTTCGACCCGCTGGTCAAAGCGGCTCTTAAGAACGAAACGCTCACCTGGAACTGGCGAGAAAAATCGCTCGAGGGATTGCGGCAAGCGATCCGCCGCGGCCCCGCCACGGCTTCGCTCGTGCGCGATGCGATCGCGAAGGAGTTCGGCGACCGCAACGGCGGCGTAATGTATCGGATGTTGTGCGGCTACAGCCCGGCGGATTTGAAAGGCGGTGCGGACGTCCGGCTCATCGAGAATCTCGAACACGACGAGTTGCCGTTCCGTTCGCTCGCAATCTTCAACCTCAGTTCGATCACCGGCGCATCGCTCGGTTATCAACCGGAAGCGCGCGAGAACCAGCGGCGAATGTGGGCCGTGCGGTGGCGCGAAAAGTTGCAGCGGAAAGAGATCGCCTACCGCGAGGCGAAGCCCCCTGCGGGTCCGCCATCGGCGCCCCCTTCGCCCGCGCCGGGTGCGCCTACGCCTGCGGAGACGGGCGACGAAGCAGCCCGCGATGTCGCGCCGCTTGCCGACCCGCCAGCGGAAACGCCGCCGCCTCCCGCGGCTACGCCGGATGGACGATAGCCGGCTGCCTTGCACCGCCGGTTCGCGCATGGCGGCGCTATCGTCGCGCACCGGAACGATCAGCCGACGGCAATTCGCTCGAACACCTTTTCGCCACCGCAATACGTTGCCTGTGCTTCGAACGTATTGGGAACGTGCGTTTTTTGGGCGGGCGACGACCGCAATCGGAAGCACGCCAAGTCCGCGATTGCGCCGACTTCGAGACCCATCGGCGCGGGTGTGGGATCGAGCAATCGCGCGGGGCGAATACTCGCCGCGTCAACCGCTGCTCGAAGATCCGCTCCCGCAAACGCCATCAGATTCGCCACGCCGTCGCCGATCGGCCGCGACGCGCCGGCGAGCAATTGCCGCTGCCCGGCGATAACGAGGCGGCCGTCATCCAGGATTTCCAGGTCGCACAACTCGCTTGCATAGCGGCCCGGCGGCAACCCGGCGAGCCCGGACAAGTCGCTTACGAGCACGACCCGCTCCGCGGTTTTGGCGCGCCAGAAGGTTTTCACGACTTCCGCCGGCAAGTGATGCCCGTCGACGATCAGGCTCGCGGTGAGCCGGTCTTCGGCCAGTTGGTCCCAAAGGTAGTTGGGATGCCGGGGCAGTTCCCGATGCGCGCCGTTGCCCAGGTGCGTGCTCATCGACGCTCCGGCATCGACCGCGGCGCGAATCTGATCGGAGGTCGCCGCCGTGTGGCCGATCGACACGACGATTTTCTCGCTGGCGGCCCGAGCAATGAACTTGGGCGCGTTTTCGTACTCGGGCGAGAGCGTGACGAGTCCAATCCGTCCCCCGGCCGCGTCGTTGAGCCGCGCGAACTCGTCCCAATCCGGCGGCCGACAGTGGGCCAGGGGATGTGCCCCACGCGGGCCGTCGATGGGCGAAATGAACGGGCCTTCCAAATGAATCGCGAGCACGCGACGGGCGACTTGGCCGTCCGCGTCGCAGGCCGCGGCGATGGTCTTCATCGCGTGGGCGAGCACGTCGAAACCCGCGGTCGTCACGGTGGGGCAGAATCGCGTGACGCCGAACTCGGCCATCCGCCGCATGATCGCCGCAACATTTTCGACCGTCAAATCGGCCGAGCTAAACTCCTGCCCGCCGTAGCCATTGACCTGGAGATCGACGAAGCCCGGAGCGATCCACGCGAGCTCGCCGCCCTGATGGCGATCGTCGAGCGGTTCAATCGACGCAATCCTGGCGCCGCGCACCTCGAGTGTCACTGCCTCGGCAGTGTCGTAGCGTCGCACAATCAGCGTCGTAGACGTCATGGCAAAGGCAGATGTGAAAACAAAAATGCGGCGGCCGGCGCATGGCGCGCCGTTGCCGCCGCGTTTGTGTGGCAAATAACACGTCGCTCGCCCATGGGCGATTCTACCACATCATCCGCTTCTTGCGGCGCCGGTGGATGCCGTTGTACGACGTCGGGGCCGTGCCGGTGCGCCCTTGTTTCTTGCGCTTGTATTCCGGCCGGTCGCCGACCCGCTCGGGCTGCTGACGGCGCTGTTGAGAAAAGAGCCCAAAGTCCAATTCATCGTCGCGATCTTCGGTGTCTCGCATAAGACATCTCCCAGGAAAACGAGGAAACAAAACCGGTTGTAAAACTGCGCTCCGGCGCGGGCCGACAAAAGCCGGCAGTGCCAAGGCGCAATACGTGGGTATTTGCAGATGGGGCAACTGGCGCAGGCGCGAAGCGCTCGCCGCTTGCCTACCACTGAATTCGTTTCTTCCGGCGGCGGTGCAAGCCGTTGAACGAGGCGGTCGCGTTGCCCTGGCGCTTGGGCCGTGCGCTTCGCTTGAACGCAGGCTGACTCGGCGCGTCTTCGCTGCGCGAACGCCGGCGCTCGTCGCGGTCCTGGTCGTCGTGCTCTTCGTAGCCTTCCAAAATGCGGGCCATCGTGCTCTGCCTTTCGTCTGGCGGATTAAAACCGAAACTTCACGTAACCGAGCGCGACCGGCCGCGAGGCGCCGCTGGGGGAACCTCGATGCCGTCGCTCGCGAAAACTTGCTGTTCTGCGAACCTCTCTATGAACGCCCCCGGCGACGCGAGGCGTTGCGAGCCGGACCACGCCGCGCGTGCGGAACGGCCGGCGTTGAAACGGAATTGCGCTCGAGCACTTTTCCGGCTTCCTCGAAAACGATCGACAGGTCGTGCGCGTCGGCCACGCCCGGCAAGACCAGCCAGGCCCCGAGCTGCCGCGCCCAAATCTCGTCTTGCGGCGCGAGCGCCTCGCGCCCGCAAGCCGCCATCAAGTGGCCCGGCTCGCGGGAAAGCCGCTCGAACAACCATCGATTCCCGTTCGCGGGCCGGTCTACGTCGTCGTGCACGTCGACCACGACCAACGGTGTCGCGCTCCGCCGCGATTCTTCCCAAGCCAACTCGGCGTCGGCGAACACGAGCGGCAGCCAGCCGCCCTCGATCGCCGCCCGGCGCAATACGTCGCGGCGTTCGGCATGCGCCGAGACCACGAGACACTGCCGCATCGAGACGAGTTGCCCCGTCGCGACCGTGGACGCGGGTTCCGACGCCGTAGCCAGCGCCGCTTTCGGATTGTCGTAGGACATAGGGTGTTACCTGATTCGGTTCGTTTGGCGATTACATCCCTGCGCATGGCGCAACGTTCGCGGTTGCCGCGCGGAAGCTGTTCCGCAACTACGGTCGACCGCGTTGACGCCGCGCCGGAATTTTTCCGCGCGACGCCCACGTTGCGACGCTCCTCACCGCCCGATTGCTCGACGCATCAACGGCGCGGCTTGGCGCGCGCCTATGAACACGCCTCGCCGCGACATGCGAGATGTCGAGCAAGCAGACCCGGTTCGATGTCGACGCGCGCGCCGCCAGCGCGGCCTTGCCGCGCGGCGCCGAAGCGCGTATTGGTTCGCCGATTGAGTCCGCAATCGCGCCAGGACTGCCGCGTGTAAGCGACATCGACTTCGACGCTCGGTCAGGCATTCGGCCGCACGAGGTGTTCGTACAACCGAATGCACATGGCCGAGTGAAGCACGTCGCCGCTCGTCACACGGATTCTCAGGCGGTTTTGCCGCTCGATCGGAAGTTTGCTTGCGTTAAGCGCCGCGCGCGACGCGCAGCACTTCACGCTTATTCGGTTCGGCATCCCGGCACAGGCGCGACAAACTGCGCTGCCGCGATGCGGTGAATTGGTCGCGACGCGGTGCACCGGCGCATGGTCGCGCGCGGGCTACGCCGACGAGCAACACCGCCACGGGACCAGGCTCGCTTGACACGCGGCTCGCCAAATGCACGGCCGATGCCATGCGTAGCGCGCAACGTTGCCCTCGACCTACCAACTCCAGCGCTTCTTGCGCCGGCGGTGCAGGCCGTTGAATCCCACCGGGCGCGCCGCCCGCCGCGTCGTGTTCGTCTTGCGGCTGCGACGCGGCTTGACTTGCTCGGAGCTACGCTCGAAATCGGCCTGATAGTCGGGCGTGGTTCCGCCGTACCAAATGACGGCTGTGCTCATGACTCACTCCAAAGTTGTGGACTTCAATGCCTTCGGCCCCCGTGGGCCGCTGCACCGTGCCGGCGCAACGTCCAACGCAGCACGTGCGTTGGCTGCCAAATGCAAAAGCAGCCGCGATGCCAATGTGGCAATCGCGTGCCATGTCGCTCCGCAAGCGCTGGAGCGGTCGGAGGTTACGGCCGAAGCGAAGGCACGATCGGGCCGCGTTCGGCAAGCGTGCGGCTCACCGATACGAGGAGACGCCGGCGAGCAAGAATTGCGACGAGACGCCTGAGGTTCGCGGACTTACGCCGCCGTTTCACCAGTTCGATGAGGTCTCACCGGTTTGGTGAAGTGGATGGAGGTCCGGCTGGCGATTCCCGGCCGCGTCCGCGACTTCCCGATAATGCCGGAGCAACACGGCGGCGGCATTTCGAGCATCGAATGCCTCGACGGCTCGCCGCCGCGCGGCTTCGCCGAGCCGGCGGCGCTCCTCGGCGCAGGCCAGCAACGCAGCAATCGACGCGGCCATGGCGACCGGATCGTTTGGCGCAACCAATCGCGCGGCGCTCGCCTCGGGTGGAAAGATTTCGCGCGTGCCGCCCGTATCGGTCGTAACGATTGCGAGTCCCGACGCCGCCGCTTCGAGCAGCACGCGACCGAGCGGCTCCTGTCGTGCCGCGTGGGCGAGCATCGTCAGTTCCGGCATGATCTCGGCGACATCGTCGCGCTCGCCGAGCCAGAACACGCGCCGGGGGATCACCCGCGTCGCTTCGACCAATTGTTCCTCGATCCGCCGGGTTTCCGCCTTGTCCGAATAGCACGCGCCGACGAGGACGAAGGCGGCATCGTCGAAACGCGCAAGCACATCGCGGGCGGCGTCGAGGAGGACATCCCACCCTTTTCGCAGCGAAACCTGTCCGACGGCCCCGATCAAGCTAACGCCCGGCGACAGGCCAAGCTCGCGGTGCAACCAGCCGTTGGGCGTCCTAGGACAAAAGGCGTCTAGATCAACGCCGTTGTACGCGACGTGGGTCTTCTCCCCGTCCACACCCGCGGCGACGTGATAATCGCGCACCGCATGGCTCACCGCCAACAGCCGCGAATTGAAGTTGAGTCCCGCGATGGCGGCCCGGCTTTGACCGACGATATCCCGCACGTGAGCGATGCTTGGAATCCCGAGCGTCGAACAGACCGGCCCGACGACGCGTCCCGTCGCCAGACTGTTGGCGTGCACGAGTTCGGGCCGCAGCGCCGCGAGAATGGCGGCGAGTTCTCGTTCTGCCAGGCCGCTTTGTTTGGTTCCGTGTGCGTCGCGTCCGGCAGTCCAGGGAATGACTGTCGCGCCGAGCGCCGCGAACGCTTGGGCCAATCCCGAGTCCGGCACGATGGTGTGGATTCGCACGCCTGCCTCGCGCAAACACGGCAATAGGGCCAGGAGCGACCGTTCGCCGCCGAGCAGCGTCGGAAACTCGCATACGACGGCGGCATCGAGTGCCATGTCTGGTGAAACCCACGGCGCGAACCGGCCAACAAAAAACCGCATGTTTTTTGTTGGCATTTGGTAAGTACAATCAATAGAATTGATACCTTATAGCCGTGTGGGAGCAATCCATCGCCCTGATGCGCGCCTGCAATAGGCGCGGCGGACTCGGACGAATGGCAAGCGGCGAGCGTGCCGCACCGTCCCTTCCGCCGAACGCCGTTTTCGGAGACCGCCGGTCGACTGACGACCGGATTTCAGGGCATCGGCGGCCGCCGATCTGACGGCGTTCGCCCCGGGGCGCTTTCGCAGATTTGCCCGGAGGGCCAGCCGGGCCACACAGCACAGGCACGACGTCGGGCGAGGTCTACCCGAGGGCGCGGGGCGCGATTCCCCACGAGGAACGAGTAGGATGCGATTATTCTCTCGGCGGAAACCATCAACGACCGCGCCGCGTGCGCGCCCGCGCGCCTTCGAGCCGCTCGAGACGCGGTCGCTGCTGGCAGCCAACGTCCTCATTACGGAGATCATGTATCACCCGGCGTCGGAGGACCCGCTCGACGAATTCATCGAAATCTACAACGCCGAACCGACGTCGGTAAACCTTAGCGACTGGCGATTCAGCGACGGCGTCGACTTTACGTTCCCCTTTGGTACGGTGCTCGGCGCGGGGCAATATCTCGTCATCGCCGCGGACGAGTCGCAGTTCGAGCTCAACTACCCGAGCGTCACCAACTTCATTGGCGGATGGTCCGGCGGATTGAGCAACGGCGGCGAAACGGTCGAGCTCGAAGATGCATCCGGCGATCGCGTCACCCGCTTTACATACGCCGACGAAGGCGACTGGGCAACGCGCGAAGAGGCGCTGGGAACGCCCGGTGGATACGACGGCTGGCGGTGGAACGCGCCGCACGACGGCTTTGGAAAGTCGCTCGAACTGGTCAGCCGCGGTCTCACCAACGATTCCGGTCAGAACTGGGCCGCCAGCGTTCCCGACGGCGGCACCCCCGGCCGCGTCAACTCGGTGGACCGGGCGAACGACGCTCCGGTGATCCGCGACACGATCCACTCGCCGATCATCCCGCGCTCGATCGATACGGTAACGATCACGGCCCGGGTTACCGACGAACAGACGACCGGCTTGAGCGTGTCGGTCTTCTGGCGCGAAGCGACGACGGTTGCTTTGCCGGGACCGTCGTTTACGCAGGCGACGATGTTCGACGATGGCCTGCACGGCGACGGCGCGGCGGGCGACGGCGTCTACGGCGCGGCGCTCGCGGCCAAGCCCGACAAGACGATCATCGAGTTCTACGTCCGCGCCGCCGACTCGGCCGGCAACGCCCGCACCTGGCCCACCGCGAATCACTCGACCACGGCGCAAGGCGCGAACGCGCTGTACCAGGTAGACAACGCGGCGGTCGTCGACCCGAACATTCCCGAATACCGGCTGATCTTCACGCCGTGGGAACTTAACGAATTCAACACGAACGTAAGCCGCGGCAGCAATGCGGAAATGAACGTCACGTTCGTGAGCGTCATCGACGGCGTGGCGGAGGTGCGGTACAGCGCGGGAGTGCGCTATCGGGGGCAGGGAAGCCGGTCGAATAATCCGCCGAATCAGCGCGTCAACTTCGCCGACGACAATCCGTGGCGCGGCATTCGCGCCGCCAATCTCAACGCACGCTTTTCTTACCTGCAACACATCGGCATGGCGATGTTCGAGCGGGCCGGTTTGCCCGCCGAGCATCCCGAGCAGGTCATGGTCCGCCGCAACGGCAACATTTTGCCGAACTCCGGCAGTTCGCAATACGGCTTCTACGTCCATCTCGAACCGATCAACGAGGACTGGGCCGAGAACCACTTTCCCGGCGATTCCGACGGCAACGCATACCGCGGGCAAGATTGGGACTTGCAGTACATCGACAGCAATCCGGATTCGTACCGCAATCGCATCCAAAAGCAAACGAACGTTTCCGAAGACGATTTCAGCGATGTGATGAACCTCGGCCGCGCGTTCAGCACGTCGCAAACGCCCGACAACCAGTTTGTCCAGCGGATCGAAGCGGCGATCAACGTGCAGCAGTGGTTGCGCTGGCTAGCGGTGAACGCGCTGCTCGTCAACGAAGAGAACGGCCTCATCAACAACACGTCGCGCGACGAGTATTCGCTCTATCGCGGCACGGTCGACACGCGGTTCGTCATCGCGATTCACGACTTGGACAACGTGCTGGGCCAAGGCGACCAAGGCGGCGGATCGGCGACGCGCGATCTGTTCGAGCCGGCGGGGTTGCCGGCATTTAACCGGTTGATGAACCATCCGAATTACCGCCCCTACTACTTCGCGCACCTCAAGCAGCTTGCCGAGACGATTTTCGCGCCCAGCCAGTTCAACGCCTGGCTCGACGCCGAAGTCGGCGATTGGGTTTCCTCGTCGATCCGCGACAGCCTCAAGAGCTTCAACCAGCAGCGCGTGAATTACGTGCTGAGCCAGATTCCGCCGGGCACGCCGAACCTGTCCAGCCCCGCCGACACGCTCCGCGTCACCGAGGTGATGTACAACGCCGAGCAAGGCAACGACTACGACTTCATCGAACTCAAAAACACTGCGCCGGCGGCCGTCAATCTTCAAGGCGTGACGATCGAAGGCGGGATCACGTTCACGTTTCCCTTGCTCAACCTCAATCCCAACCAATACGTCGTCGTCGCCGCCAACGAAGCGGCGTTCCGGGCTCGCTACGGCACGGTCCCGAATCTGGCCGGCGAGTATTCGGGGAATCTCAACAACTCCGGCGAACAGATCCTGCTCAAGAGCGGGAGCCCGCTGTTCGGCACGATCCTCGATTTCACCTATTCGGACCTTTGGCATCCGAGCACGGACGGCGAGGGCCGATCGTTGGTGATCGTCAATCCCGCCGCGGCGACGAGCACGTGGAACAGCGGCGCTTCGTGGAGGCCGAGCAACCTCGACGGCGGTTCGCCCGGCGCCGACGACAACGAAGCGCTCGGGCCGAATTCAGTCGTCATCAACGAGGTGTTGTCGCATTCGGATCAAGCGGCCGGCGACCGCATCGAACTTCGCAATCTGACGAACCAGACGGTCAACATCTCCAATTACTATCTGAGCGACGATCCGGCGAACCGCACCAAGTATCGCATTCCGAGCGGCACAACGCTCGCGCCGGGCGGATACGTCGCGTTCAGCCAAACGACCCATTTCGGTCCGCCGAACATGACCGGCGTTCCGTTTGGGTTCAGCGAACTGGGCGACGAGGTCTACTTTACCGCCGCCAACGGCATCACGACGATCGACTCGATCGACTTCGGCGCCGCCGAATCGGAGGTGCCGTTCGGGCGGTTCACGACGAGCACCGGCAACGTCGACTATCCGCCGATGGCGTCGGCCACGTTCGGTTCGGCGAACGCGCTACCCAAGATCGGCCCGGCAGTCATCAACGAGATCATGTATCATCCGCTCGGCGCGACGGCGGCGGCGACGGAATACATCGAACTCAAGAACGTCTCGGCGAGCACCGTGCAGCTTTTCGATCCTTCGCGCCCGGCGAACACGTGGGCGTTTACCGAGGGCGTGAACTATGTGTTTCCGTCGGGCGTGACGATTCCCGCCGGCGGATTCTTGCTCGTCGTTCCGTTCGACCCGTCCGCCGAGCCGACGCTTGCCTCCGAGTTCCGCGCGGCGTACAACGTGCCCGCAGGCACGCCGCTCTACGGCCCGTACATCGGCGCGCTCGACAACGCGGGCGAAAAGCTCGAACTGTCCAAGCCCGGCCCGCCCGAACCCGACTTGACCGTTCCGATGATCGTCGTCGATCGCGTGACCTACGACGACGCCGATCCTTGGGTGCTCGAACCCGATGGCCAGGGCGCGTCGCTCGCGCGCAAGATTCCGGCGGCGTACGCCAACGATCCGGCCAGTTGGGACGCCAGCCGTCCGAACGGATCGCCCGGAACCGAAAACACGTTCGTCGATCGCTCGCCGCCGAGCACGCCCGGCGGACTCGCGGTCACGACGCCGCAAGCCGGCCAGTTCGCGCTCCAGTGGAACGCGGCGAGCGATCCCGACAGCGGGATCGGCGAGTATCGTGTCTATCGTGATAACGTCCAAATCGCCTCGGTGACGGGGACGACCTTTCTCGACACGTCGGTGGCGCCGCGGGCTCGGTTCGAATATCAAGTCTCGGCCGTGAACGCGGGTGGTCTCGAAGGCGGCCGCTCCGCGATCGTCAATGCCGGTTACGGCGCGATCGACGCCGTCTGGCCGCTCGACAACGGCGACACGCAACTCGTCGTCCTATTTACCGAGCAGGTCAACGCGACGCATGCAGCGCTTGCGAGCAATTACACGCTCGGCGGCGCGACCGTGACGAGCGCCACGCCGCGCCTGGACGGCAGGAGCGTTGTGCTCACGACGTCGCCGCTCGCGATCGGTTCGCCGTATACGCTGTCGATAGCCAACATCGGCGTGACGTTCGGGAGCGCGTTCCCGCCGGGCACATCGTATAGCTACACGCACGAGCCGCTTTCGGCCGGCATTTCCGCCCGCCTGGTCAATCCTGCCGGCACGCTAGCGAGCATGAACGCGGCGGACGCCGCGCTCGCGCTGCCGCCGGGACATCCTGGACTCGCCGCGCTTTCCACGCAGCGGTATGGCCGCATAAACCTCGCCGACACGCCCGGCGGCAATCCGGGGCACTTTACGGGCGATTCGCCGTTTCCCACGGCGATTCTCACGACGATGCCCGTCGCGCTGCGAGCGACCGGCGTCGTCACGAACGCCACGGCCGGCGCCTGGACGTTCGGGCTTGCTTCCGGCGTCGTGCTCACCGGCACGCGGCTGCGGATCGACGGCTTCGACGCGATTCCGGATTCGCCGGGCAACGCCAATGCCGACCGCTTCGGTACCGTGAACCTTTCGGCGGGCCAGCACTTTGTCGACCTCGTATACTACACAACGGCGGGTGCAGCGGGTGTCGAATTATTCGCGGCGCCCGGCTCGTTCACGTCGTTTGCACAAACGACGAATTGGGCGCTTCTCGGCGATACGCCCTCAGGCGGCCTGCCGTTGTCCACGCCTCCTGCGGCGGCCGTCGATTTGCCGTGGTTCCCCGGCACGATTCCAGGTGGATTCCTCACCGAATCGAACACGATGACCGCCACGATCGACGGCGGCGCCAGTCTCCGCTATCGTGCCAATTTCCTCGCCGGGCAGTCGTTCTCGCTGCTCGCCACGCCGACAATTCCTCTGGCGCAGGTTTCCTTGACCGTCCGCCGCGGTTCGCAAGTCGTTGGCGCGGCAACGGCGCCGGGACCCGGCGTCGCCGCGTGGCTCGATAGCTTCGTGCTCGCCGAGGGCGGGCTGTATACGATCGAAATCGCGCCCACCGCCACTACGATCGTTCAACTCCGCGCCTCGCTCGCGGCCGCGTTCGAGGGCGAGGCCTTCGGTCAAGGCGCCAACGACAGCCGCGCGTCCGCCCAGTCGCTCGACGCCGCCGTCGTGTCGAATGGCGACGCTAGCCGTCTGGCCGTGGCCGGTTCGATCGTGCTGCCGGGCGTGTACCACGATCTCGTCGCCGCCGACAACCCCGTCGGATACTGGCGGCTCGACGACGCGCCGGGCGGGTCGAACGTTGCCGCGAACCTTGGTTCGGCAGGATCGATCTCCAACGGCGTTTATTTCGGCGCCCCGCTGCTCGGAGAGCCGGCGATTGTGCCGAACGTCGAGGGAACCGCCACCTATTTCGACGGCAGCAACGACCGTGTCGAAGTCGGCGACAACGCGCAGATCAATTCCGGCGGGCCGTATCTCAATCGCACCGTCTCGCTGTGGTTCAACGCGGGCGACACCGAAGGTGTCGATACCGAAACGGTCAACGGCAAACGCGTGCTCTTCGATGAAGGAACCAGCCAGCGCGGCCTCAACGTCTATCTCGACGAAGGCAAGCTTTACGTCGGCGCGTACAACACGTCGAGCGACGGCGCCGCGACGCCGTGGGGACCGATTTTCTTGAGCACGCCGGTCGTCGCCAACCGCACGTACCACGTCGTGCTATCCCTCGACGCCGCGACGCGCACGTTTACCGGCTATCTCGACGGCGTCAAGTTCGGCCAATCGACCGCCGCCGGGCCGCTCTACGGGGCTACGACGGGCATTCGCATCGGCCGCCGCACCGACACCCTATACCACGACGGCGCGTCGGCTTCGAGCGGCGACCCGTTCCTGGGCACAATCGCGGAAGTCGCCGTTTTTAACAGCACGCTTTCCGACGAACGGGTCGCGGCGCATTACGTCGCCGGTGCGGCAAAGGTCGACGATTACTATGCCGTCACGTTGGCGGCCGGCCAGCCGGCGTCGTTCGTCGTCGACGGCGCGACGGCGGGCACGTGGACCGTGGAACTGCAAGACGCTTCCGGCGGCATTTTGGCCACGCCGTCGCCCGGGCCGGCGAATGCCGACGCCTCGATCCGCAATTTCGTTCCGACGGCAGGCGGCGTGTATTACGTGCGGATCACCGCCAACGTCGCGGCAAACTACACCGCGTTCGTCACCCGCGGCGCCGAATTCGAGCGCGAAACGAACGACGCGACGGGCACGGCCCACGACATTTCCGCGGCCGGGGCCGTCTGGGGCGGCCTGGCTTCTGCGGTCGACGTCGATGTCTACGCGATCGACGTCGCGGCCGGCCAAACACTGACCTTCGAAACGGCGACGCCCGACACGCTCGTCGGCGCGAATGGCGGCATTTGGAATCCACGGATCGAACTGCACGCTCCCGGCGGCGGCGTGATTGCGTCGGACGACAACGGCGCGCCGGACGGCCGCAATGCGCGGCTCGTTCATACCTTCGCTTCGGCGGGGAATTATGTCGTCGTGGTCCGTTCGTCGACGGGAAGCGGGGATTATTTGCTCACCGTCGATTCCTCCGGCGGCGAAACGGCCCAACTCGTCGACGTGCTCGTTTCGGGAAGCCCGTGGAGCAGCGAGTTTCTCGATCTGCTCGACGCGCGCGGACTCGGCGAGGGCGGTTGGTCCGTTCGCAATCACACGGCTACGGACGCAAACCTTCCCTGGACGAATCTCGACCGCGTGCAACTGGTGTTCGACCGCCTGGTTCCCGCGGCGATCGGCGACATTGCCGTTTCCGGTGTGGCGCTGGCCCAGTACGGCATCGCCTCGTTCGAGGCCAACGGCAACGTCGCCACGTGGACGCTTGCCAACCCGCTCCCCGCGGATCGGTTCACCGTCGATCTCAGTTCGTCGCTGGAAGCGGCGCTCGGCGGCCAGCCGCGGCAGTACCATTTCACGGTTTTGCCAGGCGACGTGAACGACGACGACGCGGTTTCGCTTTCCGACGTGATTGCCGATCGGGCATTTCAATTCCGGTCGACGGCCGCGGCGGATTACGATCCGCGGCACGACGTCGAGGGCAGCGGCGTCATCAACTTCGTCGACATGATTCGGGTGCGCAACCGGATTGGCTCGACGCTTCCGCCCGCGTCGCCCAGCGCCCCGGCGGCCGTGATCGCGGCGGTCAGCGGCACACGCCAAGCCGAAGACCGACGTGCGGCGGCGCCCCTGCGAGCCTCGGCGCGCCGAGTCCTATCCCCAGCGGCGGTTGACCGCGCGATCGCCGCAGAACGAGGCACCGAAACGGGGCGCAATCCGGCTCTTGCCGCGTCGGCGAGTCGCCATGCGTCGCAGGCCGTCGGGCTTGTCGCCGGGGCGCGACTTCTTTCGCGCGCCAATCTCGACGCCGGACGATCCGGCAACGTATCATAAAGGCTATCCCTCCCTCGTCAGGGGTTGGGGCAGTTTTGCCAATTCCCGGCTGACATCGGCCGCGTTCGCACCCGTCGCGTTCAATGCCAGCCTTGCTGTCGCCGCGCCAGTCAGCGGCGCCGTGTCGCATCGTCGAGAGACCTGCTCGTGCCCGATCTCGCCGTCAATATCCTGCTCGTCGACGACAGCGCGGAAGACGTTTCGCTGATCCGCGGCCTGCTCGATCGTCGCTGGGACGGCGACTTTCGCATGACGCACGTCGAGGACGTAGCCACGGCGCTCGACTTTCTCGCCCATCAGCGGATCGACGCGATCCTGCTCGATTTGACGCTCAAGGACACGCCCGGCCTGAGCGGTTTCTTGCAGCTTTACGCCAAGGCGCCGCACTTGCCGGTGATCGTGCTCTCGGGCCATCACGACGATTCCCTGGCGATGAAGGCCGTGCAGGCGGGCGCCCAAGATTATCTCGTCAAGAGTCAGTTGACCGACGAGTTGCTCGTCCGCAGCGTTCGCTATGGGATCGAGCGGGCGGGCCGCGAACACGCCGAAGAGGCGCTCCGCATGACGACGGCCAAGTTCCGCGTGGCCCGCGATATTCAGCGGCGATTATTTCCTGCCCGCGCGCCGACTGTGCCCGGATACGACCTGGCGGGCCTGACGTCCCCCGCCGACGAGACGGGCGGCGATTTTTACGATTACATCCCGCTCGCCGACGGCCGGATCGGGCTGGTCGTCGCCGACGTGAGCAACCACGGTCTCGGTTCGGCGCTGCTGATGGCCGAAACGCGGGCGTACCTCCGGGCGCTCGTTCTCTCGCAGAACGACGCGGGCGAGATTCTCGGCCACGTCAATCGGATTCTCGCCACCGACACCGCCGGCCGGCACTTCGTCACGCTGTTCTTCGCGCAGCTCGATCCCGAAAAGCGGCAATTGCACTACGCAGGCGCCGGCCACGCGGCCTATCTCTTGTCGGCAAACGCTGCGCCGCGGCTGCTCGAAAGCACGAGTCTGCCGCTGGGCATCGACGAGCACCTCCGCGTCCGCTGCGAAGGTCCGGTCAAGCTCTCGCCCGGCCAGGTGTTCTTCGTCTGCACCGACGGCGTGCAAGAAGCCCAATCGCCCTCGCGCGAGATGTTCGGCACGCAGCGAGCGCTTGCCGTGGTGCAGGAAAATCTCCACCGCGAGGCGGCCGAAATCGCCGCGCGGCTCTACGACGCCGTCCGCCAACACATGGCCGGAGCGCCGCTGGCGGACGACGTTACCGTGCTCGTGCTGAAAGTGCTGGCGGAGTAGCCTGGGCGCGAGACCTTCCTAACGCCTGCAATGCGCTGCCGCAGCGCACTATAATGTCAGAGATTTGCCCGTAACGGCTAGCCGAAATGCAGTTCATCGCCGAGTCGTTCAATGCTCTCCTGGCTCCGCCCGCGAATTCCGACGACCAAGCGCCGCCGGATCGCGGTGATCGGCATTTACGGCTCGGGCAAGACGGTCTTTCTCACGTCGCTCATCAATCATCTCAAGAACCACTCGCCCGAAGCGTTCGATCTCGACGGCAGGAGCGCGGCGCGGATCAAGCGTTTCGTCGAAGTCGAACACGGCGGCAATCGCCCGTTTCGGTTCGCGGCGCATCGCCAGCACTTGCTCGACGAGCAAGCCTGGCCGGCGAAGACGTACGAGCTTTGCCACTACCGCTGCCGGTTCAAGCGGTCGGACACGGGCCGGCGGTACGACGTCGATTTCATCGACTTTCCCGGCGAACGGATCGCCGACGCGGGGATTTATCAGGCGGCCAATTTCGCGGCCTGGTCCGACGACTTGTTCGATCGTTGGGCGTCGGCGGACCGGAACTATCGCGAGCAACTCGCCGACTACGAAGCGACGCTCGCGCGGCCGGACGCCGGCGCGGACGACGTTCTGCGCGCCTATCGCGCGGCCGCGTGCCGCTTGCTGCTGGCGTACAAGCCGCTGATCGCGCCGTCGTGTTTTTTGCTGGGCGTGAAGCAAGCAGCCGAAGCCGGCGAGCATTTGACGGCGGAAGCCCTGGCCGATTGTCCGACGGCGCTGCTCGGCTTGGACGTGCATAGCCAGTTCGCGCCGCTAGATCGCGAAGCCCGCAGCCGCTGGCCGGACGTGGC
>QEVJ01000058.1 GCA_003576845.1 Planctomycetota bacterium
AACGAGCGCGCGGAACTCGTCGACCGTGACGAGGTCTGCGGCTAGGTTCGGTGAGCGGATCATACTGCAAATCCCGGTGAAGGCCGCGTCGTTCAGGACGCCTCATTCATTATAGCGTCCGTGCGAAGTTTCTGCCCCGCGGGAATGCCCGCACGTTGGCCGTAACTCGAAGGCGTCGTCATGCGACCAACGGATTTGCGTCGGTCGCATGACGAACGTGCCTTCATTTAGTTATTCGACAGAAGCGATGACGGCGTTCGGATGCACGACATCATAACCTCTTCGCGTCCGCTTTGCTCTTCTCGTTCCACTTCTCGGAAACGTCCGGATTCGGCGTGGCGTCGCCGTCTTCTTTGCGGAGAATCCACTTGATGCCCCCGAGGACCGACTCCATGTACTTCTCGTTCGTCCAGATGTCTTCCTGGTGGCCGAGGCTGATGTAAAACACGCGGCCATTACCCCAGTCTTTGACCCACGCGATCGGCACGTGGTACGGCGCCTTTTGTTTGGTCTTTTCCATGTTCATGCTCATCAGCACGCGGACGTTCTTCGGCTCGAAGTTCTTGAACTGGTAGATTTCGTCCTTGATCGTGAACTCTTCGCCCCACGGCTTCGCGGCCGGGTGCTTGGTGTCGTGAACCGTGACGGTGATCTGCGAACCGGCATTCCACGGGTGGCCGTTGAACGTGCCGCCGATCATCTCGTAGTAAATCTTGTCGTTGTTGTACGTGTCGGTCGCCGAGTGGCTGCCGATGAAGCCATGGCCCTTCTGCTTCAGCCAGTCGTTGATGAAGTAGTCGAGCGTTTCCTCGTCGATGGGCAGCTTGCCGGTCGTGTAGAAGTAGACGATGTCGTAACCGGCGAGTTTTTCCTTCGTGAAATCCTTCTTCACGTCTTGCGTGCAGTCGACGCGGAACAGGCCGCTCTTGATGCCCAAGTCGGTGATCGCCCGCTCGGATGGCGAAAGTTGATTTTCCTTCCGCGTGACGCTGCCGTGCTTGAAGCCGGCGCTCTGCGTGACCATCAAGATGCGAGCGCCCTGCTTGGCGGCGTCATCCTTGGCGGCATCATCCTTGGCGGCGGCGGGTTCGTCGGCCCGAGCCAAGGCGGGTGCAAATAGCGAAACGAGGGCAACGGCGAGGAAAGTGCGGCGAATCACGGCGGGGTCCTTTCGTGAAAGGTGGGAGCGAAGGGCGGGAAGCAAAGCCCCAGGCCGCGTGCATTCCGCCGCCGGGACTCACACCATTGAACCACGCGTCGGGGCGGTTTTCAACTTCGCAAAGGCGGACCGCTTGACTCTCCCGTAACGGGAGGCGGTAAGCTGTCCAAAAACACCGTCACCCCAGCCGAGTCCTACCGTGTTCACCATCGGCGAGTTCTCCCGGATCACCGGACTGACCGTAAAGGCCTTGCGGTTCTACCACGACGAGGGCCTGCTCCTGCCAACGTGCGTGGACGAGCAGACGGGCTACCGCTATTACGCCGAAAGCAAGGTCGAGCTGGCCCTGGCAATCGTCGAGCTCCGCCGCCTTGAGTTTTCGGTCCAACAGATCGCCGACCTGCTCGCCCGCATCGACGACGATGCCGACCTGCTCGACGAGCTCGAACGCCACAAGCAAACCATCGACGCCGAGGCCCGCCGGTTTCGCCGGATCGGCAGGGATCTGGATCGTTTCATTTCCCATCAACGCGAGGTCCGCACCGCCATGCAAACCGCAACGCTCGAGTTCGCCGACAAATCGCTCCCCCCGCTGCTCGTCGCCGGCATCCGCACCCGCGGTCGGTACCGCGACTGCGGCCCGCTGTTCGGCCAACTTTGTCGCAAGGTAGGCCGCCACGCCGCCGGTCCGCCGATGATGCTCTGCTACGACACCGAGTTCCGCGAAGACGACGCCGACTTCGAGGTCGCCGTGCCGATTCGCAAACCGCTCGTGCTCGACGGCGCGGCCGTCCACGAACTCCCCGCCGCAACGTGCCTGACGCTCGTTCATCGCGGCCCCTACGAAGACCTCGGCAATTCCTATGCGAAGGCCCTCGCCGAAGTCCACCGCCGCGGTGTCGAAATCGACCGTCCCACGCGCGAAATCTACCTCAAAGGCCCCGGCATATTCTTTCGCGGCAATCCGAAGAAGTACCTCACCGAGCTGCAATTCCCGCTGAAGTCGTGATCCGAGAGTGCGACTCGCGGCGAGCGCCAAAATGCAAAACGCCCCAAAAAAACGCGGGAAACCGCGCCCCCCCGACGTTCCGGCCGAAGGCGGCTTGGTGTTCGTCTATACTTTCCGGTTGTCGCGGCCCTATAATCCAATAACCGCTCGCGCAGGGCAGCACTTGTTGTCCTTGCCGGGCGGCCCCGCCGTTTTTTTTGGCCGCGATGGGGTTCGTTCGCCGTGCGAGGTCCTTTTCGCGGCGAACCGTTCGCGAGCCGCGCTTCGTGGGGCAACGTCGCCTTCGCGCATGCCTGCCGGTTTCTGGGCCTGTCGTTCGCCGCTCGCGTAAGATTCACGAGGGATCATGCCACGTTCGCTTCGTTTCTTGGGGGTGCTCTCGCTTGCGGCGGCGACGGTTCTCGCGGGTTGCTCGCGGCAGGAAGGCGTGGCTCGCTATACGGTTCCTAAGCCGAAGCCGGTGCATTCCGCGGCGGCGGTCCAACCTGGCGGCCCGCCGATGACGGGGATGCCGCAGGTCGCCGGCGACCGGATGTTCGCAGCGATCGTACTCCGCGGCGACAAGGCCTGGTTCTTTAAAGCCGTCGGTGCGCGAGACGCCATCGCGCCCCATGCCGAAAAACTGCTCGACTTCGTCAAATCGGTCCGATTCGAGGCCGACGGCACGCCCAAGTGGACCTTGCCCGAGGGCTGGCAAGAGCAACCGGGAAGCGCCTTGCGGTTCGCCACGATCGTGCTCGGCGGCTCAACCCCCGTGGAGATGTCCGTAACGGTGCTTCCCAAGACTGAGGCCGACGAGCCGTACATCCTGGCGAACGTCAATCGCTGGCGCGGACAGTTGAGCCTGGGGCCGATCGACGCGGCCCAACTCGCCAAACAGTCGATTCAAGTTCCGATTGCCGACGGCCAGACTGCGACGGTCGTTGTGCTCGCGGCCGAGTCCCACGCCGCCGCTGCGTCGTCAACGCCGCCGAGCGAAGCGCCCTCGAACCACGCCCGGGCGATGGCGCTCAACTATGAAGCGCCGAAAAGCTGGACCGAGCAGGGCTCGCGTAGCGAGCGCAAAGCGTCATTCTCCGTAACGGACGGCGATCGGAGTCTCGACATTTCCGTGACGAGCTTCCCCGCGGCGGCCGCGCAGATCGCCGATCCGATTTCCAACATCAATCGGTGGCGCGGGCAGATCGGGCTGGCCGCCGCGACGCCGGAACAAATCGCCGGCGATGCGAAGGAAGTCCGCATTTCCGGTTATCGCGGGGCGTACGTCGAAATGTTCGCCCCGAGCGCCGAGAAGGCGGAGCGCGCGACGCTGGCGGCCATGTTCCGCGCCGGCGACGACGTGTGGTTCGTCAAGCTGACGGGTGACGCCGCGCTTGCCCAGCGCGAGCGCGACGCCTTCCGAAGGTTCCTCGATTCGCTTCGCCTGGATACCGCGGACGCGAAGCCGACGCCACCGAGCGCGACGCAACCCAATGCCGAGAAAGCCGATCCGGCGAAGCCCGACTCCGCCAAAACCCCGTCGCCAGGAGCGACCGATGGCAAGTGACCTTTCCGAGCATAAACCGCACACGAACGACGTCTGGGAATCGGTCCGCGCGGCCCTTGGGCCGCTGGCGTCGCTCAAGTTCACCGTCGTGTTGTTTGCGATGGCGATCTTCATCGTGCTGGCGGGCACGCTCGGCCAGACGGACCTGAGCATCAACCAGACGATCGAGCACTATTTCCGCATGCCGCGACATCTCGAACGGTACACGCAGGACCCCTGGGGCCTGTTCGACGCAATGTTCGCGCGGATTCAGTTCAAGATTTTCTTTCCGGAGTCGTTCTTTCCGGAAATGCCGAAATACGCCTGGATGGAAAACCACTTCTATTTCCCCAAAGGCTGGACGATCGGGGCGTTGATGTTCGTGAATCTGCTCGCCGCCCATCTCGTGCGGTTTCGGATTCAGGCGAAATCGACACGGCTGTGGACCGGCTGCGCGACTTTGGTCTTGGGTTGCGTTTTGACGTATGCCGTCATTCACAGCGGGGCAATCGGCGACGACGCGGGCGTGCAGGACGCGGCGGCGCTGAGTTGGGAGACCATCTGGCTGCTGCTCAAGATCGCGCTGGCCGCGCTATGGCTCGTCGTCGCCGTTGCGATCGCGAAGATGGACCCCGAAAGGCGAAAAACGCGGATCGCGTTGGGCGTCGGGGACGCGGTGTTTGGCGCGGCGCTCGCCTGGGCGTTCATCGGCGGCGCCGGATGGTCGCCCGATCCTTCGTCGATGCGAATTCTCTGGCAGTTGGTCAAAGCCACGGTAGCCGGGCTGGTGCTGCTCGCCGGGTGCTATCAGGTGTTCGAACAGCGGGCCGGGATCGTGCTGTTGCACGCCGGCGTCGGCCTGATGATGTTCAGCGAGTTGCTCGTCGGCGTGTCGGCCGTCGAATCGCACCTGACCGCGCAGGAAGGTCAGGCCAAGAACTACTCGGAAGTCGGCGACGAATTCGAGATTGCCGTCGTCGACCCGTCGGCCGGCGACCGCGACGACGTGGTCGTCGTTCCGCTGCACCTGCTCGAAGGCGGTGAAACGGTCGAGAACGACGAATTACCGTTTTCGGTTCGGCTCGTGCAGCACATTCCCAACGCGCCGCGAATTCGGGCCGCGCGGGCGGAAGACGACAATCCCGCGACCGTGGGCGTGGGCCTCAAGGAATTTCCCATATCGCAGCGGCCCGCGGCGGCGACGGACGCGAACCAGCAATTCAATTCGCCCGCCGTGTACGTCGAGTTGACCGACAAGGACGGGAAGTCGCTGGGTGTGTACATGCTTTCGGTCGCGTACATGCGCGACTGGGTCGAATCGCGCCAGACACCGGAGAAGATCACGGTAGGCGACAAGACCTACGAAGTTTCGCTTCGCTACCGCCGCATCTACCGGCCGTTCTGGATCGAAGTAATCGACGCCGAGCAGAAGAATTACACCGGCTCCGCGATGGCCCGCAGCTACTCGTCCGACGTGCGCGTGATTGGCGCCGACGGCCGCGAGCTGCTCAAGACGAAAATCTGGATGAACAACCCGCTGCGTTACGCGGGCGAGACGTACTATCAATCGGGCTTTATTCCCAAGGAGTCGGCGGGCGCCGACACGACGACGCTGCAAGTCGTGACCAACAAGGGTTGGATGATTCCCTACGTCTCGTGCATGATCGTGGGCGTGGGAATGCTGTTTCATTTCAGCACGACGCTGGTGCGATTCATCCGGCGCCGCGCTCGCGACGGAACGTTGATCGCGACGGCGACGGATTGGGCGGTTGGCTTGCCGATCAGCGCGTTTGCATCGAAGGAGAAGCACCGCCGCCAGCGCCACGAAAACCGCGCGGAAGATCAATTGCCGTGGCTGCGCTATTTGCCCGTTGGCGTGGCGGCGATTGCCGTGTTGTGGGCGGCGTCGAATGCGATCAAGCCGAGCAAGAAACTCGAAGGCATGGACCTGGAAGCGGCCGGACAATTGCCGGTGATGGACCATGCCCGCTGCAAGCCGCTCGATTCCCTCGCCCGGTCGACGTTGCGGGTCCTCTCGAAACAGGAGACGTTCGTCGACTCGAACGGCGTGCGGCAACCGGCGATTCGCTGGCTGTTGGACACGATCTCGGGCAGTCCGGACGCGGCCGGGCATCGCGTGCTCAAGATCGAGAACTTCGACGTCCAGGAGATTTTCGGTCTGTCGCCGCGGAAGGGATACTTATACTCGCTCGACGAGGTGTCCAAGGGCGAGAAGCGATTCTTGGAGGAATATGAACGGGCGCAGTTCGCGGCCCGCGACGCCGGCGAGCACGGAACGAAGCTCTCGCTGCGCGACGCCAAGATTCTTGAGTTCGCCAACCGCTATCAGGTGGTACGCGAGCTGCTGTTCGCGTTCCAGTCGCGGAACCACGTTCCGGACGCCTCGGCATTCGAGGGCGATGAGGAAAAGGCCCGGCAGAAGTTCTCCGAAAACCTCAATGAGATCATCGCGGAACTCGAATATCAGCGGGCGTCGATGGACGTCAAGCAGCCGCCGCCGCTGGCCGTGCCGACGAAGGACGCCAAGGGCGAGCCGGTGTGGGTCACGCTGGTAAGCGCCAACGTCGACGAGATCCTCACGAAGCTGGCGAATCCCGAGGCGGCCGCGCGGATGGGCATTACGCTCACCGAGCCCAGCGACGCGCGGAAGCATTGGAGCGACGTGCTCGCGGCCTACAAGGCCAAGGACGCCGACCGCTTCAACGACGCCGTGGCGGCGTATCGCGCGTATCTCGACGAGGAGTTGCCGATCGCCTACTCGCGAAGCCACGTCCAGTTCGAGGCGTTCTTCAATCGCGTCGAGCCGTTCTTTGTCGCGTCGGTGCTCTACTTGTTCGTGTTCGTACTCGCGGCGCTGGCCTGGCTCGGCTGGAGCGGTCCGCTCAATCGCTCGGCGTTTTGGCTGGCGGCGACGACGTTGGTGTTGCACACGCTGGCGATCGCGGCGCGCGTGTACATCTCGGGCCGGCCGCCGGTGACGACGCTGTATTCTTCGGCCGTGTTCATCGGCTGGGGCTGCGTGTTGCTGGCCCTGGTGATGGAGTCCATCTTCCGGATAGGTTTGGGCAACGTCGTCGCCGGCATCACCGGCAGCGCGACGCTGCTCATCGCCCATTTCCTCGCGCTCGACGGCGATACGTTCGAAGTGCTCCAGCCCGTGCTCGACACGCAGTTCTGGTTGGCCACGCACGTGGTGACCGTTACGCTGGGTTATGCGACGACGTTCATGGCGGGCAAACTCGGCTTGATCTACGTGTTCCTGGGCATGTGCACGCCGGCGCTCGACAAGAGCGTCTCCAAAGTTCTCGCGCGGATGATTTACGGCTCGTTGTGCTTCGCGATCTTCTTCAGCTTCGTCGGCACCGTGCTGGGCGGATTGTGGGCGGACGATTCGTGGGGCCGCTTCTGGGGCTGGGACCCGAAGGAAAACGGCGCGCTCATCATCGTGCTCTGGAACGCGCTGTTGTTGCACGCCCGCTGGGACGGCTGGATCAAAGACCGCGGCATGGCCGTCATGGCGATGGTCGGCAACGCGGTCACGGCGTGGAGTTGGTTCGGCGTGAACAACCTCGGCGTCGGCTTGCACTCCTACGGCAAGTCGGAAGCGGCAATCAACGCACTATTGGTGTTTTGGGTCGTGCAGGTTGCGATCGTCGGCGTCGGGATGTTGCCGCGGTCGTGCTGGTGGAGCTTCCGCGCCGAAGACCAGCGCTCGCTGGCCGCGAAAACGGCTCGCGGCGCCGGCTGACCGCCGCCGACCGCCAATACGGTCCCCTCGGGCATGGCGACGGGATTTCGGGTATCCTAGAAAGGGGTGTGTTCCCTCACGGGCGAATCGATCGGAAACCGCCGCGATGACCCACAAGTTCGACGCTTACTACAAATGGTTCGGCATCCGGCCCGAGGAACAGCCGCCGGACCATTATCGGTTGCTCGGCATTCGGCCGTTCGAGCAGGACGCGGACGTCATCTCGAACGCGGCCGATCAGCGGATGAGCCATCTGCGGTCGCTGCAAACCGGTCCCCACGCGGTCGAGTCGCAGCGAATCCTGAACGAGGTCTCGAAAGCCCGCGTAACGCTGCTCGATGCCGAAAGAAAGCTGGCCTACGACGTCGCGTTGCGCAAAAAGATCGCGGCCGCGGCGGCTGCGGATAGACCCGGAGCGCGTCGAGCTGCCGATACAAGCACCTCGGGCCTCGAACCGCTCGGATCGCTCGCCGACGAGGGCGAGTTGGACTTCGGCGACGCCCCTTTCGAGAGCCGCGCATCGAGTGCCGCCGCGTTTCCCTCGACCGCGACGATGGTTCGCTCGGGGCAGCGCCGCGGTCGATCGTCGCCCCTGGCGAAGCTGGCGAGCGTCGCGTTCGGCCTCGCGCTTGGGTCGGTCGTCGTGTACGCGGCGCTCGGAAACTTTGCGGGGATCGACCCGCTGGGAATCTTTCCCCGTCGCGACGGTGGAGCGGAAACAACCCGCGACGCGGCCGACGGGAACGGCGAATCCGCAGTTGCATCCAAGGCCACACGAAGCGGAGGCCCGTCGGAGAGCGTGCAAGGCGGCTCCGACGATCGTAGTTCGGAAGCCGCAGATTCGCCCGGCGTGGGGAATTCGCGCATCCCGCCGCGCGACCCGCGCGGAACGGCCGCGAACCGGGCGCCTCCGAACGGAATCGAACGGCCTTCCGCCGCCAAACCCGCCGGACAGCACGAGTCCCCCAGCGCCGATCCATTCGCCGGCATTCCGCCGCACGTCGCGCTACCCGCCGTATCCGATACATCGCCGCACGTGCTCGCCCGCATCGGAGGAGCATCCGAGCGAATGCAGGAATTGTCATTGCTTGCCGACGCCGCGGCGCTCGAAGACGGCCATACGCTTGAACTCGTCGCGGCAAGCACGACCGACGCGCGGCGCTGGGAGGTTCGCTTGCGCAATGCCGAGACTGCACCGAGTGCTGCTGCGGCGGAGGATTTGGCGGAGACATTAGCGGAGTTCACCCTCGATGGAACTGCGCTGACGTTTCGCTGGCAGGATTCGGCCGCCGGCATTCCCGTTGCGGCGCAAGTGCAGAATTGCTTGCTCAAGCTTCGCGTGGCGGAAATCGAAACGGTGTTGCGACTGCGCCGATCCGAGGTCCGGCCGGCGCATGTGCTCGACTTCGCGACGGCGGCGAGCCTCGTCGAAATCCCGCTCGACGCGGCGCCGAAGGCCGAGTCGCTGATGTTGGAGATCGGACCGGCCGAGGCGCTTCCGTGGGGATCGGAATTCGAAGACGAGCGGAGCCGCGTTCGCTTCGTAACCCCGACGAAGGAAAAGGTAGTGGTCCTGCTCACTGCGATCACCGACGCGGACCGGCCCGAATTGCCAATCGAACCGCAGGCGACGCGCAAGGGGCTGCAACTGCGGATCGCGCCGCGGCTGGTGAGTCCCAAGGGCGAGAGTTCCCTGTCGCTCTCGGCGATCACCGATACGCGCAAGAGGTACTCCGTGCTGAAAATCAAGACCGACAAGCTTTGGAGCGAACTGAAAGAGCAACAAACGGCCCTCGAGAAGCGTGAGAAAGACCTCGAACGCCGCGTGCGCGGCGGGGCGAGCGCGGCGGCAAGACGCGAGCTTTCCCTCGCGACCGCACAATTGAGCCAAGTAAATGCCGCGTTCAAGAAAGTCGACGCCGACAGGATGGAAGTCGACAGCGTCCTTGCCGCGCTCGCGCCGGCGGAGGAACTGATCGGCGAATTGCACAAAAAGGGAAAGATACCTTACCGCGTCTATGCGACGGTCGCCGAGACGGAAATCGACCTCGTGCGGGCGCTGGAATAGCGACCAACGGCAATCGACGCCGCGGAATCAATGATCGCGCACCCGGCGAGCAAGGATGGCCACGGTTTTGCCCGCATGTGGCGCGGCGATCAGCGTCAGGGCCTCGTCGCCATGCAGGGCAAGCCGGCGGCGGAGCGTTTCCGGATCGATCGGCACGCCGCGTTTCTTGATTTCGACCCGGCCGACGCGCCGCGTTCGCAGCGCGGCTTTTACCCGCTTGATTTCGAGCGGCAGGACTTCGAGCACCTCGAACGACGCGAGCAACGGGTCGTCGACCGCTGCGTCGCCGGTGAGATACGGAATCCGCGCCGCGACGGGCGACAATCCGCGCCGCGCGGCGAGATCGCCCCAGATGCCCGCGGCGAGCACCGCGGCGTGCGGTTCGTAAAGGAATCGTCCGATGCGGATCGCCGTCTCGACGTGCACGTCGCGGTTGCCGACGAACGAACGCGCGGTTCCGCCGTCAAGTGAAGTAACCGTTCGCTGGCCGGGTTGCGACGCCAGCGCGCCGAACCACGCGACGAGCTGCTGACATTGCCGGTCGTGACCGATCCATTCGAGTTCGGCCTCGGCTGCCCAATGCGGCGGCAACTCCGCGGCGGGCGCGAGCTTGACCGCCGCGTTCGCGTTCGCCCCACGGAGCGCGTCGATGGCCGCGTCGCTCGGCTCGTGCAGCGCGACGCGGGTCGTGCGATTCCCCTCGGGCCGGCGGTCGGGATCGATGTGCCACGCGGAGAACCGCGATACGTCGAACTCGCCGGCGTCTGTGGATTGCACTTCCGCACGCATGCGATCAGATTCGCCGCACACCACTTCGAGGTTGGCTCGCGCGACGTGGGCGACAATCGTGTCGCAATCGACGCCGACCGTCGGCCCGCGAGTTGCCAGCGCCATCAGGTCGCCGCCGATGCCGCAACACAGATCGGCGGCCGGTTCGTCGACTGCAAAACGGCTCGCTTTATACCGAGCGATCGTTTCGTCGGTCGCCTGTTCCAGTCCGCGAACCGTGAAGAACATGCGAGGCGCCGCCGAGAACTTGCGAACCGCACGGCGGCGGAGCTCGGCTTGTTCCTGCACGAGCGCGGCCCGCATGGCAGAAAGTTCCTGGCGCAGTCTAGTGGCGCATTCGAGCGGCGAATCGCTTAACGATCCGGCCAATGCGAGCCAGGGCGCGGCATCGCCACTAGTTAGCCAGCGAAAGTCGTCGATCGAGGCGGCAATCATGGCCGCCTCATTCTACCGATGCATAGAGACGCTCAAAGGTCGCCGCGTCGTGCAAACCGCAGGCGTACGCTACCAGCGGACTTCCACGCCCGCGTTGAAACCGTAGAGCAACAGATACGTTTGATCGAACTTCGAGGCCGGCGCGGGATCGCCCGTCGGGTTGTTGGCCGGCGGGAAGAACGTCGGGTTGAGGTTGCGGTCGATCTGATTGCCCGGCCGGGCGACCCGGTTAACGTATACGGCGTTGGCCCCGAGTTTCAGGCTGATGTAGTCGTTTACCTGAAACGCGACGGCCATTTCCGCTTCCGGCATAAGCGTGAACGCATTGCGGACCTGGCTGCCGATGTTCAGCCCGGGCTGAGCAAGGAAGCCGCCGAGGCCAGGACTTTCGACGAAGCCCAACACGCCGCCGGGGTTGACCGCCGTATTGCCGCGGACGTTCACGCTTTGCTCCGTGTTGCCGATGCCGAGCTTGCCGAGCATGTTGAGCGACCAGCGACCGCGATGAATCTCGCCGGACAGGCCGACCTCGCCGCCGTGAAAATCGTTCGTGGCGTCGAACTCGTCGACGCGGCGGATCAGCGTGCCGGGGGCCACAAGGCCGCCGGACGGATTGTTGAGCGTCACCACGTCGGTGATGTTGATGCCTTCGTCGAGCCGGAAGTAACGATAGCCGAGCAGCCAGTCCGTGCGGATGTTTCGCTCGAAATCGGTCCACAGCACGTGCCGCCGGGTGAGGGCGAACGAGTGGATGTCGCTCGATGCCGACACGTTGATCGTGCCGTCGACGTCGTAAGTAAACGGACCCTGGCCGAGGTCGATCGTCAGGGCCGGGCCGGAGATGAGCGAAGCGTCTTCGGCGCCGACCGCCGTGTTGAAGAACGGGCGCGCCAAGAGCGGACCGGCGGCGGTGCTCGATGCCGTGAAGTTCGCTTCCTGGCCGTTGAGGCCGAAGTATTCCGCCTGATAGCCGACGAACTGGCCATCGACGGCCCACCACCCGAGGCGCGCCCGGCCGCCGTCGCGCCAATCGCCCGCCAGCGATCCGTCGCCGAACAGGATCTCCGCGCCGGGCAATCGGCCGGCGACCGCGGGAGCGGTTCCGACCGGGCTTTGAGTGACCAGCGCCGGTACGTCGTAACCACGGGCGCGCCAACGAAGATAATCGACTTCCGCCCACCAGCGGTCGTTCACGCCCGTGAGTTCTTCGTGCAAATCGCCGGTCATGCCCGCGGTCGGCGAGAAATCGCGCGTGTCGCCGGGACCGCAATCGGGTTCGAAGGTCGTCACGACGTTTTGCCATTTGCCGTCGATCGGCAGCGGCTGAGCGCCGGCACGGGAAACGCGTTCAGAGGCCACGGGCATGGCGCCGATCGTCTTCGAGCGACCCGCGAGCGACTCGGTGTGGCTCGCGGCTGACGCAGCCCCTTGGTTCAGGTCCACGGCCGGCTGCTGCACGGTCGCACGCGGCGTGGGCGCCGGGGCGTCGTAGGCTGAGGGCGTCTCGCCCATCGCCCCCGAAATGCTCGCCAGCCAGGCAAGGCAAGCCAGCAGGATTCGCTCACGGGTTCGTCGTGCAATCATCATGTCGCGGGCCCACCCTGACGGTTGCGGAAGCGCAGTGGGAACGTCTGCGCGTTGTATGGATCGTGTCCACCATATCGTTTCGGCAGACTGGGAAAAGAATTCCAATCTTTCGGATGATTCCGATAAAACGGGCACGCCGGCGGTGCTAGCGATCGCCGCGATGGGAAGCGATTCCGGGGCGAAGGACGACGGCGCCGTTGTGCGGTGACGCGGCGGAAGTCGCCAAGCCTCCCTAGAATCCATCGTTTGCCGATTACTGCTTATCGCCGACGCTCGGAAGTCTGGGTAGCTTCCGATACGGCTTGCAAGAGAACCTGGTCAAGCTGGGAAGACTTGCATCGCGACTCGTACCGAGACAAAACGACCGGGGAGCCCCGTATCCGGGCGTCCCGGTCGCGAGTCGCAAAGGCAAGATTTCGCTCGGGGCGGTGCGGCGCGTTGGTCAGGCCGCGCGTCGCCGTCGCCGGCGATATGCCGCATACGGGCAGACCACGCCGGCGACCGCCAGCATTGCCAGCGAACTGGGCTCGGCGACCACGGCGCTCTGCGAAAACCGCTCCGAGCCGATCAGCGTCATGTCGTGCATGGACTGCATGACCATCGAGGTGCCGCTGGCGCCGTTGGCATCGGTCCCATAAAGATTGTTCACGAGGCCGTATTCGAAAAACCGCACCGGCGTCATGGCGAACTCGGTGGGAACGCCGCCGAGCGCATCCTTGTAGACGACCGACACCAGGCCGTTGTCGTCGCGGTTGCCGATCATCGAAAAGTCCTTCTGCCAGAGCGAATTCTCGTAGTCGGCCAGTTGCCCCGTCGCCGTGTTCGCAATCCGCACCTGGAACGTGAACGAATCGCCCGGGTTGAGTCCCTGCGGAAACTCGACCTGCAAGAACGGTTTCATGTCGCCCATGAAGGCCATATCGCTGTGCGAGGTAATCGTGGCCACGCCGTCGTCGGGCTGCTCGAAAAACGCGAACGAGTCGAACATGAATCGCGGGTCGCCGAAGTCGATCCGCACACTGTGCATCTGCATCGCGCTCGTCGCATCGTTCGTAATCCGGATGAACGGCGCGCTACGCAGCGACGCGTACTGAATCGGCGTCTTCCACATGGCATAATGTTGGGCCACCGGATCGTTCGGGTTCAGCATCAAGTTGAGATCCTGACCGAAGTCGATGTGGTAGGCGACCGTCGGGTTGGAAGGCCCTTGGGCGCGGGAGACATCGCCGACGAATGCCCAAGCAGCGGCGACCGCCAGGGCGAGCGCGATTCTGGTCTTGCCGTTCACGTTGTTCATGGTGTTGTCCGTTCGCGTTGCAATTACCATCGCCGGTCGATCGTCCGCGGCGAAGCATGGATTGGCTGGTGATTACGTCCGAGTGGCAGTGCGGCCGTCGATGCGCAGCGTAAGCGCGCACGATGGGCCAATTCGTTGTCCAAAGGGCGAAGAAACGCCGGCGCAAAGCGGGCGAACATGCAGACGCACCCCAGCGCAGCGCGCACCCCGATCGCTGCGACGGCCCAACGGGTCGCGCCGCGATACGGACGAGGCAATGCAGCGAGAAGGGTTCGCCGACGACTCGAAAGCCGATGGGCGATGGTCGCATCGCATCCACGCGAAGCGGAAGCAGCACCGCCATCGCCGGCCGCGACCTAGAGCAATTCAAGCCGAACCACGCGCATCCGAATGCGCAGCGTCATCCGCCAGGGGAAGACGGTCCGGCAAAGCCAAGTCTACGGACAGCGAGTCACAGTAGCTGCGCCGCGAAACACGCGTGCGGCGCCGACTTGGTCTTCATGAGAACGAACTCTCGAAAAGTCGAGGTTTCCGCCGGGAAATCCGCAAAAAACGGCTACAGCTTCCCGACGACTCAACTTATCCTAATCGGCAAACTTTACCACGTCAAGCATTGGGCCGAATTTTCCTGGGGAAATCCCCCCAATGCGCCGCCCGGCGGCGTTTCAAAGACGCGCTAACCCGCCCGGCGGCTGAGCGAGAAGATCGGGAGCAGCAGCGACAGCCCGATCGTGCCGACGACGACGCCCATGATGCCGATCATGATCGGCTCGATCAGGCTCGTGGCCGTTTTGAGCGACGTTTCGACCTCCCGGTCGTAGAACGTGCTGACCCGCTTGAGCACGTCGTCGAGCCGGCCGGACTGCTCGCCCGACGCGATCATCTGCACGAGCGTCGGCGGAACGAGCGGGTGGTTGGCGAGCGCCTCACAAATCTGTTCGCCTCCGGTGACGCGCTGCCGGACCTCCTCCCACAGGTCGCGGTAGAGGTAATTCCCGGCCGACTCGCCGCAGAGCCGCAGCGAATCGAGCGTCGACACGCCCGCGCCGATCATCGTGCCGAGCGTGCTGATCGAGCGGCTCAAGATGATTTTGCGAAAGAGCGGCCCGAGCATCGGCAGGTTCAACAGCGCGCGGTCCCATGCGCGTTTGCCGGACTCCGTTCGCTTCCACATGACCAGCCCGACGATCGAACCGACGACGACGATGAGCCAAGCGTACCAATACTCTACCAGCACGTGAGACGCCGCCATCATGAACTCGGTGATTTGCGGAAGCTTCACGCCCTTGCGCGAAAACAGCGGCGTGAACTTCGGCATGATGAACGTCAAGAGAAAGATCGTCACGGCCAGCGCGAGCCCGGCAATGACGCACGGATAGGTCATCGCGGCGCGGATTTTCGCCCGGGCTTCCATCCGGGCGCGGAGATAATCGGCGACCCGATCGAGCATTTCGCCGAGCGTGCCGGAGGCTTCGCTGGCGCGGACGAGCGCGACGTAGGTGGCGTCGAAATACGCGGGGTGGTTTTGCAGGGCGCTCGAGAAATCGCTGCCGCCCTCGACCGACGTTTGCAGCGACATCAGCAACTGCTTCAGCTTCGCGTTCTGCTCTTGCGAGATCAGGCCCTGCAGGGCCGACGAAAGCGTGATGCCCGTGTCGACCATCACGGCCAACTGCGTGGTGATGTTGGCGATGTCGCGGCGCGACACCCGCCCGCCGAGCAGCGGAGCCGCGTCGTCGGCCTCGTCCCCAACGTCGAGCACCGTATAGCCGTCGCGGCGAAGCTGCTGCGTGGCGTCCGCGGCGTCGAGCGCCGAGATCTTGCCTTCGATGATCTTACCGAGCGCGTTGCGGGCTTTGTAGACGTAAGCCATGCTCTCATCTCCTCGTGAACTCGCCTGCGGTCGCCTTCATCGAAGGACCCGATCGGGCTATGCCTCAAGCGACGCCAGGTTGTGGGCATCCGCGGACTCGCGCCCCGGAGCCGCGCAGGCCGTGCCGACGATGTGGAACACCTCTTCGACCGTGGTAATTCCTTCGCGAACCTTGCGGAATCCGTCGGTCCGCAGCGTCAACATGCCGTGCTCGAGCGCGATCGTGCGCATCCCGCTGATCGTCGGGTTGGTCAAGATCACGTCTCGAAGTGCGTCGCTGATGACGAGCAACTCGTGGACGCCGATGCGGCCGCGATAGCCCGTGTTGCGGCATGCGCGGCAACCGACGCCGCGGAAGAACTGCGGAACCTCGCAGCCCATCCGCTCGACGGCCTTGCGCACGTTGCGCGTCGGCTCGTAGGGCTGGCGGCATTTTGGGCAAATCCGCCGCACCAGCCGCTGCGCCAGCACCATGTTGAGCGCGGCGCCGATCAGATACGGCTCGACGCCCATGTTCACGAGCCGAGTGATCGCCGAACAGGCGTCGTTCGTGTGCAGCGTGCTCAGCACGAGGTGGCCGGTGAGCGCTGCCTGGATCGCCGTGCGGGCCGTTTCCTCGTCGCGGATTTCGCCGACCATGATGATGTCGGGGTCCTGCCGCAAGATCGTCCGCAAGGCTTTCGAGAACGTCAGTCCAACCCGCTCCTGGACCTGAAATTGGTTGATCAGCGGCAGGTTGTATTCGATCGGGTCCTCGACCGTGCAGATGTTGTTTTCCATCGAGCTGATGGCGTTGAGCGCGGCGTAGAGTGTCGTCGATTTGCCGCTGCCGGTCGGACCGGTGACGAGCACGATGCCGTTCGGCGACTCGATCTGCTCGCGCAGGCCCGACAGGATGTCTTCGGCGAAACCCAGGTCTTCGAGATTCAGCGATACGCTGCGGGTATCGAGCACGCGAATCACGGTCTTTTCGCCGCGGTTGGTCGGGAACGTGCTTACGCGGAGGTCGATCCTGCGCCCATCGAGCAGCACGTTGACGCGGCCGTCCTGGGGCAGCCGGCGCTCGCTGATATCGAGCGCTGCCATGACCTTGATGCGGCTCGTTACGGCGTTGAGCAAGTGCAGGGGCACTTCGAGCGCTTTGTACAATCGCCCGTCGACGCGATTGCGAACGCGCATACACCGCTCGGCCGGCTCGATGTGAATGTCGCTCGCGCCTTCCTTCACCGCGTTGAAAATGATGAAGTTGACGAGGCGAATCACCGGATTTTGCCCGGCGATTTCCTCGATATCGCCGATGTCTTCGATCGCGTCTTCGATCAGGGTGACTTCGGCGGCGTCCGAATCTTCGATGATGTCGTCGATGACGAACACCTTCGAGTTCGGCAGCGTCGTAATCATCCGCCGGATGTCTTTGCCGCTCGACGCGACGATCTGCACTTCGAGCTTCGTGAGCGACGACAATTCCTCGATGAGGAATAAGTTCGTTGGCTCGCTCACCGCGACGGTCAGAATGCCGCGGACGACGAACAGCGGCAGCACCAGGTTCTTCTCGATATACTCGCGCGGGATGACGTCGAGCGCGCCCGGGTCGAACAGCCGCTGGTCGAGCTTCGCATAGGGCACGCGGTACACGACCGCAAGGCACTCGATGATCTGATCTTCCGTGCACAGATCCAAATCCGTGAGGATTTCGCCGAGCAGTCGTCCCGGGCTGCTCTGCCGCTGGTATTCGAGCGCCGTCTCGAGCTGTTCGAGCGTCAGGTGGCCTTTTTCGACCAGGACGTTGCCCAGTCGCGGCGCGGAGGTCGTGTGCGTGAGCGCCATGGTGCAAGTCTGTGAGTGCGGCAGGTCGGCGGTTTATGCAGGGGGCATACGCGGCCTCCGTGCGGCGCTTGGCTAGCAATAACTCTTCACGGCGTCGATGACGCTGCCGAAGACTTCGAGTTGCTGGTCGAGGCGGGTCATTTCCAGAATTTTTCGGTTGTATCGGTTGGCGGTGGCGATCTTCACGTCGCCGCCCAGTTCGCGCAGGCGGTCCTGTGCGTCGAGAATCGCTTCGAGCCCTTGGCTGGCGATCAATTCGGCTCCGTCGAGGTCGAACACGACCTGGTTCCGTTCGAGGCTCGCTAAGTACCCGGCCAACGTGTCTGCCGCGTCGCCGGAGAGCTCGTCCGGAGCGTGGACGACGACGACGTCGCCGAAGATTTCGATGGGAAGGCTCATGCGGCGGATGCTCGACAAGGGGTGGGTGCGTGGATCGCGGACCGTGAGCGGTTAAACGGGCGCCGCGCGGCACGAAGTTTGACAGGCGCCCGTTGCCAGTACGTCTTGAGCCATCCGCAGCAGTTCGCGCGGGCTGAAGGGCTTGCTCACCACCGCGGCTACGCCCGAATCGGCGTGCAACGTTTCGTGAGACAACTCGAATCCTTTGGCCGTGAGCATGATTACGGCGAGGTTCTTGACGGCAGGCGTGGCGCGGATTCGCTCGACCAGCTCGATGCCGCTCATGTTCGGCATTTGGCAATCGGTGACGACGAGGTCGGGACAGCGGCGTTCGATTTCCTGCCAGGCTTCGAGTCCGTCGGTCGCGGAGCGGACGTCGAATCCGGCTCGCGAGAACTTGATCTCCGCGGCCCGTAGGATGTGCACGTCGTCGTCGCACAGCAGAACGGAAGGCCGCGGCGGTGGCGGCGCCGCCGAGCCGCCTCCGGACGACGCTTTCGCCGCGAGAGAAGACAGCCGTTCGGTATCGGATTTGCGCGTCATGGAAGGAACCTGGTTATTGAGGCTGTCACTCGGCGGTTTGCGCCAATGCGGGTTGAAGCGCGTCGCGATCCGCGGCAATCGGCGTATGCGCCGACCGGGCGAGCATAAAGTGGAACGTGCTGCCTTTGCCGAGCGTGCTCTCGACGGCGAGCGTGCCGCCGTGCACGTCTTCGACGATGTGTTTCGCCAGGGCCAATCCCAGCCCCGTGCCGGCGGCCATCTTCTGATCCTTCTTCACGCGGTAGAACTTCTCGAATACGCGCTGGCAATCTTCCGGCGACAGGCCGACGCCCGTGTCGGCGACGTCGACTTGAACCTGGTGGCCGTGCAATCGGCTGCGGACCGTTACCGTGCCGCCCTCCGGCGTGTACTTCACCGCGTTCGAAAGCAGATTGATCGCCGCTTGCAGGATCATGTCGCGGTCGGCAAACACGCCGAGATACAGTTCGCTGAGGTCGGAGACGAGCGTAATGCGGCGTTGTTCGGCCGCCGGTGTGACGACGTGCATCGCCTCTTCGAGCAGCTCGTTGAGCGATAGCGTCGTTTTGTGCACCTCGACCACGCCGGCTTCGATCCGCGCCAAGTTGAGCAGGTTATCGACCAGCCGCTGCAAGCGGTCGGCCTGGCTGTTGATGACCTGAAGGTACTCCTCCCGGGCCGCGTCGTCGTCGACTTCGTTGTCCGCCAGCAATTCGACGTAGGCCATGATGCCGGCCAGCGGCGTCTTGATCTCGTGGCTTACGGACGAAACGAACTCCGCATTGCGGCGCTGCAGGTCCTTGAGGCTGTCGATCTCGCGGAGCACGGCGACGGCGCCGTGCGGCGCCGACTCGGAGGTTCCAATGGCAAAACCGCGCGCCGTTGCCGAGTACCAGTGCGTGCAGCCGCCGGCGTCGCAGAGTTCGACCTCGCACGACCGGCCGGTGAGCGATTTACGCCGCCGGGTTTCGCGGAGCAGCTCGACTAACTGCTCGCACTTGACCAGTTCGTCGAGCGGCCGGTAGTCGGCGGGATCGCCGGTGAAGCCGAAAAGCTGCGTCGCGTGGGCGTTGCTGATCAGGACGTCGTCGAATTCGTTGACGGCGACGATCGGTTGCGGCATCTCGGACAGGATGTGTTCGAGATACTCGGCCCGCTGCGCGTTTCGCTGGGCCCGCATTTCGGCCGTGGCGCGGGCCAGCTCCGCTTCCTGGGCTTTGGCTGCATAATCGGCCAAAGTCAGATGGACCTGCTCGAAGACCTCGCGCCAGGCGTCGCTGGCGTCGAGCGTCGGCACAGCGCCCGAGGCATTGTCGGCAAGCGTTCGCGGATCGATGTGGCAGAGAACTTCAAGTTGCCGCTGAATCGACCGGCGGGCATTCTGCTGATTGCGCCACACCACCGCGGCGACGGCGATCGCGATCGTCACGCTGCCGCCCAATAGCGCGGCACGAAACGACGACGCATGGCCCCCCGCCGCCGCAGCCTCGGTCAACCACGCCAGCGCAAGCGCCGACCAGGCGACGCAAGCAGCGAGCGGCAGCGCGAGACTGAGCTTGGAGCGGAACATCGATCGGCCGGAAGCGGGCGCGTGGCTATAAAACCATCACCGCCACGTTGCATACCGGGGATCGAGCTCGGCCGCCTTGGCAAAGTGCCGTTCGGCGTCTGCGGTCTGTCCCAGCCGGCGCAACGTAGCGCCTAACAAAAAATAGGACAGAGGATCGCTAGCGTCCAAAGAAACCGCTTTCGCCAAAACAACTTGCGCTTCGCCGCACGCGCCCCTTCTATAGTGGCAAACTCCCAAGGCGCGCAGCAGCCGAATGTCTTCGGGCGCCTGTGCTAACGCGGCCGAGAGGAGTTGCACCGATTCTTCCGTGTCGTTGCGTTGTAACGCAGCCGTAGCCGCCGCGAGCGTGCCTTCCACGTCGCGTGGCGACGGTCGTTCCGTCCATTCCGCCTGCCGCACCGCGGCGTCCGTCGGGACGATCGTTTGCGCCGCCGTCTGAAAGCTGAGGCGATAGACCTCGTTTTCCGGCTCGCCGTCGAGGGCAAGCTGAAAGCTCGCCAGGGCCTCGTCCGAACGCCCGAGGGCTTCGAGTATCAAGCCTTCGACGTGCCGGGCCGCCGGATCGTTCGGCGCTCGCTCGAGGACGAATCGTGCCTGGTCGAGCGCTTGTGCCGGTTCGTTCGCATCGAGCAATAACTCCGCCAACGACAGCCGCGCCGGGAGGAACGCCGGATTGCGGGCGAGAATCGTATCGAGCGTCTTGCGGGCTTCGGCGACATCTCCGCATTGGAGCCGCCCAATCGCCGCCTGATGTTGGGCCGCGTCGCGACGGGCCTCGAAGTCGCGCAAGACCTGCGCTTCGCGAGCCTTGCGATTGGCATGCACGTCTTCACTGGTGCCGGCGCGTTCCGTGACGCTCGCGCAACCGCTCAGTAGCAGCAAAGCAAACAACCATGCCGCGGACCGCGCCATTTTGCGCTGTCGGTGCCACCGCGCGATAGATGTCGCGTTCATCGTGCGGCTCCCTGCCCGGCTTGCGGCGGCATGAGCGGGCGCATCGCCCCGGTCGTTCCGGCGTCGACGGGATGCTTGAGCGGAAATGGCGGCTGCCCCAATTCGTCGACCAACCACGGCGCGAGCAGTTCGCCGTCGAGGGGGTGCAGATTCGGCGCCACGCGCGGCGGATGCACGTCGGTATGATCGCCCCGAGCGTTGTTCGACGTGATATCCGACCGCAAGTCGATCGCGGCGCGGTTGAGCGGATCGAAGTGAATCGACAAGTTGATGAGCCACAACGCCTTGTCCTGGTCGCCCTGGCTCCAGGCGCGCTGCGCCTGATGGAAGTAACGCCGGCCGAGATGCCGCTTGCCGAGCGGACTGAGCTTGTCGGCATAGACCATGTGGCGATGGTGAAACTCGCGGGCCGCCTTGTCGCCCTGGATGCCGATTTCCGGTTCGTAAACGATGTGCGGCGTAATGAGCACGATGATCTCGCGGCGTTCCAGCGATTGCGTCGAACGGCGAAATGCCGGCCCAATCCAGGGCAGGCTGCCGAACAGCGGCACTTGCGTCATCGAGTTGGTCATTTCGTCGCGGATCAAGCCACCGATGACGATCGTCGAACCGTCGCGGACCATCACGTTCGACGTCACCTTGGTGACGTCCTTGTCCGGCAGCGTCAGGCCTTGCTCCACGCGGACCGTGCCGGTCGAGAGCTCGGGATGGACTTCGAGACGGACGGTGCCGTCTTCCGAAATGTAAGGGCGAATCCGCAAGAACGTGCCCACGTCGAGGAACTTGACGCTCTGGGTTGACGCCGTTTCCGTTTGCGTCGTGTCGACGTAGCCGAGCTGCGCGCCGATGTGAATTTCGGCCCGCTGGCGATTCAAGCACAATACCCGCGGCGTGGCGATCACGTTCGCGTCGCCGATCGTTTCGACGGCTTCGAGGAACATGGCCAGATTCGTATCGAGATAGCCGAACTTCAGGCCGCCGTCCTCGAAGCTGATTTGGCCCAACGTGTTGAGCGGCGATCCCGTCGCCAGACGGACGTGGTCGTTGTTGCGGAGGAACTCGAAGTCGACGCCGAAGCGATGCTCGTCGTCGAGCTTCACGCTGAGAGTCATCGCCTCGATGGCGACTTGCGTGGGACGGCGGTCGATGCGGGCGACGACCTGATCGATCATTGCCAGCACGTTCTCATAGTCGGTGACGATGACGGTTTCCGCTCCCGCGTAGTCGTCTCCGCCGGCGGCGGTGTCGTCGGTCGCGATACCGGCCTTGGGGGGCGAGTTTGCCTTGACCTTGCCCACGGAGGCTGTAAGTAGAGGCGTGATCAGCAGTTCGAGTTCGCGGGCGCTAGCGTAGTTGGGATGGTAGACCCGCGTGTTGACGCGGTCGCTGGCCTGGTCCATCGCCCGGAAATCGTCGCGCGTGCCGACATAGATGAACTTGCCCTCGCGCCGCCAAAGGTAACCGGCGCTTTTGACGATCACGTCGAGGGCCTCTTCGATGCCGACGTTCGGCAGCGAAGCCGTGACCTCGCCGGTCACGCTCTTGGCGGGAATGATATTCAGATCGCCCTGGCGGCTAAGGACTTCGAGCACGTTGCGCAAATCGCTCCCTTGGCAGCGAAGCGTGATGCGGCCGTCGCCTTCCTCGGCAAGTTGGGGCGTGGTCGCCGCAGTGGTCGCTTTGTCGGCCGTAGTCGTAGCAGCGGATTTCGTGGCAGCGGCATCGCTCGGGACCGGCGAGACTTCTTCGGCGCTTTCGTCGTCCTCCGCGGCCAGGCGACCGCCGGGCTGTGCCGTCGAATCGGCCTGCGTGGCCGAGGCGACGAGCGCCGCTGGCGGCGTCTGGCTGGCCTTAGTCAGGTTGCCGATGATCTCGACCAGCGGCTTGAGGAGTGCATCGTCTGGCTTGGGCGCCGTGGCGGGAACGGCCGGTGCCGGTCCGACAACTTGTTGCGTAACGGCGGGCTGCACCGGCGTTTCCAGCGGCGCACCGTTGCGCAATGGGTTCGCGTTTTGACTTGGCGCACCCGGCGTCGCAGTCGCCGGCGTGGCCATCTCGTCGTCGCCCGGAATTTCCGCCACGGCGGCAAGGTCCGGTTCGATCGCAACGAGCGCGAGTGCAACGCCCGCGCCCGCCGCGGCGAAGAGAAAGATCAGAATCGAACGAGCGGTCGTGCTCATCGGCCATCCTTGGCTCGCCGCGCGTGGCGGTTGCGACTGCGTTTGGTTAGTACACTCCGGGCGGTATCACTTCGAGTTCGATGCCGTCGGCCGTCGGGGTTTCGATCGAGAGCGTGTATTTTTTTTGATTGCGTTCGAGGGCGATCGACCTGTCGTCGACTTTGACCAGGCGAAACGCGATTTTTGCGGCGTCGGTCTTTGTGCTGCTCGATTTACCGTCGGCGGCCGCGGGCAAAACCAAGCCGCCCTCCGGAACGATCTTGCCGTCGATGACCGCCGCTCGCTGCCTCGGTCCAATCACCGTGCCGGTGAGTTTCATCCCGAGACTCTTGGGCGTGACTTCGACGGCCGCGGCCGGGTTCGCCGTTGGCGGTCGCTTCGCCGTCGCCGTGCCTTCGGCGCTGGGATTCCCTTGGTTCGATTCCTCGGTTTCTTCGTTGGTTTCCGGCGGCGCAGGAAACGGTCGAAATGGGTCCGCGGCGGCTAATAGTGCCGTCGCCGGTTTGGTTCGTTTGTCGTCCTGAATCGCCGCCCAAAGCTGCGTCCAGGGAGTCGCGTTCGTCGTTTTCGAGGGTTGGGCTGTCGTTGCACCGGCCGGCGTCGCGCCCGCTGGCGTCGGCGCCCTGCTGGCAATTTGCTTCACCGGCGCCGTCGCGGCTTGTTCCGGCATGACCCAACCGGCCACGAGCGGCGCCCAGAAGTAAATCCCCACCGCCGTCAGCCCTGCCAGCAAGGCCGCGCGCTTCGGATTGGTTTTTATTTCACGCTTCAACTGCCGCACGAGGCGCTGGGCGTTCATGCCTACCCTCCGGCTGAATCTCTATCGGCAAACGTCCGGGTTTAGTTAATCGGAGTTGGCTGCTTTATCGGCAAACACGACCAATTTCGACTCAAACCGCACATGTCCCGCAGGTTCCCGCGCCGGGGTTATCACCACGTCTTTTACCCAAATTGTCGCGGGCAACTTTTCGATATTCACCAGCGCCGCCGCGACGTCGGCATGAGTTCCTTCGAGGACGAGCGCTATCGGCCGCTGTTCGATGGTCGAAAGCCCGACGGGAGACTGCGGCTCGAAGCGGGTAACCGAGACTCCGACCTGCCGAACGGCCTGATGGACTTCGCCGAAAAACGCGCCGGCGTCGGCCGAATCGGGCGTAGCCGTCCGCCAGGCGTTGACGTAGTCCACCGTCGCGCGGCCTTGGGCGTTGAGTCGCTCGGTTTCGGCGACGAGCCGCGCGGCGTCGGCGATGAACGCCCGCCGCTCGGCCGTTTCGCGGCGAAGCTGAGCCGTTTCTTTGCCGTAGGGAATGTCGATGAAAACGCAATAGGCGACCGCTGCGGCGACCAATCCGGCCGTCGCCCCCCAGCGATCGAAAACGTCGATCAAACCAGTGAATCTCATCGGATGCTCATCGCGGTTCGATTTGCTGGCGCTTCGGTCGAAGCGTCCACTCGTGCGCGCGCCAGTTGCGGCTTGGGCGCCGCTTCCGATGCGCCCGGTTGGCCGATGCCCGGACGGACCACGGCGCGGGCCTGAAATTGCGACAGCGGCGTCGATTTGCGCGCGGCAGACGTTTCGCGCTGCAGCGACGTCACTTCCGCTTGGACGAACACGTCGCTTGCGGCCAGCCGGCGGATGTAGTCGTAAGGCGCCGCGCCGTCGAGCGCCTCGCCGCTCAGCAGCACCACCACCCGCTGGTTGTCGTACTCCTCGCGGAGCCGCGCCAAATCGCGCTGCGGGTCGGGCGTTTGAGATTCGGCCTTGTCGGGCGGAGCGGCCGGATTGCGCACCTGTGGCGCTGCGCTATCGCGGTTACGCGCCGTTTCGCGGACGATCTTCAGTTCCGTCAGCCGCATTGTGTCCGGCATCGGGCCGGCGATTGCCGAGAGCGTTTGCGAGGTCGTCCACGGATGCCGCAAGTAGGTAATCAGATCCGCTTCGAGGTTCGCCCGCCGGAGCCGCTCCTTGGCGGCTTGCCAGGCTTTTTCGTTGAGCACGGCCGTCTGATGCGGCGCGGACAGAATATCGAAATTGTGTTGCGCGGCGCGACGATCCAGGACGCGATAGATCCACGCGCCCGACAAGAGCAGCACGCCGCCGACGAAGATCACTGCCCGCCACCGGCGATCGCGGCGGCGCGCGGTCTGCTGCCGGTAGCTGGCCGGCAGGAAATCGAGTTGGACGACGGTCAGCGGCTGCATGGCCATGTTCGATTCGCAAAGTTCAATTCATGGAGTTCAATTCATGGAGCGAAGGGCTAACCCCGCCGCCACGTCCCATTGCGAGCGGTGCACGAGCGGGAGCGATGTTTGCAGCGTTCGTAGCGGGTCGCCGACTTCGCATCGCACGTCGAGCCGCGCCGTTATCGTCTCGGCCAGCGATTCGTGGGCCTCGCCGCCGCCGAGGACGATGCCCGATAGCGGTTGCCCGCGGAACGTCACGCTGTGGTAGCGAACGCACTTGCCGAGTTCGCCCAAGAACCGTTCGACGACGGGCCGGGCCGCTTCGTCGATGCTCTCGGACACTTCCGGATCGCGCTGGTCCGCGCGGCGTTCGCCGTTGTACCGCCGCAGCGAAATTGCATCCGCCAGCGACATGTCCAGATGCTGGGCGACGCTTTCGTCGAAGTGCTTGCCGCCGATGTCGAGCAGGCGGGCGAACAGCACGTCGGCGCCCTGAGCAATCACGACGAACGTATTGCTCATCCCAATGTGGACGAACATCGCGCGGCGCCGGCAATCTTCCTCGCGGCGATACTGACTTACATAGGAGCGCAAGATCGCCGTCGGCGCCACGTCGATCGCTACCGGCCGCAAGCCGGCCGCTTCCGCCAGGCGAATCTTGCGGTAGATCGCCGGACGATGGCACGAGAGCAGCGTAATCTCGCGCAATACCGCGTCGCCCTGGCGGACGTCCGCCCCGTCGAGATAGCGAATCTCGGCCTCGTGAATCGCGTAGGGAATGCGGGCGGCGGCTTCCTGTTGCACGAGCCGATCCATATCCGCGCCGACTTGCTTCGCGAGCCGGACGTTCGCCAGCAACAGGTCGTGCGCGTCGAGGCACAGCACGGCGTCGCGGCCGCAAAACCGCCGTCCTTCGAGTGCTTGCGTAAGCGCGGCCACGATCTGCCTGTCTTCCGCCGATTCGGCGGTTTCGCCGCCCGCCGGTCCTTTCTCCGGTCGCGGGGGCTTCGACGTGCGGTCGGACGCCTCGCGCTCCTTGGCGGAGTGGCCGGACAACGAGGATTCGGTTTTTGCCACGAAGGCCTTATCCGCCGGCGACGGAACGTCCCAGCGCACTGCGTCGATGACCGTCGACCGCCGGTCGTCGAGTTGAATCAGCTTCACCGAACGCGGACTGATGTCCACGCCGATCGGTCCGGCCGCACGTCGGGGAAGCAAGCGAACCATGATGCGAGTTACGCCGAACGGAAAAAATGCAAAATGCGATATGAAGAATGCAGAACGGCCCTGCCGCGGTTGAACGTGCGCGCCGTCCGACACGATCGCATTGCCATTTGGCTTCGACTTTAAATCGCGGCTACATCCGCGGGCAGCGCCAGTCCGGCCGGCGGCGTCCCTTGCACGTCGCCGATCGTCGTCAGGCCGCTTACCGGATCGACGGTGACGCTGATATAGCGTAGCCCGTCGCCGCGTCCGATCAGCAGCCAAACGACCGTTGCGTTGCTTTCCGTGGTTTGACCCAACGGGCCGAATTCGAGGGTCGTGACGGTGGTCGGCGTTGTGCCGGCCGTGCGCACGCCCATCAGTCGCACGTTGCCCGAGAGCGAAGGCATGTCGTCGAGGCCGAAAACGAGTTCCGCGGCGTTGGTGGAATACTTGACCCGAGCGCCGACCGGCAAAACGTTGAGCGCGACGTCCGTGCCCGAGTGCCTGAGGACGTAGCGGTTGCCGGCCGTGTCGAACGTCAGCGTGTACTTACTGTTGTACGTGACTGCCAGGCTGCGGGCGTAGGCGATGTCCTCGGCCGCGATCTCGGCGGCGGCGCGAAGCTGGCTGTTGGCCGCGGGCGTTCCGCCGACGATCGCCGCGGCGGCGAGGATGCCGATGATCGCCACGACGATCAACAGTTCGAGCAGCGAATAACCGGCGCGGCGAGACATGTTGCGGCGACCCATGCGGCTACTGACCGGCGGCCGATTTGTCCTTGCTCGGCGTCGCGACCACTTGCAGTTTGCCCGAAGCGAGCAGCTCGTTTTGCTCTTTGAGTTGGGCCCGAATCTCTTTGAGCAGTTCGATCATTTCCGCCCGTTGGCCGGTGGCGTTCGCGAACGGTTCCGGCGTGGCGGCCTGCCCCGGCCGATAAAAACATAGCACACAGCCGAACAGGACATTCAGGACGACGAGCACGGTCCAGCGGGGATTGAGCGAGCGCGGCATGGGGAGGTCCTTGCGATGGTTGGGGAGACGTTGGTTTTCGTAGGGTGGGCAGTGGACGGCGGACAGTGGGCAGACAAGAATCCCTGCCCACCGCTCACTTTCCACTAACTCAGAGGTTATCTTTCCAGCTAATGACGTTCCAACGCAAGCCCGATCCGGCCGATTGCTCCTGGTACAGCGGCTCGTTGCGGAGAATCGCGCCGTGCCAGTGGTTGGTAACGGCGGTGGGAATCGTATACGGTTGGAAAATAATTCGCGGGTCGTAGTCGGCGTTGTAGTGCGTCTTGCCGCCCGGAGGGAGACTCGAATCTTGCAGCAGACCGGCTGAACGGAGCAAGCCCAGCGGGTCGAGCAGGTTGAGCAGGTTACCCCAGCTTGCGTTCGTCCATTCCGTGCGGTCACGAATGCGAATGTCCTTGGCAACCAACCTGCCGGTGAGATCGAACGCCGTGGTTTGCGATCCGCTTTCGATGCGAAAGTCGCTATCGACAAATACGAGCCCCTTCAATACGGCGCTGCGGCCGCCGTTGTGGTGAACGTTGCTCGCCACGATCGAAGGCAGTTCGAGGGTCGTGGTCTGGCCGGCCAATTTCGGGATCGGCGCCGGTTCGATGCGGATGTTCGTGCCGTCGAGCGTCAGGCCGCTCGTGCCGCCAACCACGAGCGTGCCTTGCAAGCTAACGTTGTTTCCCAAACGAACGTCGTTGCTGCGGTACATGACCCGCAGCGGGTTCTTTAGCGGCGCGGCAATTGGCGTTGCCCCCGCGGCGACGTCGTTGGCGATCTCCACCGCCGAGTACACTTCGCCGCCGGGATAAAGTTGGTACGTCGGCGTTGTCGGGATATCCAGCACCGCCGGGACGATTTCGTCGTTGAGGTCCGTTCGCGAGAGACTGAGCTTGTTGGCGATCCAGTTAATGATTCCGGCCGACTGCCGCGATTCCTTCCAATACAGCCGACCCGTGAACGGCCGATCGTCGTTGGCCGGGTCGCTGTTACGCATGTCGCGCAAGCCTTCCAGATAATCGCTCCCGATACTGGTCCAACTGTTGTAGTCGCCGTTCAGTGCGACTGACCCGTGAATTCTTGCGTTGCCGCGGACCTGGAACGGCATGTTCACGTCGAAATCGTCGTTGTCCCGCTGATAGACGGCGACGTTCCGCGTCGTGTCGGTGATCTTTCCCCAGTTCGTCGGCTGCGTCGCGAGCTTCTGCGGCGCGAGTTCGACGACCGCGCGGGCCGAATGCGTCGCCTCGATGCCCGTGCCCGGGTCGCGCGAATAGCCCTTCGCTGTGATGGTCACGCGGAAGGGATAGTAGAGCAACTCGGGCCGGGTAGCGATGTCCGCGTCGGTGACGGCGCCGGGATTGCTCGTGAGGTCTGGATCGCCAGTGGCATAGGTCACGACGTAACGATCGGTCGCGTTAAGCGCCGCCGAGACGGTCTGCGCGATCGTCCAGCCCGTTTCGTGCATCTTGCGCAGGCCGACGGACAAGCCCGTCATCGCCGCCTGCCGTGCGTCGCCGCGGCGAATGCTGTTGGATTGCACCTGCTCGGCCGTCGATTGCACCCGCATCAAGCCGTAGGCCATCACAAGACTAATGCCGAGCACGACGAGTACCAGGAGCACCGCCATCCCGCGGCGCGAAGGGCGGCGACCAAGAGTCGCGCTTCTCGAAGTGCCATCAAACGCGCGGCGAAATCGGCGAGTGTATTCGTTCATTGCGGCAACTCGTAGTACATCGCGGCGGAACCCAAAAACGGCACGGCAGACGTCTCCGGCGAAGCGACGCCGTCATCGTCGTCGTCGGGAATGATCTGCAGTTCGCACGTCACGCGGACCTGGCGGAGGCCGCGCTTCGTTCCATAGATGCCCTGCGCCCACGACAGGTCCGACCAGGCGAGCGTCGACGCTTGGTACTGGCTCCATTCCGTCGCCGACGGCCGCATCGTGAGCGTGAAACGCACGGCGGGCTTCGGCGGACCGAGATCGTGAGACGTACACGACCGCAGCAGCGTCGTGAGCACGGTCTTGCGAGTCGCTCCGCTCGACTTCATCGCCGAAACGAGTGCCGCAAGCGCCGTCGTGTCGATCATCGACACCGTTTGCGTGTCGCCGGGATTCGTGAGTTCCCAAAGTTCCGTGGGGTTGCTCGGATTGGCGCAGAACACGACGAGCTCGCTCGCCTGCGGAACGTCGTCGCCGTTGTCGGTCTTCCAAGCGACCAGCGTTTCGGGAAACGTGTACGCGCCGGAAACGTCCGCGAGCACGGCGGCGGGCGGATTCGTCGACGAAGACGCCGCGCCTTGCACGGCGCTTTGGATCCGCTCCAGTGCCACGCGGCCGTGTTGATGGGCCTCTTCCAGGGCGAACGTGTAACGCGCCGTCTGCTCGACGCCGGTCGCCATCACCGCCATCGCCCCCGCGATCATCACGGTAATGCCCGAGGCCACGAGAACTTCGGCCAAGGTGAACCCGCCGCGACCGGCGCGCATCGAGCACCGCCGCGTGCGCGTTTTCGGGTTACTTCGGCGGCGGTAGTTCATCTCAACGCTCCTATCCCCAGTTCCCAGCCCCTGCTTCACGGCGTCGGCACGTAAGCAAACACGCGACTCAATCGCGCCAGTTCGACGGCGCCCTCCCGCGGATCCGTGTAGGAAATGACGACTTCGACTTCCTTGTGATAGCTCGGCGTGCCCGCGGGCAAACGCACCGCAGGATTCGCGTCGCTCACGAAATACACGGCGACCGACTGCCGCCAATTGGCAAAGGCCGAGGCCGGCGCTTGGTGCTTTGGATGCCGCGTCGTGCCCGCGGCGTCTTCGGCGCCCAGCGGAACGCCGTAGCGGTCGACCGGCGGGCTCTTCGAGTAGCCGTGATAGTCGTCGATGTCGTCGTAGCGTTCGCGACCCGCGCCCGCCGCTTCGTAGGCACTCGGACCGAACGAAGCGGTCGAATTCGGAATCTGGCCGTACCCCACGAATCGGCACCCCGCGATTTCGTCCATCAGTTGCAGGGCCATCCCTTCGGCCACCGTCTCGTCGAGCGAGTCGGCGACGAACCGGCCCTGATCGCCGAACCGCGCCAACAGCGCCGCACCTGCGATCGTCACGATGGTGAGCGCGACGAGCGCCTCGATGAGCGTGAATCCGCGGCGGCAAGTGCGGCGACACGACATGACGTTGCCCGGCGGTGGCGACCGACGGGATCGCGATGGGCGATAACGATGAGCGAATGCAATGAGCGAAAAAAGGGCCGCGGCAGGAATCCCCTCAAGCGTCTGGCTGTTCCTGCCGCGGCACGGACCAACGCCCCTCCCCAAAGGCGCAGGAACAATTCAAACCTATCTCGAATCGGCCCGGCGGGCGCGACTGCGAAGCGGATTTGGGCCGAATTGTCTCGCCCGAGGGAAGCGGTGTGTTGTCAATCGTCATCGCCGCCAAAGCGAAGCGGTCGCAGAACCGCTACCGACGGCAGAAAGCGACGCCGCCGAACGATTAGAGCCAATCGAGTCCGACGTCGCAGGAGACGGCCGCATGGGTCAGCCGCCCGACGCTGATGCGGTCGACGCCCGATTCGGCGATGCGGCGCACGGTGTCGAGATTCACGCCGCCGGACGCTTCTAGTTCTGCCCGCGAACCGGCGCGATCGCGCATTGCCACCGCTTCCGCGAGCATCGCAGGCGTCATGTTATCGAGCAGCACGATGTCGGGGTCGGCCGCGAGCACGTCGCAGAGTTGTTCGAGCGTGTCGACCTCGACTTCGACGATCATCCGTTCGAGCGGCAATTCGCCACGCGGCGACGCTAATGCCATATCGGCCAGAAACGCCCGTGCCTTGCGCACCGCTTCCGCCGGTGTGAACCGCGCCGCGGGATCGCCCTCCTGCCCGAAAGCGAGGTGGTTGTCTTTGATAAGCACCGCGTCGAACAAGCCCGTGCGATGGTTGTGCCCGCCGCCTTGGCGAACCGCGTACTTTTCCAACCGCCGCCAGCCAGGCGTCGTCTTACGCGTGTCGTAGATGCGAGCCTTTGTGCCGGCCACGGCATCGACGTACCGGCGCGTCAGCGTCGCCACACCGCAAAGCCGACCGAGCAGGTTCAATGCGATCCGTTCCGAGGTTAGCAGGCTGCGGGCCGGGCCCTCGACCACCGCCAGCGTCGTGCCCTTGGCCACGCTCGCGCCGTCGGCGACTTCCGCTTGCCAATGGATACGAACGTCCATCTCCGCCAGAGCCAACTCCGCGGCCTTCATCCCGGCGACGATCAGCGGCTCGCGACAAACGACCGCCGCCCGCCCCACCGCATCCGGCGGCACTAGCGAAACCGTCGTCCAGTCGTGGTAGCGGTCCAAGTCCTCGCGCACCGCCAGCCGGACAAGCTGCCGGCAGTCGTCGGCAATGGCGTCGTTCCAATCGAGTTGGGTAAAGTCGCGGTCCATGGCGTCGCGACAATTGGCAATCCCCGACCGTGCTGGCCAACGCCTCCACTTTGGGCTACCGTGGTGGAGTTTTCCACCCCGGCACGTTCACGGCGTCGACACGATGTTATCAGGCAGCGAACCGACCGTACACACGCCGGACGACGCCGCGGCAAGCGCCGAGACCGCAACGGCGCGCGCCGCGGCCGAAAAAGTCCGGAATCTCCCGCCGCCCGAAACAACTCGAAAACCGCGGGCGAAGGGCCGCGTGCCACTCTTGCGACGCGCGGATCAGGCCGTGGTGGCAGCCGTCGTCGCGGCTTCGCTCGTCGCCGTAGCCACGTACTGGTACATGCGCGGCGGAACATCCGGCCGGTTGGTCGAGATCGAGGTTGACGGCGTGGACCTGCCGCGCGCGCCGCTCGTGGCCGACTTTACCGTCGACCTGAACTCGGCCGACTGGATGGAACTCGACGCGCTGCCCAACGTCGGCGAGCGGCTCGCGCGGCGAATCGTCGAATCGCGCAAAACCGACGGTCCGTTCCGCAGCGTCGACGATCTCGATCGCGTTCCCGGAATCGGCGCGCGGACGGTGGAACGTTTGCGACCCTACTTACGCGTGTCGAAGGTCACGGAGGAGCCGCCAGGGCGCGGCGGGCCACAATCCGCTGGAGGCGAGTGACGGACGTTCGCGCGCCGGTTGGCTAAGGGTAGTAGCTGTCGGCTGGCTCTTCGATGATCGCCGATCCCGAATCGTCGACGACGGCGGACGCGGCGGTGTGCGAATGGATCGAACCGGCCCGACCCGAAGCATGCACCCAATCGCCGGTGCGGCCGCCGTAGTAAGAACCGCAATAGTCGTCGCAGCTTTGGCAGGTCGTACAGCCCGTCGATGCGGCGACGGCCAGGAGCGAAGCGGCAACGAGTGCGAACGACCAGCGGCGGCGATCCATGGCTCGAACCTCCCGATGCAATCGGCGGCGCGGCCTGCCGGCCGCATAGTCTTCGTTATCGTCGCAATCGGTCGCGATCGTGACGCGAAGTGTCAAGATTTGACGGTTGCGACGGTTGAGCCTCCGCGATTCGCAATCGATCTTAGCCCGCGATCCGCGCAGGCTGGCGATGGTCGATAATGCTGGCAAGCTGGTGAAAGTTTTCGAGATAGACGTCGGCCGCGGTGCTCGGGTCGTAGTTAATGGCGATCGTCGAGAGGCCCGCGGCGGCGGCGCCGGCCAGTTCGTTGGAATCGTGTCCTACGAACGCGACTTGCCGCGGCGCGAGGCCCATGGCTTCGACCGCCGCGAGATATGCCGCTTTTTGCGGCAGCGCGATGCCCAGGTCGACGCTCGAAAAGATCCAGCGGAACCGGCCGCCCAGGCCGAGGTCCGTCAATTGCCGCTCGACGTCGACGCTCGGCCCCGCCGCGTTCGCGAGTACGCCCAGGGCAAGCTGGCCAAACTCGCGGCGGGCAAGCGTCTCGCGAACCCCGGGCAAAAGCCGCTCGGGTTCTTCGAGCGTTCGCCGCTGGACGGCCGTCGCCAGTACGATCTCCTCGATCGGCGCGCCCGTAAAGCCGAACGAATGCAGCAGTTCTCGAAACGCGTCGAGATAGGTCTTCCGCCCGCAATAGACTTCGCGGAGGAAATTCCGCTCCCAGATGCGGAAAAAGTACGTGTATTGGGTGTGCAGGCCCATTTGGGCAAGCACCCGCAGCAACCGCCGCCGGCCAGGTGTGGCGTCGAACAACACGTCGCCGGCGTCGAACAACAGACCGGCAATCGAGCCGTCCAACAGGTTTCGGTGCGAAAGCGCCATCCTTCGGACTCCTTCCGGATAACACGGCCGCATTCGGTCGCTCGAAAATCTCGCCGGGGTCGCAACGCAGCACGCCCGCGAGCCGAGTTCTCCCTTTTATCGGCAAGCGAACGCAAGTCCCGCCACGGGCGCCGATATTTTTCGCACTGCGGCAGAGATCGGTCGCTTTGAAACGCCGGTCACCGCACGCCGAGCGTGCGGTTGAGCGTTTGCATCCGCTTGCGTAGCGCCGGCTGCTGGTCGAGCAGGCCGGCGATGCGTTGCCAATCGACATCCGGCCCAAGGGCATCGAAGATGTCTTGCGTATGTTCCCAATCTTCCTCGCCGTCGACCGCCAGGCGCACGTCGTCGCGGTCCAACTGGTGCGGGGCGGGAATCAACCGCACGCAATAATCCTCCGGGTGCGAGTACAGATACCGCGTCACCGATTCGCGATCGGCGGTGTTGCTTGCCCGCCGGGCAGCCTGACGAAGCGATTTCGCCCGAATCCACTCGCCGTGCACCCCAATCGGTGAAAAA
>QEVJ01000059.1 GCA_003576845.1 Planctomycetota bacterium
GGAAAAGTCGAACGTATCGACGCCGCCGTTCGCCGCGATCGACTCCGTCACCGTGTCGGTCTCGACAATTCCCGTGACCTCAAACCGATACACATCGTCGCCGTCGCCGCCTTCGAGTTGGTCGTTCCCTTCGCCGGCGATGAGCAGGTCGGCCTGCGGACTGCCGACGAGTTTGTCGTTTTCGGTCCCCCCGTCGAGCGTCGTCGTGCCGGAGAAGAGCAGCGCGTCCAATTGATTCGGACCGTCGCCGCCCACAAGCCAGGCCTTCTCAAAACCCACCAGCGTGTCCGGTCCTTGTCCCGTGAGCAGCGCGTCGGAAATGCTCTGATTCGCGTCCACCGTCTGGCGAATCGTGTCGACGTCGGCGCCGCCGTCGAGATCGTCGCTGCCGACTTCGCCCCACACGACGTCGTCGCGGCCTTGAGCCACGACCGTGTCGTCGCCGTCGCCGCCAAAGATCAAATCGAATCCGTCGACCAGATTGACCGCCGCGGGCACGTCCGACTCGTTGTCGCCGTTGATCGTGTCGGCGCCGGCCCAACCGTAAATCGTGTCATCGCCATCGACGAGCGTGCTCTCCTTGACCGGATAGTTGCCGAAATCGACGCCGGTGACCATTGTCGCGCCGCCGCTCTCCGACAATGTGACCTCGTGCGATTCTCCGGCAGGGTAACTTTGCAGCCAGCCGACTTGCGGCGCCTCGCGGACCACGTAAGTTCCCGGCGGCACGCCCATGAACCAATACTGCCCGCGCTCGTTCTCCGGCGTCGCGGGATTGTCGTCGACCGTCACCGTGCGCGGTTCGCCGCGATCGAGACCGCCGTTGCCGTTGAGGTCGAGAAAAATCGTCCAGCCGGGCAAGCCCGGCTCTTGAATCTGGCCCGGCACGATGTCGTCGCGTTGGCCATTCTCGTTCGCGTCGTACCATTTCGTGCCGTGAATTTTGCCGCCGCACGCGCCGACCGTAACCGTCGCCACGTTCGACGCCGCGCCGAAAGCGTCGACCGCGCGATAGGTGAAGGTCACCGAGGGGTTCGGATCGCTCGGCGAGAAGAACACGTCGAATGACCCGTCCGACCGCAAAATCACGTTGCCCGGCACGCTCACGCCCACCGCCGTCAATGCATCGCCGTCGGGGTCGGTATCGTTGGTCAACACGTCGCCGGAGAAGAAATATATGCCGGGCGGCGGATCGAACGTGAAACAATCGTCGCCGGCGATGGGCGGATCGTTCATCACGCCGGCGACGATTTCGGGCAGCACCAAGAAATCGACCTCGTGTTCGTCCTCGTCGTAGTTGAATTCCAAGCCGTGAATGGCCAAGACGTTTCGCCCGGCGACGAGCAGCGCCGGGTCGAGCGAGACGTTCTCGAACACGACGGCGGCCGAGTTGAGATGCGGCGCGCTGGCCGACGAGTTGAATTCCGGCGTCTCGGCGGCTGGAAAGTTCCGCCGCGCGACTTCCTGCCCGTTCAGATAGGCCAGATATCCGTCGTCGTACTTCATTCGCAGCGTCAAATCGACGACGCGCGAAGGATCGAGCACATCAAACGGCACGCGGATGAAGAGCGACGGGTCGCCGCCCATTTCGTCGGCGACGTCCGTAGCGATCAGATTTGCGTAGTCGCCCAATCCACCGGGCGGCGCTTGCGCTGCGGCGGCAAAGTGGGCCGCGATTTGCGTAACCGAAAGCGCGCCGCCGTAAACGGCGACTTCATCGATATCGCCGATGAATGGATCCAACCCAATCCGCAGCGGCGCGGCAAGATTCGCCCGATACGACGGCACTTGCGAGAACGAGCTAAACTGGCCTTGTTGATAAATGCGCTTGTGGACCGTTCCGTTGGTTTGCGGTTCGAGCGTCAGCGCCACGTGGATCCACTGGTCCTCTTGTCCAAATCCGATAAACGCCGAAATGGTGTTCGTCGTGCCGGAAGCGTTGTACGTGACGAACTGCCAGTTGTTTTGGTTGAGATCGAGCCGCCAGCCGCTGCCGGTTGGCACATCCATGCTGGACAAGACGGTGCGGGCCGGGCCCGCCGTAGCGGGAACGCGAATCCAGGCCTCGACGGAGAAAGCCCCCGCCGGATTGAGCGGCGTTTGAAAGGGCACGACGACCGCGTCGCCGGTGCTGTCGTTGAAACCCGCCGCATAGTCGCACTCGCCGGCCAGCGCGCCGTCGCGCTGCGCCTCGACCGGACCAACGTACTGGCCGTTCGCGTTCGGGCCGAGCAAACCGTCGTTGTTGGCGATCCAGGCGGCCGGAGGGGGCGGCGGCGATTCTTCCAGCTTCCAGTACCCGAGCGGGTTGTCGGCCAGAATCGCTTGCGTATACGGATGAACGACGCCAGTCTGGCAAGGGACAACTTCATAGCCGATGCCCGTCGTGCCGGTTTCCCAGTCGCTGTCGTCGTACGACGGAGCCGGAAATAGCGTCGCCCATTCGCGATACTCCGGCACATGGTATCGCGCCGCGGCGCCGGTCGGCAGTAAGGTCACGTCGACCACGGCCCCGGGCGCGGCCGGCGGCAATTCGCCTGCCGACTCGACGATCGTTTCTCCCGCTGCGACGCTCGGCGCCTGCGCGGCCGGCGCGTTTACATCGGGCGCAGCGGGACTTCCCGGTCCAACATCACCCACGGTGAAATGAAACACAAAATCGCCGCCTGCCAAGCGATTGCCGGACGGATAGGTGTCGCTCGCGCCATCGAACACGTCGACGGGATTGTCCCACTCGCCGTCGAGCGCGATGCCGCCCGCCGTCGACACGACCGCATCCGGGACGCGCAGCACAATCGCGTCGTCGGTAATAGGCGAGCTCAGCAACCAACGGGCGATCCACTGACCATTCGCGCCGGGACCGGTCGCCACGTTGGCGATCGGGTAATCGCCAATCGTTCCCGTTACCGTCAAATTATCCACGCTAAGATCAACCTGCCGGTCGAACGCAATGACGACTTGGGCGACATTCGACAGCGGCACAGGGCGAAGCTGCTCGCCGGAACCGACGGGAATGACGAACGTCGATGGTAGCGTGGCCGAATCGACGACGGCGACATTGACGATCGCCGGAATCGTATTGTCATCGTCGTTGCCGAAGCACAGCCCGTCGATCACGTCGCCGCTCTCGATCAGGACTTCCCAATCGCGGAGGAATTCGGCATTGGGCGGAGCGTAGCCAGCGCCGTCGAACGCCAGCCCATACAAACCGCCTAGATTGCGTGCACCGGCGGGAAACCCGATCCGCGTCGCTGCGCCGGTTCGCTTGTCGATGGCATACAGCCGACCGGAGACATCGCCTCCGATGAGCGGCCCGGGGCCTTTGCTCTCCAGGCCGAACATGCCCGGTATCCCGTGCCGGCCAACCGTCGAGACGGCGCCCGACGGATACGCAGCCCTGACAAGGTCCTTTCCCGCCGCGACATAAATCGACCGATCGAAATCGAACGTCAAGTCGCCCGCCGCGGTGCGTCCGACGGCGAGCAGCGGCGCGAAACCCACGCCGGTCTGCACGTAGATGTTGCCGTTGCCCATCGAAACCACGGCGTTGCCGTCGTTGTTCACGTCCAGTGCGTTCTGCGGACCGGCGCCGAGAGGACCGATCCGCGTGGCATGGCCCGTCGCCAGGTCGATTTGATACACCGAGTCGAAACTGATGCCAAAGGCGAGCGTCGGAAAAACTGGATTGACGGCGATGTCGGTGAGTACGATGCCGTCGCCCGCTTCGCCGATGTCGACGGCCGCGGGATCGGTATAAAAATCGTCGATGCGATAGAACCGTCGTCGCCGCCGCTGCCGACGGCGTACAGCGTCGGCGTCCACACGCGGCCGCCGATCGAGGTTTGCGTCCAGCCCGGCTCGGCCCTCTCGTGGACACGATAATCGCCCGGCGGCAAGTCGTCGAACCAATACAGCCCGCGCTCTTTGAGTGGGTCGATTGCGCCGTCGCCGTCGAGGTCCATGTCCATCGTTTGCGTCGTGGCGACGAGTTGCGAACCCGGCCCGCCGATGTCGTATAGCTCGATGGTCCAGCCGTTCACGCCAAACTCGCCCTGGTCCTGCACGCCGTTGCGGTTTTCGTCCTCGAACTTCTGGCCGTGGATCGACGTTGGGCGGTAGTTACCGAAGTCGCGATCTTCGGCGATTTCGCCGCCGTCGAGCGACACGTCCCAAACCATCGGCGCGCCGTCGAGCGACGCCGGAGCGCTTTGGGCCCAACCATCTTGCAACACCTCCGAGACCGTATACTCGCCCGCGCCGAGATCGGCGAACCAATACAGGCCGCGCTCCGTCGCCGGGTCGATGCGGCCGTCTTCGTCGACGTCCATTTCCGTCGTCGTCGTCTGGCCCACGACGTTTCCGTCGGCGTCGGACAGATCGATCGTCCAGCCGTTAAGCCCTGGTTCATCGGCGTCGTGGATGCCGTCGCCGTCGCGATCGTGAAACTTTCGGCCGTGAATCTCGGCGGGATCGTAATCGTTGCCGAAGTCGACGCCAACGACGCTCTGGCCTTGGTTCAGCACCAGTGTATACGCCGTCGTCATCGCGCTCGCCGCAGGCGCGACGAACGTCTCGCCCGCCGGTAACGTGCCGAATTGGACTCGGCCGGGCTCGCCCGTAACCGCGAGCGGTGTAGCGACGCCGGTCGCCTTGTTGATCGTGAACAGCTCGCTTGCCGAGCGAGCGCCGATCAGCCGGCCGTCGGCATCGACGCCGAGCCGGACAATCTCGTCGACGCCGTGCAACCCAATGGACATCGCCGCGTTGCCCGCCAAATCAAGCAGAACGAGGCGATTCCCGGTCGTTAGGTAGAGTCGACCGTCGACGAAAGCCAGGCCGCCGCCGGACGTATAACCGGTGTTGAACTCGACGCTGGCCGCGCCGGTGGCGAGGTCGAGCGAGTACAGTTCGCCGGCCGTGAAGCCCATTGAGAACAGCGTATAGGCGCCGCCGTCAAGTGCAAACTCGATCGCATTCTGCGGCCCGATGTCGTCGCCGAATGCGCCGACGAGCGTCGCGGCGCCCGTCGCAGGATCGAACGTATACAAGTGCGCGCTCGTAATGGCGTAAGCCTGGCCCGTCGTGGGATGGACGGCAAGGTCAACGAGCGTCGCGCCGCCGCGCGTGGTTTGCACCCAACCGCCGGGCGGCAAAACCTCTCGCACGGTATACGTGCCCGGATCGAGGTGCTCGAAGTCGTACCGTCCCGCTTCCGTCTCCGGCGCGATCGCGCCGTCGCCGTCGAGGTCGACGTCGCGCGTGATCGCCGTGGCCACGAGGTCGCCTTCCAAGTCGTACAGCTCGATCGTGCGGCCGGCGACGCCGACTTCGTCCTCATCGCGCGCCCCGTTGCCGTTGTCGTCGTTGAATTTCTGTCCGTGGATCGAAACCGGCTCCGACGAGATGAACGTCGGCGTCTCGAAGCACGTGGCCGTCGTATATCCGCCGAGCGACGGAAAACCGGGCGGATGGTTCGTCACGTCGGCAAAGGTCTCCGCCGCCGTGCCGCCATAGATCCGGTCCTCGCCGTCGCCGCCGCAAAGGAAGTCGTCGTCGGGTCCGCCCTCGATATAGTGAGCCGCGCCGATCGGTCCCACGCCGAGCGCATCGTGCGCGAGAATCACGTCGTCGCCCCAACCGCCGAGCAGCGTGTCGTCGTCGCCGCCGCCGAGCAAGGCGTCGTTGTCGAGGCCGCCGTAGACATAATCTGCGCCGGCGCCCGCGTCGATGTAATCGTGGCCGCTGTTGCCGCGGATGTAATCGTCGCCGTCGCCGCCGGTGATATTGTCGTTGCCCGATCCGCCGGTAATGGAGTCGCCTTCCGTTCCGCCGTCGATTTGGTCGCCGCCGGCGTTGCCTTGGATCGTGTCGCTGCCGGCGTCGCCGAGAATCGTGTCGCCGCCGGAGTCGCCGAAGATCGCGTCGTCGTCCGGACCGCCGTGGATGGCGTCGTTGCCGCCGTCGCCGTGGATCACATCGTCGCCGGCTTCGCCGTCGATTACGTCGCGGCCCTCGCCGCCGTGAATCTCGTCGGCCGCATCCGCGCCGCCCAATCCGTCGCCGCCAAAGATCGTGTCCGCGCCGTCGCCGCCGTCGAGCACGTCGGCATTGCCGAAACCATAGATCGAGTCGTTGCCGAAATCGCCGCGGATATTGTCGACGTCCGGACCGCCGACGAGCGTGTCGTCGCCCGCGCCGCCGATGAGCACCGTCGGCAGCGGATGCGCCGGCACGTTGTTGACGATCGTGATCTGGTCGTCGCGCGCGCCGCCATCGAAATATATGCTCGTCACCTCGCTGTAACGGCTCGCCAGACCCAGGCCTTCGACCTTGACTACGCCGGGAGCGATTTGCGTCACAGTGATCGCTTCCGCCGTGTCGCTCGCTCCGCCGCCGCGCTCGCGGGCGTATGGCCCGGCATGCACGATCAACTCGCCTCCGACCGCCGTCGACCCGTTCGAGAGCGAATCTCCCGCCGACGCAACGTGCCCCATTTCATACTTCGGGCACTCGTTCGTGAACGAGAACAGCCGCACGTCGGCAATGTCGATGTCGCCCGACGCGAACAGCACCTCCCACACGACGCGGATGAACGCCCGCAGCTCGCCCGACAAGTTGAAGATGCAGTCGATGCCGTCGCGGTCGATGATCTCGGCCAATTCGTCGACGTAGAGCTTTCCGTTTCCGTCCTGATCGTTCCAATTGGCCAGCACGTTGGCCCTCAACTCGCCTTCCAAACCGACGGAGGCGACGACGACGTCGAGGGCTGCTCTGAGCCGCGCGCCGAGCGAAATACCCAACTCGTCGATGTCCCGGTCGTTGCGCAGATCGCCGAAAAAGAAGCCGTCGAGGAACGTGGCGCCCGGCTCGACCAGACCGCGCGTGTCCAGCCCCACCGTCAACTCGGCGAAAAACCCGAAATCGGCCCCGATCGTGATCGAAATCGGCGGCACCGCCCACACCGGGTACGTTTGTTCGTAGCTGAAATCGAATTCGAACCGCGGAATCTCCCAAATCACCAGGTCCGTCGTCTGGCCGAGCAGCATCTTGATGAGGTTCACCGGCTTGAGGAACTCCAACCGCAACCCCATGCCGCCCGTGCCCGACTCGTTCGGCTCGTCGGTCAGCGTCGAGAGCGCTTCCGCCACCCGCGGCTGCGTGGCTGGGTTGACTTGGCGCGTAATGTCGTCCGGATCGACGGACACGCCCTGGTCGGTAAGTAGCGTCGAGACGACGGCATCTTCCGACAATCCGTCGAACGCGCCGGCCAATCGCAGATCGACGCCTTCATCGGTCCCCAGCGAGACGCTGCCGAAGTGCAGCACGACGTTGTCGCCGTCGTCGAAGGCCGCCAAGGTGTCGATCACGTCGAGAATCAAACCGACGACGCCGATGAACTTCTTGGCCTCGACGGCCTGTTCGTGGTTTTCGGCCAGCGCCAAATCGAGCACCGTCACCGGTCCGCCGCCCGCGAGCCGCGACATGTCCGAAATGCCGGGAATCTCCGCCTGCAAAAACTCGATGATCGGTCGCACGGGTTCGATGGCGTCGTTCACGTCCTCGACGATCGGGCCGATGATGTGGCTGAGAAAATCGCCGAAGTTGAGCCGGATGTCGTCGAGCGACAACGTCGGTTCGCCGAACACGATGCCGGTCGACGGATCAAACGTAACGCTCCAGGTCGCCAGCAAATCGGTTTCGATGCTCGGGAAACTCGGATCGACGCCGGCGGACAGCTCGAGGTCGAGCCTGGCGTCGAGTTCCATCGTCACGTCGACGATGTCCAGGAAACCGTGGTTGCCGATTTCATTCGCCGTCAGCCGGCCGTCGCCGAGACCGTCGATCTCGAGTTCCAACGAGCCGTGAACGCCCGTTTGGCCGACGCCGCCCACGAGCTTGTCCGTGGCGGTCAATTTCAGGCCGAACAACGATATGCCGAGACTGGTCGGCGTGTCCGGCGACGTGGCCGTGTCGACCTCCAAGCCAACGCCAACTTCCAGGTCGATCTCCGGCGTATCCTCGTCATCGTCCGTAATCAGATAGAACCCGGTCGTCTTGTCGACGCCGAAGCCGAGATGCGCGGCGTAATGCCAGCCGACGACCACGCCGCCTTCGGCGATAACCTCGAGCGGCAATCCGTCCAGACCCGTATCGAAGCCGATCGCCGTGAATTCGTCGTCTCCCTCGAGCCGAACTTCGATCTCAAACTTGCTCGGCTTGAGCGTCACGCGCACGTCGCTTTCGTCCACGTCGCCGTCTAGGTCGAAGTCGGCGAGAATGCCGATGCCGTCCGGCGCGTCTGGCGCCGGTCCCAAGGCGTCGAACACCAAATCCCGAACCCGCGTTGCGACCTCGTCCAAACTGCCGGGGTAAGTCCGCAGCAGGTCTTCCAGCGGCGCGACCACTTCCGTGCGATAATCCTCGATGAACGAACCGGTCGTGTCGAGTCCCTCGCCGACGACGGGCAGTTCCGCCACGAGGTCGCTCTGCAATCCGTTGGATAGCAAGTCCAGGAATGCGTTGATTCCGGCAATGATCGTCGTGAGATCGAAGTCGAGATTCTCGAAGAAACCCAACAGCGCTTCTTCATCGACGTGGATTTGCGGGTTGGCGATGTGCGCCAAACTGGCGACAACGGTGACGGCGGAAGGAACCTCACTGCCGAGGATTTCGGCATCGACGGACGCCGTAATCATGCCGTTGACCGCCGCCACGTCGACCATGTCGGCGAGGTTGCCGAGCAAGCTCGCCAACGTCACCGCGCCGATCGTGTTGTCGGCGTCCGGCGTAACGTTGCGGTCGAGTTCGACCGTGATCGAGCCGCGGTTGACGGCCGGATCGTACGAACCGCCCTCGTCGTAGTTGCCTTCGCCCGGCGTGGCGTCTCCCAAATACTCGACGATGTAAGCCCCGGTCCGTGTCGCCGCGAAGTGTACCGTGTCGTCCGTCACGGTATAAAGCGAGTCGGCCAGGTACACGTAGTCGGCCGGCGTTGGGTTGGCGACCAGTGCTTCCGACACCACGACGAACCGCGGGCTAACCGGCGTTTCGGTCAGCGTCAGGCTCGACCGCTCGCCGTACGCGAGCGTATCGCGCCTGGCGTTCGTTAGATTCAGCATGACCCGCGCATCGACGAGTTCGACGCCGCCGAACTGCACCTGCACGTCCGCGTCCGACGTGAAGCCCAGGTCGAAATCGAGCGTCGTCTTGAGCGCATGAATGTCGGGATCGTAATACGCTTCGCCCTCTTCCGGCGGGTCGACAATAATGAACGGCGTGAGCGCTCCGCCCGTCAGATTGATTCCCAATCCGAGCACGAAACTCGGATGGACGTTGAGGCCGATCTCGACGTCGCCCTCAATGCCGATCGGGCCGAACTCGGCCGTCGCCAGGTCTGGCTCGAACGTCTCGTCGATCGATTCGTCGTACGCGATCCCGATCACGAGCGCCGGATCGATCCTATCCTCCGTCACGGCGTTGTAGTCGACGAATTCGAGCGACACGATGTCGTCGGAAATGCCGAGCGCGTCTTCGATCGCCTTTTCCAGTTTGTCTTCGAGCGATTGAATCGACGGCACAAGATCGCCCAAGCCGGCGAGTGCGGCGATCAAGTCTTCCTTGCCGGCCGTACCGTCGGGCACGACGCCGCCTAGGCCCGTTCCATTCGGGTCGATCAGCCCGCGCAAGTTGCGGACCGCCGCCACGAGCCGGTCGGGCAGCCGCGCCGCATCGCCCGAGATCGCGGCCTCGGCCAGGTCGAACGCCTCTTGCAGGTTCTCCTTGGCTCCCGGCGGCATGTCGAGATTCGTAATCGCCGCTTGCAGATTCTCAGCCACACTGCCGAGCGCAGTCGGATCGAGATTGCTCCCCAGCCGGTCGACCGCGTCGAGAATCTTATCCGCAAACGCGATGACGTCGCCCAACGACGTGTCGATCAGCGGGATCGTGGTGTTGAGCACGGACAAGTTCGGATTCTCGGTCAAATCGTCGACCAGGTCGCGGAGCAGATTTAGGACGTTCTCCAGCGAAAAGTTCGACAGGTTCGCGATCACATCGTCGAACACTTGCTGCAAACTGTCATTCGCAGAAACGTCGAACTCGACCGCGTCGCCGCCCGTGCCGGCCGAGAACGTGACCTCCAGCGCCGGCGGTGGATCGGGCGTTTCGTAATCCGGGATCAGCACGTCGAACGACGAGTCGATAATGGGCAGCGTCGCATTGCCCGTCACCACCAGCGGATCGACGGACACCAAAGAATCCGGATCGACGTCGTCGATCTCGCGGAAATAGATGCGGTCGTCGTCGCCGTCGGGGTCCTCCAAATCCACGCCCGTGTTCACCGCGAGCGACAAATCGCCGTCCTCGACGCCGATTTCCAGAAACAGCAGCCCGGCGGATAAGGCTATATCCGAGGCTTCGAGCGTCAGGCTCAGGGCCAAATTGCTATCCGCGCCGTTGGTTTCGCCCGCCACGATGAACGGCTTGAGCAATGTCCCGCCGGCGAGCGATCGCCCGACGAGCTTGTGTACGCCGGGCGACTCCTCGTCGGATTGTCCGGAAATGCCGAGCATCGCCGCCGCGAGCGAGTTAAGCCCGCTGGTCGTCACGGCATCCACGGTGAACTCGCCGGCGAGTGACGTGAGCGTGATGAAATCGTCGCCGGCAACGACTTCGCCGGTCACGTCGCCGCCGGTGGCGTCGCTGATGTCGGCGAGCACGTCCCGTATATCCGTATCGGCATTGAGGTTAACGGGATGCGGTACTCCGTCGATGGTGATGAGTAGATCGGCCCAATCGCTGTCCCTCAATACGTCGAAGCCCAACGCCGTCGCCGAAGTTGCGGTCATCGACCGCGTCGATTCCTCCAGCGTAGCGAGGGCGATGAAGCCGTCCGGGTCTAACAGCGCGTAGACGCGATTGCCGAGGCCCGCCAATCTCAAAGCGTCGTTCACGTCAGCGACCAGGTCGCTGATGTCGTCGTTGTCGTTCGTGCTCGAGGGCGCCACAGTGACGGGATTTGCCGCGCCGCCGTCAAACGCAACCGTGAACTCCGCGCCGTCGGCGAGGCGCCCGTTGGCCGCGACGGTGTCCGTCGCCGTTACGCCGACGTTGAGTTTCACGCCGCCGCTGCTTCCGCCGCCGGTCGGATTCAAGTCCGACAAGGCCGTATCCTCGGACATCGAAAAGTCCGCGTCGGCGTCGTCGAACTGAATTCCCATCCGCAGGTTCAGCGCGATTTCGGCCGTCAACGAAGCATCGGCCGCCGCGGCGATCTCCATCGTTCCCAGAATGCCGCCCAAGTCCAATCCGTCGGAGAAGTCCAGGTCGAGTGTCTCGCTGAACTCGGCGTTGAAGGCGACGTTGAACAGAATCGAGCGGGTCGCCTCGTCGAACTCGGCGCCCACGTCGAAACCGTCCGCTTCCGGTTCGCTGATCTTCTTCAAGGCACGATCGAGAAGCTCGATGAATTCCTGCACGGTGTCGTACTTGAAGTTGGCCGCGCCTTGGGACGATGCAAGTTCGCCCTCCGCGACGAAACCGAGATCGCGGGCGCCCTGATTCGGATCCATCGGTTCGACGGCATCGAATCCGAGTTCCTCTGCACCGCTGACGGCGAGATCGACGATCGCAGGATCGCGCGCGGCCAGGGCGATTCGGTTGCCGTCGCGGACCGCCATCACGTCGGTCGCACCGGCAAGCGCGAGCGCTGCGTTGAGATCGGCGATCAGCTCGTCCACGTTCGCGTTGTCGGACGTGTGTGGCGCGCCGCTGTCATCGGGATCCGCCGCCGCAAGCAGTTCGACGTTCACGCTGCGCGACGCCGCTGGGACGAGCGTCGTCGATTGCGTGTCGATCTCGACCGTGAACGCCACGTTCACGCCCGGCTGACCGAACGCGAGCGCGTCGCCCACGAGTGCGTCGGAGGCCGTGACGCGGCGGGCGCTCACGCCAATGGCTACGCCGGCTGCGTCGGCCTCCTCAAGATCGAACGCCGACGTCGCTTTGACCAGCAACCTGCCGTCCACGTGGCCAACGGCAACCTTGTCCCCTAGGTCCGCCGCGTCGATCTGTGCCCGAACGTCGATGACGAGATCGTCGATCGTGGCGTTGTCCAGCGTCGCGGCCATCGGCACGACGATTTCCGCGGCGTCGTCGCCGAGCGTGATGAGCAGTTTGGCGTCGGCCGTCAACTGAAAGCCGCCCACCGGCTCAGAATCACAAACCGCCACGGCCGGATCGTATAATTCGTTGACGATCTCGTCGAACTTGCTCTTGACCGACGTCAACTCGCCCAGCGCTTTCTCAACGAACGGCAGGTTCGACAGCGCGGCCAGGGCGTCGCTTGCGCCCGGCGATCCGGCGGCTTCGGTCGGCGACCCGGCATTGTCGCGCGCAGGCGGCGAGGCGACGGGACCCGACCCGAGGTTCGGCGCGTCGAGAATGCGGTCGATCCATGCGCCCACTTCCACGATGGCCTGCGTCAATCCGGCCAACGTGAAGAACCCAAATCCGCCCGCGTCGCGAACTTCGTTTGCCCCGGCGGCCAGCACGATCGTGTCGGTTTGCCCTTCGTCGTCGCCGTCCGGCTCGGCGTCGCTGTCGACGGCGTCGTCGTTCGAAACCGATGCGCTCGTGGCGTCTTTCTTGGTCAAATACGTCCAAAACGATTCCACGAACTTGACGACGTATTCGCCGGGCAGCAAATCGAAGAACCCGTATCGGCCGTCGGCGTCGGTCGTTGTCGTGGCGATGGCCGTCGCCAGGTCTTCGGCCGCATACAATTCGACTTTCTCGCCGCCGCGGCCTTCTTCCTCGAACGGCTCGTTGGGATCCCACGTACCGATGTTGTTTCGGTCGTCGAACTCGCGCAGTCCGTCGCGATCCGAGTCGTTGAAGAACGTGCCCGTAATCGAGGTGGACAGTCCAAACCGGCCCCATTGCGTTCCCCATCGCGACGGCGAGACTCCTTCCACGCTGCCCGCCGGCTTGGCCCACTCGCCAAACGCCCAAAACGCCGCGTCGTTCTCGGGATCGACGGAAATGCCGCTGTAGTCGCCCCAGCGGTTCCTGTTCTTGTCGTCCAAACGCTTATAGGAGGCTTCGCCTGCCCGTAGCGGCTTGGCGGGCTGCATCGTGCCCAGCGCGTCTGCGGCGTTGCGACCGGTGTAGTACGTGCCCGCATAGACATTTGGTCCCGACGCCGCGAAAACGATTCCCACGTCGCCATCCTCGTTGACGGCGATCGCGGGGAAATACGTGTGAACCGGTCCACCCAACGGATCGAGTTCCTCGCCGTGGACGTCGCCCTGATCCGCCAGCGACAGCATGGACTGCGGATCGGCCGCGATCTGATACCAATGGGCGGTGATTTGATCGGCATCGCTGCCGGCGAGGGGTTTGATCGTGTTGACGACCCACAACTTGTTGTCCCGCCACGCCGCCTGCAACACACGATCGTCGTCCGCATGGATATCCGCCGACGATCCTTTCTGGGGTGCATCGTACTGCGACCTTTGGTTGTAAAGGTTGCTTCCCAAGTCGATTATTTCGCTTTCGAATGTAGGCGTCGAAACCGGATTGCTGATCTTGATCGCCCGGAGTCCGTCGTGGTTATTCGGGGCGCTCGCGCCGGCGCTCACAAGAAACGTTCCAAACGACGCCACGCCAGGCGTACCGAATACGTGGGCAGGTTGCAGCGTTTCCTTGTCGTCGACGGAAATCTCGGCGAATGGGTCGTGGTTCGTCGAGAGAAGCGTGCCCCCGTCGTAAAGTCCAGGATCGCCCAACCCCTTGTCGAGAATCCACAACCGCTCGCCCAACAGCGGTCCGTCATCGAATGGGTACATGTTGGCGGTGATGTAAACGGCTTCCTCGTCCACGGCGAGGCCGGGGAAATCTGCAAAGGCGTTCTTATCGGGCGTCGAGTCTCCGTCACTGTCCAGCATCGTGCGCGAATCGATCGCCTTGAACCACCAGTCGTTGGTGGCGTCGTCCGTCAGTTGATCGCTCTTCGAGACGGCAACCAGAATCCGCGATCTATTGAGCATCGCGCCGATCGGATTGGCATTGAGCGGTGACGCGTCGCCGCCAGGATCCAGTCCCATGTCGTACCTGAACGTGTCGCCATTCACTTCGGCGATTGGGAACGTGCCGTTGTACGCCGGCGGCGTTGCGCCGGAGATCGTTATCAAGTCGCCTGCCGAAAACGTATGATCGGCGACGGTTGCGATCGCGATCTGGCCGGCGTGGGTCAGTTGAGAAACGGAAAACCGATCGCCGCGTTCGAGCGTCACGACGACGAACCGGCCGGCGTGTTGGTCGTAGATGACCTTCGGATCGAAGACCACGCCGGTCGGGTTGAGCGACTCAAAAAAACTGCCGTCTAAGTCGCCGTCAAATGTCCGTCCCAGCCGCATGCTCCCATTGAGCGTGCCCTCTTCGGTGTACCACTCGATCGCCGTATTCGTAACGGAAACCAGATGCTGCGGTCCCGCGGCGCCGTGCGGGTCCGGAGGTATTTGCACCGCGTCCGTAAGCTCCGCGTTGTGGTCGAGGTCGATGCCCTCGAACGACGTTCCCAAGGGCGAAAGGGCCAGCAGCGAACGGTCCTCGAGCGGCTCGAACCGCAAGGACGTGTGCACGGATCCTCGCCGCCCTGTGCGAGTTCGCCAGCGGCGCAGTCCTCGACGATGCGTATCCATGTTTGTACACTCCTCGCTGCCCACGTTGCCGTCTTGCCGTCATTTACTCGTTTCCTCGCGTTCCTCTCCGTTTGCACTCAACTCTTTCGGCGACGCCGATAGGCATCGCCGAGAATCCACAGTCCCAACGGCAGCAGCGTCGGCGCCAGCAGCCCCACGGCGCCCGGCTCCGGCACGGCCGCAACGGTTTCGCCGGCCGCGGGCGAGTTGGCGGCGAAACCGAGGTTCCTGCCGACCTCCACCAAATCGCGCAGGTTCACGCTGCCCGCGCCGTCGAAGTCGCCGCCGGCCCAACCGACGTTCGTCGTAGCGCCGTAGTTCCCGGCCAGTAGCGCGGCATCGAGGCGATTGACGGCGCGGTCCAAGTTCAAATCGCCGAACCGCGTGCCAATCAGCGTTTCGACCAGATGCCGCGTATCGCCCGCATTTACGAGGCCGTCGAAGTTCAAGTCGAACGTCGGATCGGCGCCACCTGTGGCGATTTCGCGGTTGGTGGCGTCGATGTCCCCGGCGCTCAATCCGCCGTCGTGCGTGGCATCGCCCAACAGGTTCGCGCGAATCGCATACGGTGTGCTATGAACGATTTCGAAGTACGTGTTGCCCGGGACGACTGCGCCGAATAATTCGACCGACAAGCGATCGGCGGCGACGCGATACCGTGGAAACAGCGGCGACGACTGTAGGAATCCGCCGGTCCCGATGCCGACAAAAGTCTCATCAAGCGCAATCGTCAATCCGCCGAGGCCGCCGAGTGCACCGATCTTGAACCGCGAAACCGAGGAGTCATCGATAGGGTCGGTTCCGTAATCGGCGAGGACGTAGTCTCCTTCGATCGACGGATTGAAGTCCGCGGGCGGCGTGTCGAGTTTGCGAATCTCGAAGAACGCTTGGCCGAACGAGTCGGTGGCCGTCAAAGCGAATCCGGCTACGATCAGGGACACGAAACAACGTTTCATAGCTGGATTTACCCCGGAACCGACGGGACGCGCAGCCACTCGCCGCGGTCTCCCGATTCAACGACGCGGATAAGCGGGATGATTCTCAGATTGCAAATCGGCCATTTGAACGCGCCTACGCGCCACCTCCTTATACGGAGGCTGTTACAGCGCTCATGCACCGTGGGCGGTCGACGCGGAGAGTGCGCAAGAGGCAAATCAGATGAACGGCGCCGAGCCCATTTCCTAGCGGGGCGGCGGGTCCCAGCCCAAATTCATCGCCGCAAGCTGGCGGCGGATGAGACCGAGGTCCCAAACCTGGACGACGCGGTCCTGGCTGGTCGCCGCCAATTGGCAACCGTCAGCGCTAAAGCTCAGCCAGGTAAGAAAATGCGGCTCCGGAGATTCCAGCGTCGCCAATTCATCGCCGGTCACCGGCTCGACAAGCTGAATCAGGAATGAATTGCGGGAAATTGCCAGTAGTTTGCCGTCGGGCGAAAAAGCCAGCCGGCCCGGCGCGCTGGTGCCCACGTCGAGGCGGGGGACGCGAATGCCCGGCCGCCAACTACCGATTTCCCATAATCGCACTTCCGCCGCCGTCGCAGTCCCCAGCCACTTTCCCATGGGGTCGAAAGCGACGTTGGCACTCCCATCGACGGGCAAGTCTTGCACTAAAAGTCCCGACTCGGCAGCCCACACTTTCACGCCCGTACCCTTCCAAGTCCCCGTAGCCACGAATCGGCCATCGGGACTGATGGCCACATTCGACAATCGCGAATGACCATCGAGGACGACGCGATGATTCGGCCTCGACGAGTTCACCACGACAGCCTTGCCGGCATCACCGACGCTCACGATCGTCTTTCCATCTGCGGATTGGGCCGCAAAGTCGAAGGCATGATCCAAACCTGGCGCCAATCGGACAGACGGACCGACTCGGATCGTCTTCTCCGCCGTCTGGGCATCCGTTTCGATTGGCCAGCGATGCACGCCGGAGCGGCCGCTGGTGATTACGCTTTCCCCGCTGGGATGAAACAACGCGGAATGGCTCGGGCCCACATCGAGAAATGCGACTTCCTGCGCCGTTTGGCGATTCCACAGCCGAACACCGTCATCGGCGGCCGTCGCCAAAAGCGAGCCGTCGTGGCTGAACTCCACGCGATCCGGCCGGCCGCGATGGCCGCGCAGTACGCGATATTCGGGTGCGTCGGTCACTTCCCACAAGCCGACGTTCATGCCATCGCACGCGTAGGCCAGTAGGCGGCCGTCGGCGCTGAACTGCGACGTTCGCCAGCCCGCGCCGGGGCAACTGACCAACTCGCTTCCCGCCAGCGGGTCCCATAGCCGAACCACCCCGTCCCAAGCCACACTGGCCATAATGTGGCCGCGCGGGTGAAAAGCAATCCGCATCACTTCCGCTTGGTGGCCCCGGAGCACGCCGCGCTGTGTATTCGTCTGTGTATCCCAAAGGTAGATCGCGTAATATGGGCCGGAGCCGCCCGTGGCCAGAAGCTTGCCGTCGGGATGCCAGCCCAAAGCGCGTGGGGCGGCCGGATGTGGCAAGCGCGCGACCTCCTCCGTTTCCAAGTCGTGAATCACGACCTCGTTCGGCGGAAAGGTCGCCACGGCCAGCCTGCGGCCCGTTGGATCGAAACGCAGGACATGCGCTGGGCGGCCGGACTTGAGCCGCTTGCGTTCCTTGCCGGTCGCCAGATCAAAGATGCCGATCGTTCCGTCGTCGGCGTGCCCGACCGCCACGGACTGGCTATCGGGGCTGAAATCGATGGCGATGTTGCTCACCGCGAGGGGCGGAATCGAAATCGGTTCGCCGCGTTGTGCCCCCCATAGCATCAATCCCATCTTGCCGTCGATGGCCGCGACGAATCGACCGTCGCGGCTGAATTGAAGGTGCCTGGTTTGCCTGCCGCCGGAGCGAATATGCAGCAGTTCCACATCGTCCGCGACTCGCCGCACGCTCAAGCTTCCCGTTGCGTCGGCGCGCACGTAGCGCGTCAAGCTGGAATCGAACCCGATTACCGTCATGGACTCCTTCGTGCCCGACAGCAGACCTTGCCACTTTCGGACCGGCCGCAGGTCGGGCAGCGCCATGCACGCGATGGCCTCATTCCGCAGCGCGGGCGCGGGGCGCATGCGAGCGGCGGCAGACAGCGCGACAAGGCTCTCATATCGCCGGCCGGGCCTGCCGCTCCAGCGGCGCGCTCGGGCTTGCGTCAAATACGATTCCCACAGCTTGTCGCTGGCGGTCTGCTCGGCCGATTCGGCGCGCTCCAAGTTTCGAACGATGACACGGCGATCGTGAAGCAACCGCATGGTCGTCAACGAAGCGCCCACGGCGATTACCGCGAGCAACAACGCTACCGATGCGGCAAGCGCTGCGACCATCGGGTTCCGCCGGCACCATCGCCACGCGCGTTCCGCGGCGCGGATCGGGCGCGCCTGAATCGGCTCGTCGTTCGCGAACCGCCGCAAGTCGTCCCTTAGCGCCTCGGCGCTGCCAAACCGCTTGCCGGGATTCTTTTCGAGGCACTTAAGGCAGATCGTCTCCAGGTCGGCGGGCAGCTTGCGCTGGAGGCGCCGAGGCGACAACACTTCGTCGTGGACGACCTGCCGCGCCGTTTCCAAGGCCGTCTCGCCTACGAACGGCGGCCGCCCCGTGATCAATTCATAAAGGATCGCGCCCAACGCGTACACGTCGGCCGGCGGGCCAATCGAATCGGCGCTCGCGCCGGATTGTTCGGGCGGCATGTAGCTGGGCGTGCCGAGGATGACGCCGGCCTGCGTGCGGCCGCCCTCTCCGCCGCCGAGCAGCTTTGCCAGGCCGAAATCCGTGATTTTGGGCGTGCCGTCTGTCGCAAGGAGCACGTTGCCCGGCGACAGGTCGCGATGAATGACCCCTCTCGTGTGCGCGAAATGCACCGCTTCGGCCAGCGTGGCGATGAACTCCGCCGCACGCTTTGCCGTCCACGGCGTGCCGTCGAGCGACTCTCGCAAACTGCCGCCCTCGACATACTCCATCGAGATATACGGCCCACGCAGCGTATCGCCGACCTCGTACACCTGGACGATGCTGGGGTGGATCAAGCGCGCCACCGCCTCGGCTTCGGTATGGAATCGCGACAGAACTTCCGGTCGGGCATGCGCGCCGGCCGCCACCATTTTCAACGCCACCTGCCGCTTGAGCCGCACGTGCCAAGCACGATATACGATCCCCATGCCGCCCTGGCCGAGCGTCTCGAGAATCTCATAACCGTCGATCGGCGGATGCTCGGGCGGCGAAACGGAGCGCCGGTGGTGCGGCGCTAGCAGTTCCTCTTTCAGCCTGACCACGGCGGCGGGCGGTGGACGGGGCAAAGGTGGGACCGCAGCGACCACGCCTTCGGCCGCGCCGCCGCAGACCGGGCAAACGAGGACCGAAGAGTCGCCCGAAAGCTCGCAACGATGACCCTGCGGACAGCGGATTGCCTCGGCCATAGATCATCTCCGCTTGCACCGACGCTTTAGGTTAACACGCCGTCGCCGCGCGGTTAAGATAAAAAGCTCGATGAATACGGAAAACCTTAGCCGACGCCTCAGTCACATCTCGACCCTGTGGGCGAAGTTGTCGCAGGCGCATGGAGTGCCTGAGGACGAAGCGGCGGTCGTGCGGCGAGACATGTTTCAGCGGTACTGCGGGGCCGCGTATTACTATCTGCTCGGCGCCGTCCGAGACGAGGAAGTGGCCCTCGATCTCTTTCAAGAATTCGCACTTCGCTTTCTGCGCGGCGACTTCGAGCGGGTGGCCCCAGAGCGCGGACGCTTCCGCGACTACTTGAAAACGGCGTTGGTCCATCTCGTGACCGACTACCACCGGACGCGAAAGTCGTGGCCGCGGCCGTTGCCCGCCGACCTCGCCGCGCCGAGCCTCGCCAACGGTGCTCCGGCCGATGACGCCGCCGAGCTGATTGCCAATTGGAGAGAGGAACTCGTGACGCACGCCTGGGCGAGTCTGGCTCGCTTGTCGCCGAAACTATACGAAGTGTTGCTACTCAACGCCCAGAACCCCGATCTTTCTTCGCGAGACATTGCCGACCGACTGTCCGCTCGGCTCGGCAAACGGACCACGTCGACGGCCGTTCGCGTCGCGCTGCACCGCGCGCGTCAGAAGTTTGCTCAATTGCTCGTTGACGAAGTGCGGCGTTCGCTCGACGCACCGAGCGACGCGGAATTGATCCAAGAGCTGCGCGATTTGCGGTTACTCGGTTTTTGTTGTCCGCCGCCCAATGCCGATTCCTCACCGTAAGTAATGCGTCGAATCGGGACATCGCGTTTCTGTTACCCATTTTTGGCGGTGGTGAAATCCGCGAGCACGGGCGACGTTTCGCGGCCGTCTGGCGCGGCATTTGCGAATCACGCAATCGTTGGTGTCGGTACGCAACCTCACCCCCCAAATCCAAAGCGCGATTCGCGGTCCCGATCACGGCCCTGGCAGGCAATTCCCGCAGAAGCAAGAACCGATCTCCACCGGTCGGCTGGAAGGCGCGAACAATAAGACGAAAGAGTGCTTCACGCTTAAGCTCGACGCGCTAAATGTGACTCGCCACGCGCTAGTGCTTTGTCATTCCCAGGAATTCGGGTCGCGATCCATCAGCCGCCGGGCCCTAGCGCCCCGTTTATTTTCCCGCATCAACCGGGGCTAGCGCCCGCCGGCTAATCCGAAGACTAAGCGTTGACGATGTGCTGGTCGGCTAAACGCGACCGCTCTCCCAAACGGTTTTGGGCGGTCCCAGATTCGTCTTGCTCGTTGACAAGACATAGGCCGTCGCCACGAACCTCGCGCAGAAGCGTACCCGACACGTCAACGCCGACCAATAGAACCGCGCGAACCGCCTCGCGCGAATCGTGTAGGTAAACGTAGCCCCAATACCCGCTAGGCGGAAATAGAAAGCGTGCGGTATGGCGCACCGCGACCCCGCTGCCCCCACGCGAGAACGATTCGTTAATCGACGGTGCCTTGACGTGCATTGGCGGCATAGGGCGGAACCGAGCGATAGCGAATCGAACACGTGCATCTCATTCGCTGCCTGGACTCCGCCCCAATTCCGCGAAGCTTGCGGCGGCGCGTTTTTACAATTCCCAGTCGAAATTCATTGGTATTCATAGTCTCAGAAGTCTTCGAAGCCGCGGAGTACGCTGGCGAGAGCGAGATGACCCAAATTACAATGCGCATTGGGCGATGTCCGCCCTCGATTTCGCGTGGGAGTGCGCAAGCGTCTGAACCTATGCGCAGTCGAGCACGTTCCATGTTGGAGGCCGTGAAAGTGAACGACTTGACTTTTGGCGAGAGAATCGGGTCAGTTTTATTTCCGACCTCGGTAATCGCCGGCTTTGCGGCGGTCGTCTTGGGGTTGGCGGCGCACGCTTCGGCCGCGCCTCCCGCGAGCGAGGCGAAAGCTCCTTCGTCCACCGAAAAACCTGCCCCGACGCCGTCCGCCAAACCAGATCCGGAACCGCCCGTGGAGCAAGCAATGCCGCCCGCGGCGGACGCGCCCAAGGCTGAGCCGCGGTTGCGATTTAACTTCCGCTTTCAGAAATGGGTGGACGTTCTGGAGTGGTTTGCCGAGCAAGCGGACCTTTCGCTGGTGCTCGACGCGCCGCCGCCCGGGACCTTCAACTACTCGGACCGCCGCGAATACTCCGTTGTCGAATCGATCGATTTGCTAAACGGCGTGCTGTTGTCGAAGGGCTTTACGCTCATCCGACGGGACAGGATGCTCGTAGTCGTGAATCTGGCCCAGGGTATTCCGGACAATCTCGTACCTCGCGTGACGCTCGAAGAACTCGAAAAACGCGGCAACAACGAATTCGTCACCGTGCAGTTTTCGGTTGGAAACCGCGATCCGGAATCCGTCGTCAAGGAGATTTCGCCCTTGTTGGGCAAACATGGCAAGAGCACGATGCTGGCCTTAACCCGCCAGGTAGTCGTGACCGACACCGCGGGGGTAATGCGTGCCGTCGGTGTCGTGATCGAGTCGATTCCGCAGCCGCCGGTGCGACCGGCGCCGCCACCGCCCCCGGCACCCGCGCCGCCCGAGGCATCGGTCGTAGCGGTATACCCGATCCGCGCCGCCGACCCCAAGACGGCCGTGGAAGTGATCAAGACGATGTTTCCGACTTTGCCGTTGGCTTTGGATGCGAAGGCCGATCAGATCAATGTGTTGGCGCCGCCGAGCCAACAGGCCGTTATCAAGAGCATTTTGGATCGGATGGAAGCCACGAATCCCCCGGAAAAACACCCACGGTTGGAAACCTACGCCGTCGACGACCCGAATCCGACGGCATTGGTCGCCGCGCTCCAGCCCTTGGTCCCGAACGTGCGGATGACCTTCGATGCGGCCACGAGCAAGGTTGTGGCTTTCGGCGCCCCCGACGAACTCCAGACGCTCCAGGACGCGCTGCGTCGCTTGAGCCGGCAAGCTACCGACGCGGGTTTGTCGACCGCCGAGGTCTATCGCCTCGGCCAGTTCGACTCCGCCACGACCTTGACGTTGTTGCAGGGGCTCGTTCCTCGCGCCAAGCTTTCGCTGGATGCACCGACGCGCAGTTTGGTCGCGGTGGCTTCGGCCCGCGATCACGAGCTCATCGCCCAGACACTGGCGAAACTTCGGCCCGAGAAGCCGGACCCACAAAACGAATCGCTTCAAGTTTATCCCACCAAGGAAGCACCCTCCGCGAGTCTCGTAACGATGCTGCAGACGTTTGTGCCGAAGGCCCAAATCGTCGCCGATCCCGATGCAAAGCAACTGCTCGTGCTCGCCGCGCCGTGGGATCACGCTACGTTGAAGGCGGTCTTGGACCGGATTCTCGCGGCTATGCCGCCCGACGAGAAGAAGCGACTCGAAGTGTACCCGGTTACGCCCGCCGAGCGTAAGCGATTCAACGCGGTGCTCGACGCGGTTACGGCGGAGTTGCCGGGCATCCGCGTTATCAGCGACGCGGAGCCAGGCGAGTTGTCGATCTGGGCAAAGCCTTCGCAGCACGAGACGATCCGGCAACTGCTCGCGCAGCTCAAGCACGACGTCGCGCCGGATGAAAAGTATCAGGTCGTCGTGTACCCGATCCACGCCGCCGATCCCGCGAGCGTGCAGACGGTATTGCAGTCGCTGTTGCCGGGAACGCAACTGGTGCTCGACGCGAAATCGCGACGCATCACGGTTTGGGCGGCTCCGGCCGTTCAGGCCGTCGTCAAGTCGACCATCGATCAGATGGACGTGGCGTCGCCCGAGGGAACGAAAAGGCAGCTCATGTCCTATCCCGTGCGCGGCATCGATCCCGCGACGTTGCTTTCCGCGCTCAAGGAGTTGGCGCCGGACGCGACGCTGGTCGGCGATGCGAAAGCGGAGGCCGTGGTTGCATTCGCATCGAAAGCGGACCACGCCGCGATCGGCGATGCCTTGCGGCGTTTCGAGTCGGGGCGTAGCGACGTCGGCCAAACTCGCCTGGCGATTCACACTTTGCGCGGCTCGGGCGCAGCCGGCCTCGTAGCGGCGATTGGGCCGCTCGTGCCGACGGCCCGTTTGACGGCCAGCAGCGACGGCAGCCGGCTGATTGCCGTCGCCCGCGAGGAGGACCTCGCGCTGATTCGCGCGGCCGTGGAGCAAGTCGAGGCCAGTGATTTGCCCGCGGGCACGGGCGTACTCGCCGTATACCCGCTCAAAGGAATCCCGGCGGCGCCGCTCGTTCCGATTCTCGATTCCCTGGGGTTAAACGGTGCGAAGTACTCCGCCGACGCAGCCGGGCAAAACTTGCTGGTTTGGGCAGAACCCGGGCAGCAGGACTCGATTCGCAAGGTCATCTCCGACGCCCAGCAAAAAGTGCCCCAGCGCACCGCTCAGGCATATCGGCTCAGGTCGGTCGATCCTCAGGCAGCGCTAACGGCGTTGGCGACACTGGCGCCGTCCGCCCAGATCACGCTGGATGCTCGCAATCGCGGTCTGGTCGTCAGCGCATTTGCGGAGGATCACGCCAAGATCAAGGCGACGCTCGACGAAATGGATTCGGACGATCGCCCCGAAGACGGACTGCAACTTCGATCTCATTCGCTCGGAAACGCCGACGCCACGAGTCTGCTGACGTTATTGCGCGGCCTGTTCGCGCAGCGCCCGGAGGTCCAGTTGAGCGTCGATCCGAACACGAAGAAGCTGATGGCGCTGGCGAACGCCTCACAACACGATACCATCCAAAAACTGATTGCCGAGGCGGACGTTGGGGCCGATGCGACCGACGCGATGCAGATGAAGTCGTATCCGCTGCGGGGAGCGGATCCAGCGTCCGTGAAGCAGGTTCTAACCACACTGTTGGAACGCGATGGAGCCAAGGTCGAATTGACGCTCGATTCGTCCGGCCAGCAATTGATCGTCGTCGCCACGTCCCGCCAGCAACGGCTCGCCGAATCGGCGATCGAGCAATTGGCGGGCGAGGACGCCGAGGTCGAGGTATTGCGACTCGAAGTGCTCGAAGCCGACGTTGCCGCGAACGCCGCCAGAAGTCTATTCGACTCTCAGGGCGTCGGCGGCAAAGCAACCGGACCGCGCATCAATGCCGATGCTGCTCTCCAGCAAATCGTCGTGCACGGAACCAAGGGACAGATTTCTCTGGTCAGATCGTTGTTGACGAAGATGGGTGAAACGGAACTCGACCGCAGCGGCGGTCGCGACCGCCGCACCCTGCGCGTGGTCCCGTTTTCCGGCGATGCACCGGCCGCGATTGCGGAGATTCAACGCATCTGGCCGCTACTGCGAAAGAACTCGCTACTGGTCGCACCCTCGATCGACGAGCATCCGCGGCTCCCGGCGGTCCCTCCGCGCGCCACGGAACCGGCAGATGATCCGCCTCTCGACCGGGACAATGAAGCGCCGGCGGACCCGCGTGCGTCATCCGCCGTCCCACCGGTACGCTTCCACAATCCCACCTTGACGGCGGGACGACTCCACGGGCCCCGAGGCTACTTGGTGGCCGCCGCTTTGACGCGCACTCAAGAAGACGACGCTCCGCCAACCGGCGGCAGTTTCCCTCCGAATTCGCGGCCGAATCCATCGCCGGCAGATGTTTCGGTAACCGCTTTAGGCGTTGAGAGCGACCGTACCGATGAACCGGATGCCGGGGCGAGTGGCGAATCGTCGCCGCCATCGAAGGAATCGGCGCGGCCTCTGCCGGCGGACTCCTTGCCACCCGTCATCATCGCGCCGCGCGAAGGCGCGGTCGCGATGTCTTCGGACGACCTCGACGCATTGGACCAGCTCGAGTCGCTGCTTCGTGCGTTATCGTTACAGAGCGACCGTCAAGTGGGGAACTACTTGATTCGCCCGCTCAAGAACGCGGCCGCGAGAGACGTTGCGGAGACGATTCGGCAACTATTCCGCGACGATAGTGCCTCCGGACGCGGCGCAGGGGCCGGCCCCGTCGTGGTCCCGGACGATCGCCTCAACGCGGTCGTCGTCCACGCCAGCCGATCGGAACGCGCGGCTATCGCGGCACTCATCGAAGTACTCGATTCAGGCGTCGCGATCGACTCGCTGACTGCGATGAAGCCAAAGCTGATCCCCGTGCGGAATACGAAGGCCAGCCGCATCGAAGCCGTCGTACGCGACGTATACAAGGCGCAGCTCGCGGCGGCAAGCGGCCGCACTCCGCTGCCGGTCCCCGCCAATACGCCGCCGCAATTGGCAGCACTCATTCAACAAATCAATGCAAGCAACGCCGGTCCCGCGTTGACGATGAGCGTCGACGAGGGCGTCAATGCGCTCGTCGTGATGGCGCCGACTCCGTTACTCGCGGAGGTCTCGCAACTTGTCGAGACGCTCGACGGCGCCGCAGCCAGCAAAGACTACCACGCGCTACGCGTCGTTCCCTTGCGAACGACGAGTTCCAAGCAAATGCAGGAAGCGCTCAATGCGGTGTTGAAGGAACGCGCCCGGCGCGACTCGCGGCCGTGAGGTGACGCTAGAATCGTTGCCGACGCCAGGCGCTCACCGTCCGTTCCCGTCCGTTCCTGCCCCGCGCAAATACTCCTCCGCCGTCAACACACCGTCGCCGTCGTCGTAGCGTGCGAAATCTCGCCGCCGATCGGACGTAAACCCGGGGCCGAATTCCGCCATCGTCAGTTGACCGTCTCCGTCGGCATCGTTGCTCAGGAACCAATCGGGCAGGCCACCGGGCAACGCGGACTCTGGCACGGTGAATCGACGAACCGAGGCGCCATTCGTTTTCGTTGCCGGCAATTCTTGGGTAGCACCGCGAATCGACCGCGGCGTTTCTTGATTCTCCACGTCCGCCGACGCTAATTCGGCCGCGAGCGAATTCGGCGAATTTTCGCGGGGTTGGGACTCCGTTCGCCTCAACCTCCGCGACCGCGCGTACGACGCAACGTGCCGCAGTAGTTCTTCGAAGGTCAGGCGACCATCGCCGTCGGCGTCAGCCAATTTCGGCTTTCCGTTCATTGTGATCCACTCCTGAGACGAAATGATCCCGTCTCGATCGCGATCGTGTCGTTCGATCAAACCGCGAACGTATCGCACGAGCTTTGGCGCCGGGGAAGGTTCCGGTCGTTCGCAAAGCGCCGCGTTCTCGAAGCCGCTAACCACGACGAGCGCGGCGACTAGCGCGCGATGCGCGAAGCGGCGTAAAGCAATAAACATCTTTAACTCCCCGAAAAAAATCGCACTACTTCCGCGGCCGTTGAGCTAATCGTAGACGAGCAAAGACTTAACGTTCGTAAGCGTTGCACGTGCGAACGAGCACTCTGTAAACCGCAGGTCCAACCTCGCGCTGTCCTTGTCCAAAAATGCGAAACCGTGCGAAGCTGCGAAGAACGGGATTGGTGTTCGGGTTGACGCGACAAATCGCATCCACTATAGTCGATGCGTCGTTTGGTGGCGATTTCATTACCCGAAGTTGCCGACCTGTCGACATCACCTGCCGTAATTCCCGCCCGCCGCGTGCTGCCGTTCTCGGTCCTAACATAGAGGCCTTGTGGTTAGCGCGTGTCAAATCGCACCCGACAAACCGGGTGTACCCACCTAGATTGTAAGTCGCTCTGGATCAATCCAAGCGGCTTCTTGAGTCGGTTGCGACGCCGCATTCCTGTTGAAGGGATGGGAGTGCGTTCGCAATCTCGATTCGGGCTCGGTATTTCATGACGGTGCCTCCAACTCAAATCCTGCCGCGGCGGCTGACGCCCGAGGAACTGGCGCGTGCTCGTTCCGCTTTGGAAGCTTCGGCCTTACCGGCCGACTTCGTCATCGACCTCGGCGCAACGAGCGAAGACGAGGCTTGGGAGATGTTGTCGCACAGCCTCGGAATGGCGACGATCGATCTGAGCGCCGTCGAAATCGACGCTGCGATCTTGAACCAGTTTCCTTCGAGTTTGGTTCACCGGCACCAGGTCTTTCCGGTTGGCTGGAGAAGCGAGACGTTACTCGTCGCCACGGCAAATCCGTTTGACTTGCATGCCCTCGACGCGGTGAGCGCGAGGCTGCGTTGCCCCGTCGAGCCGGTGCTCGCGCGCCCGGACGAGTTGAGCAAGCTGATTAAATCGCGTTTGGGCGTCGGCGCCGAGACGGTCGATGGGTTGTTGGCACAACGCGGCGACGCGGCGGACGACGTCGAACTACTCGAAGAGATTGCGTGGGATCATTCCGAGGCTGCCCAGGCCGCGCAACAGTCCTCGGTCGTGAACCTAGTGAACGAGATTCTCACCGAGGCCGTCGAGGCCCGCGCAAGCGACATTCACATCGAAGCTCAAGCGTCGGGAATTAAGATACGCTACCGCATCGACGGCGTCCTGCAACCGCAACCAGCGCCGCCGGAATTGAACAAGTTCCACGCGGCCATCGTCAGCCGCCTGAAGATCATGGCCCATCTGAACATTGCCGAACGCCGAGTTCCGCAGGATGGCCGGATCAAGCTTAAGGTCTCGCGCCGAGAAGTGGATATTCGCGTCTCGATCATTCCGATGCTGTACGGCGAAAGCATCGTCATGCGCATCCTCGACAAGGAACGCATGCAGTTTTCCTTGCGGGGAATCGGGATGGACGAAGAAACCGATCGGGCATTTCGCCGTCTGATCGCGCTCCCTCACGGCATCGTCTTGGTTACGGGGCCCACCGGCTCGGGAAAGACCACGACCCTGTACAGCGCGCTGAACGAAATCAGGGACGAAGAAACCAAGATCATCACGACTGAGGACCCGATCGAATATCACCTCGATGGAATCAATCAGATTCAGGTCAATGCCAAAGTCGGGCTAACGTTTGCGGCCAGCTTGCGGAGTATTCTACGCCACGATCCCGACGTCGTGCTCGTCGGCGAAATTCGCGATTTCGAAACCGCGGAAAACGCCATCCAAGCGTCGCTCACGGGGCATCTGGTTTTCAGCACGCTGCACACGAACGATGCCGCCGGCGCATTTACGCGGCTCGTGGATATGGGCGTCGAGCCGTTTCTGGTTAGTAGCACCGTCGAAGGCGTGCTCGCCCAGCGTCTCGTGCGCACTCTATGCCGCGAGTGCCGGGCCCCTTGCGAACCCGACCATCGTAGCCTGCCCGAGGATTTTCCTCACGAAGCGCTACGAGCCCTGGGCACGCCCGTGTTTCAGGCCAAGGGATGTCGTCAATGTCGCGGAACCGGATACGTCGGGCGAACCGGACTTTACGAACTGCTCGTCGTCGACGACGAGGTCCGGCGGTTGGCGGGCGAACGATTGCCGTCGAACGTCGTCAAGCAGGCGGCCATGCGCAACGGCTTAAGGACGTTGCGCCAGGATGGGTGGCGACACGTGCTGTCCGGACGCACGACGCTCGACGAGGTGCTTAGGGTAACGAAATGCGATTGACGATGTGTGGAGGCGACGGCGTTCGCCCGTAACCCATGTGCCGCTCGTCGCCCGGGTTACGACGCGACGCCGCGAAGCTCGGTGTGCGAAAGGAGGAGGCAGATGCCTGAATTTGCTTACAGAGCACGCACGTTCGCCGGCGACGACATAGCCGGCACATTGACTGCGAACACCCAGCGCGATGCCTTTCGCGCCTTGGGGGAGCAATCCCTCTTTCCGTTGGAAGTAACCGCGGCGGAACCAGCCCGGTTTCCCAAGCCGTTCTCTCGCCGCATCAAGACGCAGGTGCTGTCGACGAACCTGACGCAATTGTCGGACTTGCTCGCCAGCGGCGTGCCGTTGCTCAAAGCGCTCGACGTCCTGGCGGCCAATGCGGTGCCCCCGCGCTTGACTGAGGTGCTCGAGGACGTACGCAATCAGGTAGCAGAAGGCGTGACATTGGACAAAGCTCTCGCGCGTCACGGCGACTTGTTCAACGAGCTCACCATCAGCATGATTCGGGCTGGGCTGGAAGGCGCCTTCCTCGAAGATGCCCTCAAGCGAGTGGCGGCATTTCTACAACAGCAAGAAGCCCTTAAAGCCCGGGTGCTCGGCGCCATGACGTATCCCGTGATCCTCGCCATCGCGGGTTTTACGGTCACGATCGTATTGCTCGTGTTTTTCGTGCCCAAGTTCAGCGAGCTTTTCGCCCGCTTGGAGGCACGGGGCGGTTTGCCGTGGGCGACGGTTGCCCTGTTGTGGTTGAGCAACGTACTCGGGCGTTACGGGTTATTCGTCGCCCTAGCGATCGGAGGGACGGCTTGGCTGTTGCGGAAACAGGCGCTTACTCCGCGAGGGCGGAGTTTGATCGACCTTTGGAAGTTACGTATTCCGTTAGCCGGTCCAGTCTTCCTGGGATTCGCCGTATCGCGATTCTGCCGAGTCTTGGGCACATTGCTCCGCAACGGCGTACCCCTGCTCAAAGCGCTGCGTATTAGCAGCGAGTCGACGGGTAACCGGCTGCTGGAAAAGGCGATTCGCGATGCCGCCCAGAACGTGTCTTCCGGCAACCGGCTCACGCAACCGCTGGCCCAATGCGGGCTCTTCCCTCGGCCGGTGATGGCGATGATCAGCGTGGCCGAGGAATCCAACAATCTCGACGACGTGCTGATCAACGTCGCCGACGGCATGGATCGGCAGACGAGCCAAAGGCTCGACTTGATGGTCCGCATGCTGGAACCACTCATGTTGTTGATTATGGCGGGCATCATCCTGTTCGTGCTCATGGCGCTATTGTTGCCCGTATTCGAGATGAGCGCCACCGTGGGCTGAGTATCTGTTTCCGGGACGGTTCGCAATTCTTTTTCGCGGAGGACAATCGATGAAATCGACTCGCAACAAAACTCGGCGCCGAACTCGCGGCTTTACGCTCATGGAAATGCTGTTGGTGCTCGCGATACTCGTGGCCCTCATGGCGCTCGTGGGGCCGCGCATCCTGGGGACGCAGAAGAAATCGGACATCAGTACGGCGAAAGCGCAACTGGGGTTGTTTAAGGCGGCGCTCGAGAGGTACTCGCTAGACATGCGCAAATTTCCGACGTCGGAGGAAGGATTGGCGTCGCTTATCGAGAAACCCGCCGAGGACGAAAAGAATCAATGGGACGGACCCTACCTCGATACCCCCGACCTTCCGAAAGACCCCTGGAACAACGACTATCGCTACGAATTTCCGCCGAAACAGGGCCAGGGCGACTCTCCGGACCTCTGGTCGCTCGGGCCAGACGGCGAAGATGGTACGGACGACGACATCGTCAATTGGAAGAAGCGGGACGAGTCGACGACATCGAGTCGCGATTGAGTTCCCGTCGCGCAACCGACGATGGGAACGTATTGCTCGAATCAACGGAGCGGAACGATGTTTACGGTTCGTATTTGGCGGGGGCGCAAAAGCGGTTTCTCTCAAATGGAGATGTTGGTCGTCCTGGGAATCGTGACGGCGCTGTTCGGTATGGCGTGGCCGCGTCTGCGCGCAGCTCACGGTTACGAGCAGTTACGAAAGGCCGCGCAGCAAGTCCGCGTCGAGTTGATGCGTGCGCGACTACGCGCCATCGAGACCGGACGAACCCAGGTTTTCTCCTATCGGCGAGGCGGGGGCGATTTTACGATCGGTCCACAATTCGGAGGCCGGCGTTATCTAGTCGAGAAGAACCGCTGGAACGATGAAGACCAGGAAAGTCCGCGTCGACTAGCGCACGGAGACTCGCCGGGCGAACGAACGGGCGCCACGATCGAAGAGTCGCTTCCCGAGAGCATCGCTTTCGCGCCCGTCGATGACCGGGTTGCATCGATTAGGGAAGGCGCCTTGCCGAATGCAAATCCCCCGCGAGCGTCGATCCGGCCGGCGGTTCGAGAGGGGAGCGCTCGCGAGGCCCACGAGTCCGAAACTGCCGAAAATGCCGAGTGGGTTGAATTGCCGCCATTTCTTCCCAATGGCACGTGCAACGACGCGCGCTTGAGTTTGACCAACGAGCAAGGCGCAACCGTCGACGTCGGGGTACATGGGTTGACGGGAATCGTCACGATCGGCGAGGCGAGGACCGCCGCACGCCAAGACAATCAGGCCCGACGATGAAACCGGCAATCCGATCCGCGCTATCCCTACTAGAGGTCGTGCTGGCGATCGGTATTCTCACGGCTTGCGCGATCCTATTGGGAGAGCTAGTCGGAATCGGTCGGCGCCACGCCGACGCGGCCCGCGACCTGACCGAAGCCCAAAACCTGTGCGAGAACCGGCTTGCGGAAATGCTTAGCGGCGTCGCGCCGCTCGAGCGAGTCGACGGCGTCGAGATTCCGGAGGCTCCGGATTGGACATACTCGGTGCGGATCCAGCCAGTTCCAGATTCGAAGCTTCGAGCGGTAACCGTATCGGTACGTGGCACGGAAACGGTTGGCCGCCGGACGCTCGAGTACTCGATAACACGTTGGACCGTTGGCGGCGTGGGCGACGACGAGATGTCCGGCGCGCATCTTCAGGGCATAAATGGATCGCGGCCGCTAACCGTTCGTCGGCGCGGCGCGTCCGTGGAGGTTGGGCCATGACGCGATCGAGAATGGTTGCCGCCGACCGCACCCGATGCGCCGGCGGGTTCACGCTACTCGAGGTCATCGTTGCGCTGCTGCTCGTTGGCGCCCTGGTAATGCTATTGTGGTCCATGCTCGACACCCATTTTCGGTTCTTCGAGGCTGGTGGGCGAAGGACCGAGCGAGCGCAGTTGGCCCGAAGTGCATTAAGTCGCCTTGCAGACGATCTTGCGTGCTGCATTCCGGTGTATCGCCCAGCGCCTGGCTCGGCTCCTTCAAATCGTACCGACGTTCGAGCCACCGGAGAGTTGATCGGCGATCGGACCGCGTTGCGGTTTCTGGTCTTGCGATCGAAACCGGTACGGTACGACGCTGACTTCGAGCAACGGGACGCCGCGGGCGAAATGCACGGCGAGTTCGTGGAGGAACTGATGACCGTCGCCTACGAAATGCAAGGCGACGTGGATCGAATTGCGAACGGAGACTTGGATTCGGAACGAAACGCTACGGCGAGCGATCTCTCGTTTGGCCTCCCGGGAACGCTTCGCGCCGAACGCCGAAGCGAACCTCGATTCGTGCGAACCGAGGCTCCGTTTCGCGACAACGCGGCGGCGCCCCGGCCTCGGGCATTTCATCCACGCTCGCACATCGAATTCCGTGCGGGGGGCGGAGATATTGGAAGTCCAGCCGAACCGACCGTATCCGCAAGCTTGCCGGCCGCGGCGGCGACGGCCTCATCGGAGTCCGAAGATATTGGGCCTCGAATTTCGGCGTTGGAGTTTCGATACTTTGACGGCGAACGCTGGCACGACCGTTGGAGCACGCGATCTCGCGGTGAACTGCCGCGGGCGATCGAGGTGACATTGACCATCGCAGAGCGAGAAATCGCCGCCGCCGCGGCGCCGACGTCCGCCGGCGAAGGGGCAGCCGAATCGGCGCGTTCGGTGGGTCAAACGACAGGCGATGAGGTGGTGCGGCGGTTGCTGTTCCTAGACGGGTCCGACATGTCGTCGAACTCCGCGAAAAGTCCTTCTACACACGAATCCTCGTGGGACGGCGTCGACGATAGATGAAAACGTCTCGAACACCGCCGATACGCGAACGTTCTCGCCCGGGATCGGCGTCCGCGCCGCACGCGACTCGCCGGGGGTTCATCCTCGTCATAATCCTGGTTGCCGTGGCGATGATTGGACTGGGGGCGTTCACGTTTGCGGAACTGATGTTGGCGGAGAATAAGGCCGTGCGCCTTCACGGCGACGAAGTCCGTTTGCGCAACGCAGCAGCCTCCGCCGAAGCATGGATTGTCGACGCATTGGAACGGACACCGGATGAACGAATGCACCGGGGCGGTCTGGTCGACAACGAGGAACTGTTTCGCGCCATCGCCGTTGGGGACTCGGAGTCGAAAGATGATCTCCTGGCATTCAGCGTGGTTTCGCCCACGAGGTCGACAACGGGCGGCGTCTTGCGTTTCGGTTTGGAAAACGAATCGGCGAAGCTCAACCTGGTCGCGCTCTTGGAACTGGATCGGCGAAGCCCCGGGGTGGCCCGACAGGCGTTATTGCGATTGCCTAGGATGACGCCTGCCATCGCCGACGCGTTGCTCGACTGGCTCGACGACGATTCCTCGCGCCGCGAATACGGAGCCGAGGTCGACGACTACCGCGATGCCGCGCACGGCAGGTCGCCGCGGAATGGGATTCCGCCGTGCATCGAAGAATTGATGTTCGTGCGCGGTTCCTCGCCTGAGTTATGGTACGGAGTCGACGCGGACCGAAACTACATTCCGGATTTTCCCCCCGAAGCCGAAGGTCCGCAAATCGACGGTTGGCGGCGCGGCTCGGAAGATCTGCCGTGGTCGTCGCTCTTGACGCTGGTCGGCGCCGAACGAAATGCAACGCCCGAAGGAGAACCGCGTCTGTTCCTCAACGATCCCGATCTCGCCAAGGTTCATTCGAAGCTGCTGGCTGCGTTGGGCCGTAGTGTCGCCGACTTTGTGGTCGCCTATCGACAATATGGTCGCATCTCCGCAAGCGCCGGGAATTCGGTCACGGATTGGCGCGTCGATACTTCCATTCCTCCGCGGCATAACATCGAAGGCGTGCTCGACCTGGTTGACGCCTTTGTCGAGGTGCCTTTGGGCGCCAACGAGAGGGGAACCTTGCGAAGTCCGTTGACGACGGACCCACAATCGCTCCGCGAAACGTTGCCTCGATTCCTGGACTTTGCCACGACGGACGCCAGATCCGCGATCCCCGGCCGCATCAACATCAACGAAGCGCCGCGGGACGTATTGCGGGCGTTGCCGAGCATCGGCGATGCGTTGGCGGACCAAATCGCCGCGCGGCAGTCGGCGGAGCCGGCTGAAAGCGGCGCCGATTCTCCACGGCGATACGCCACGTGGCTGTTGGTTGAAGGGTTGATGGATCTGAAGCAACTAAAAACTCTGTGGCCGTTCATCACGTGTGGCGGCGACGTCTATCGCGGCCAGATCGTCGCCTTCATGCCTTCGTCGGCGATGGATTATCGTGTCGAGGTAGCGATCGATGCCGCAAGCCGTCCGGCACGCCGCCTTACCTGGAAAGATCTGCGTCCGCTGGGGACCGGATTTGCGCCCGACCAAATCGGATTTGCCGAATCGGATACGACTCGCCGGGAACGGCGGGGAATTCATTGGAGGGCAACGCATGGCACGACTACTCGCATGTGACTGGGATGCGCGAGAGGTCCGTCTATTGTCTGCCGAGATCCGGTCCGGCAAGGTCGTCTCGGCGCAAGCCGTTTGCGCGCGGATTGAGACGCGCGCCCAAACCGAAGACGACGAGCGCGAGGCGATTGTCGCCGCAATCCGAAAAGCAGCGGAAGGATTGGGCAAGCAGCGATCGAAAACGATCGTTGGAATCGACCGCCGGTACGTCGAAACGGTCGAACTGACGTTGCCGCCGGCTCGCGATGCTGAACTGCCTCAGCTCGTCCGAACCCAAGTGTTAGGCGAATTGACGTCGGTCGGCGAAAATGACCCAATCGACTTCCTGCCTCTCGATGCAGATACCGGCCAATCGCGCCGCGTCGCCGCGTTCGCGCTTGTGGGAGCGTCGGGCGAACAGGTGCATTCGGTGCTTTCGCAAGCCGGCCTCGTCTGCGCGCAGCTCGTGTTCCGACCGGTCGCCAATTTGTTGGCCGTTTGCGAAAACGTCGCGCCGACAAGTGGGGCCGTATTGACGGTGGTTCCATTCCACTGCGAAGCCGACATCGCGGTGTACTTGCAGGACCGCATCGTGTGCTGGCGGACCATTCGCATTCCCGAGGGCGATGCCGAGCAATTCCGCAACCGGCTCGCCGTCGAGGTATGCCGCACGGCCGCGGCGGCGCAGCACCACTTGGAAGAAGGCAGGGGCATCGACCGAGTCGTCGTTTTCGGCGACGAACGCGATTCCGCGACGCCGATCGACGAGTTGCGGCAGTCGTTTCGTTGCGAGGTCGTTTTGATCGATCCGCTCGAGGAGCTCGTGGAATCGGCCGATCGAAAATCTCTGGCGGTTGGACGATTCGCACCGCTCGTGGGCATGTTGCGCCGCGAGGTTTCCGGCGCCTCGCAGCCCGTGGACCTGCTTCACCCTCGCCGACCGCCGCGGCCGGCGAATCGGCGTCGACGATCGGCCCTGGCGGCGGCGGCGGCGAGTTTCATCGTTCTGCTATTTGCCTACCAGACCTGGGCTCAACTTGCCGAACGGGACGAGGAAATCTCGCAACTGGCCCAACGGCGCCAGCAACTCGACGGATTGCTCGACCGCGCGGCAAAGCCGCGCAAGACCGCGCGGGCCATCGAGCAGTGGCTCGCGACCGATATCTGCTGGTTGAACGAGCTGCGCACGCTGTCGGCCGAGTTTCCGAGCGCACGCGAAATGACCATCGCTCGGTTAACCGCGGGGCAAGGCCAAGGCAAGGGCGGCATTATTGACTTGCAGGGCGCGGCTCGAACCGCGGATGGCGTCCGAGAAATGGAGCAAAACTTGCGGGGTCCTTTCGACGAGCCCCGCAGTCGCAACATCTATCAGCGCGAAGCAGGCGGACCTTTCGGTTGGCATTTCGAGACGTCGCTGTTCGTGCCCAAGCGCGAGCGGCCGGCAATGCCAACGGCGTCGGGGACGGCGACCCGCTCGCATTGATCGCAACACGAGCGGCAATCGCGGCGCATCGGTTGCCGGCGCGTTTTTGAATCGCAAGGGAACCAAATCGTGAAAACCAACCGCGAACGCATCTTGATGATCGGCGCCGGGGCGATCGCGTTTTTTTATTGCGGCGATTGGGCGTACCAGTCGTTCGTTGCGACTCCGCTGCAGTCTCGGCAAGATCGTATCGACCGATTGACGTCGGATGTCGAAAGCCGCGAAGCGGAACTGCGACGGTCCCGGCGAGCCATAGATTCGCTATCCGTATGGCAAGCGAAGTCTCTGCCCTCGGACTCGTTGCGCGCGCGATCCATATATCAGAACTGGCTGCTCGAGGTCGTCGGTCGCGTTGGCCTGGTCGGCTGCACTGTCGATTCGGCCGATCCGGTACGCCGCCAGGGCGATTTGCAAGCGATTTCCTTCTCGGTGCGCGGGCGCGGCACGCTCAAGCAATTGGCGAAACTACTATACGAATTCTATCGCGCGAACCACCTGCACCAGATCCAATCCTTGACCGTCACACCTCTAGTTGGCCAGGGGACATTGGATCTCTCGTTAGCCGTCGAAGCGCTCATCGTGCCGGGCGCCGAACCAAAGGAGGCGCTCGATCGAAACCCGGATCCGCAGTGGATGTCCGTCCGACTCGCCGATTACGATGCGATCGTGCGACGCGATCTATTTGGAATCGGCGGCGGCGACACCGACACGATCGACGACGTCTTCTTGACCGCCGTCACCGACGACGGTCGAAAGCGACAGGCGTGGTTCACGCTGCGCGCTCAGGGCAAGACGCTTAGGCTGGGTAAAGGCGAGTCGATCGCGGTGGGAGACTTTCAGGGTAGAGTCGTGGACATTGACGCTGCCGACGTGGTCATCGAGGCGCAAGGCGAACGCTGGCTGATGTCGCTCGGCGAGAACCTTGCAGGTGCGGCGGCCGTGCCCCCGGAGTCCTAGCAAATTCGATGGTCGGCAGTTGTCGGGCCGTTTTCGAAGCTAGCAAGCGCCGTGCTGGCACGAAGAACGGCGAAGACGAGCCCGACTTATTTCTAACCCAACCGGCAATGTCGCTTGCGCATCGCCCCGGCTCCGTCACGTCCCGTCGTTGCCGCTCGGCGAATCGTTGCTTTTAGCAACACGGCGCGACGGTCGCGTAAACGAGGGAGCGCGCGATACAGCGCAACGCCACGGCGAGCAGCGCAGTGTGGGCGTCAGATTTGTAGGTGGCTTGGGGTCAGGCGGCGGTTTGCCAGAGGGCTTGCCAGCACGAGGGTTCGCTGAGGTATACGCCGCGGAGGTGG
>QEVJ01000060.1 GCA_003576845.1 Planctomycetota bacterium
ACGTCGAGGTCATCGGCGGCGCGGACGACGACCGCCTGCTCATCGAAGGCCGCGACTCGAACGACATCATTCGCATTACGATCGGCCCGAATGGACAATTGCTCGGCGTGAGCTTCGAAGAACCGAACCCCGGCGGCGCGACGGCCAGCGAAGTGCAGACGATCGTCATGCCCTCGAACGTCACGGGCGGAACGTTCACCCTGGCGTTTCTGGGCGTGACGACCGGACCGATCGCCTTCAATGCCACCGCCGCCGAAGTCGCCGCGGCACTCGCTGCATTGAGCACGGTCGGCGGCGCGGCCAACATCTCGGTGACGAGTGGCAACGCCGCCGGCGGACCCTGGGTCGTCGCGTTCCAAGGAGCGCTGGCCAATCAAGATGTGCTCGACATTCTGCCCGACGGCGCCAATCTCACGCTCGCCGGCGGCGATGTCATCGTCGCCGAAACGACGCAGGGCAGCGCCACGACCGGCGTCAACGAAGTCCAGCGGATCACCCTCCCGCCGCAGACCACCGGCGGCACGTTTGCCGTCTCGTTCGGCGGCAACACGGCGTCGGGTATTCCCGCCGGCGCCAACAAGGACATCCTGCAAGACGCCCTCGTCGCCGCGGGCATCGCCGGCGGAAACATCCGCGTCACCGGCGGAATCGGCGGCCCGTGGCTCGTCGAGTTCCGCGACAGCGAAGGCGCGAAGGACCAACCGGCGCTTACCGTCGACGCCAGCGGGCTCACGGGCGGAGTGAGCGGCAACGTCGCGGAAACCACCGCCGCCGCGGCAGAGGTGCAGCAGGTTTCGCTTCCCGCCGGCGTGACCGGCGGGACATTCACGCTCTCGTTCGACGCCGGCGGCGGGGCCGACACGACCGCCCCGTTGCCGCACAATGCCACCGCCGCGCAGGTGCAAGCCGCCCTCGGCGGGCTGACGTCGATCGGTGCAGGCAACGTCAGCGTGACCGGGTCGCCCGGCGGGCCGTGGAACGTGTCGCTCTCGGGGGCTGCGGCCGCCTCGGCGAACCTCATCGCGGGCAACGCCGCCGCTCTGACCGGCGGAAACGTCGTCAATGCCCTAGAGACGATCCCCCGCAGCGGCAGCAACGAGCTGCAACAAGTTTCGCTCTCCGCCGCGACGAGCGGCACGTTTCGGCTGACGTTCAACAACGGCGCGATCTCGCGGACCACCGACCCGATCCCGTTCGACGCGACGCCCGACGAAGTCCGCGCGGCGCTCGCCGCGCTCTCCTCGATCGGAGGCACGTCGAATGTGATGGTCAGCAGCGCCAATCCGGCCGGCGGACCGTGGCTCGTGGCGTTTCTCGGCAGCTTGTCGTCGACGAACTTCCCGCCGATGACGGTGGACACTTCCGGCCTCAATGCCGGAGCGACCGGCGGCGTCGTGACGTTCAACAATGGCGCGGCCGCCAACCAGGTGCAGATCGTCGACTTGGGCGGCGCGACCGCCGGACAATTCCGACTGCAATTCGGCGCGCAACAGACCGGTCCGTTGAACTTCAACGCCTCGGCCGCCGACGTCAAAGCCCAACTCGACACGATCCTGCCCTCGGCCGGCACCGCGGTCCGCGGATCGTCGGGCGGCCGTTTCTACAGCGAGTTCATCGGGCCCTTCGCCGGCACGGTGCAACCGCTAGTCACCTTCGCCGACGTCAGTCTCTCGGGCGGCGCCGCGCCATCCGTCACCGAGACGTTCGGCGTCGGCGAGGTGCAAACGATCGCGACGACTCCGCCGGCGACGAGCGGCACGTTCACGCTCACGTTCAACGGAGAGACGACCGGCCCAATCGCCTTCGACGCCACGGCGGCCACGGTGCGGACCGCGCTCGCGGCGCTGGCCTCGATCGGCACGCTCGACAACGTTCAAGTTACCAGCCCAAGCGCGGCCGGCGGACCGTGGGACGTGCGGTTTGCCGGCGAGTTGTCGGGCGCGAACCAGCCGCTCATCGTGGGCAACGGCTCCAACCTGGCCGGCGCATTCGCCGCCGCCGGTTCAATCGGCGTGGTCGTCGCGAGCCCCGGCGTCAACGAGCGGCAGACGATTTCGCTCCCCGGCGCGACCGGCGGAACGTTCCTGGCGTCGTTTGGCGGCCAGATCACCGCGCCCATTACGTTCAACGCCGGCAACCTCGCCGCCACGGCGACCAATATCCAGGCGGCGCTGGCGGCATTGCCGTCGGTCGGCGCCGGCAACGTCGCCGTGGCGAGCCTCGGCGGAAACCAGTTCCGCGTCGAGTTCCAAGGCTCGCTGTCCGCAAGGAACGTCACGTCGATCGGCCTGGGCACGTCGCTATTGACCGGCAATCTGACCGCCACGGTCGACGAGGTCATCGCCGGCCACGGCACGAACGAAGTGCAGACGCTCACGCTCCCGCCCGGCACGACGGGCGGCTCGTTCACCGTCTCGTTCGCCGGCAGCGCGACCGCGACCGTGAGTTTCAATGCCTCTGCCGCCGAAGTGCAAACCGCGCTGGAAAGCCTCGGCACGATCGGCGTAGGCAACGTCGCCGTCACCAGCAACAACGCCACCGGCGGACCGTGGGTCGTCGAGTTCACCGCCGCGCTCGGAAGCGCAAACCAACCGGCCATCGTCGCCAACGGTGCGTCGCTGACCGTCACCGGCGGCGCCATCGAGGTCCAGGAAACCACCCCCGGCGCGAACGGGCAGACCAAGGTCCTCGCCTCGACGCAATTCAAGACCATCGACAGCGTCGAGCTATTCCAGATCGAGGGCGGCGGCGGCGACGACCGCCTGATCGTCGAAGGCGCGATCCAGTTCGCGCAGGGCATCTATTTCGACGGCGGCGACGGCAACGACTTCTTGGAGCTAATCTCCCGCGCCACGACGCCGAACTTCGTCCTGCCGATCTTTCCCGACGACACGCAGGCCGTGATCTCGATGGATGCGCGGTCGTTCCAATTCACGGGTGTCGAAGGCGGAATCATTCTCGACGCCGAGTCGCGGGCCGCCATCGCCACGCTCTCCGGCACCGACGACGGCAATGACATCCGCTTCGCCGGCATCGGCTCGCAGCGGGCCACGTTCGCCCGCGACGCCCAGGTAACGACCACGCTTCGCGGATTTGGCGACGGCAGCACGATCAACCTCCGCGGCGAACAGGGCGACGACACGATCTCGGTCGCGCTCAACGGCGTTACGGAGTTCGCGACGATCAACGTCGACGGCGGCGGACCGGCCGGCGCCGATGCGATCCGTTTCGAGGGCACCGACGGCAACGACGCATTCACGTTCCAACACGCCGCGAACTCCACCGAGGCCGGCCAAACGATCGTCGGCAGCACAACGCCGGCGACGATCGACTTCGTCAACTTCTCCGAAATGTCGTTCGTCGGACTCGGCGGGACCGACGGCATCACCGTCAACGCGCCGCGGGCGGGCAACGACTACGTGCTCGCGTTTCCGGCCCTGGCCAACAACAGCTCGTTCGTCTGGACGACGCTCCGCGAGGACTCCGACCCGCCGGGCCCGACGCCGATTCGGCCCGACATCGTCTATCCGCAGGTCCCGCTGTCGAGCATCGAGAACCGCACGTTCAACACCGGCACGGGCGCCGATACGCTCGCGCTCTTGAGCGACGACGTCCCCGGCGTCAACAGCGAAGCCACCGTCGTCGGCGGCAACAGCATTACGTCCCTGTTCTATTTCGATCACCAGGTGCAGTTCATCCACGACGTGGTCGCCGCCGACGCCGTCGTGCTGGAGATGGGCAGCGCCGAAGACCTCATCGACGTCACCCCGGGCGTGGGAATCGACGTGTTCGTCAACACGGGCGTGGGCAACGACTTCCTCACGTACAACGGCCTGGGCGGCGACGTGTCCGTCGATGCCGCTACGGCAACGATCTCGCAAACCGGGTTGGGCGACGTGATCTACAGCGGCGTCGATCACGTCGTGCTCGTCGACGGAGCCAGCCTGTCGATCGCCGGCGGCGACGACGACGATGAGTTCACGTATACGCCGCTCTCGGCCGACGCGGGCCGCGTGCTGTTGGCCGGCGCGGCGACCGATTTCGCGTTCGGCGAGTTCGCGGCGCTGTTGCTCATCGGCAACGAAGCGGCCGCCGACCGCGTGACCGTCGAGGGCACGAACGGCCGCGATCAGATCGTGGCTGGCGGCGGCACGCGCACGGTCAGCGTCCGCAATGCCGCCGGCGCGCTGCTGCTGCCGGTTCAGTTGGATACGTCGATCGAACTGGCGGTGTTCAACGGCCGCGACGGCGACGATACGTTCCTCGTGTTGCCGGAGCCGCTCGCGGGCAATGCCCCGCTGGCGTTCTTCGTCGACGGCGCGTCGCCCAACGGTTTCGATCGGCTTGTCGTCCAGGACGAAGGGCCCGGCAACGTCGTGCGGCATCATCAAAGCCTCGATCAGCAAAGCGGCGCAATCGTCGTCGGGCTTCTGCCGCCGATCGGATACGCCGGCGTCGAGCGGGTCGATATCCTGCCGCTCGATCCCGTCATCGGCGGCGCCGGCGCGGACGGCATGGGCCGCATCGTCGTGTTCCACTCGGACGAACTCGAGCAGAACGACAGCCGGCCGAACGCGACCGAGTTCGGCGATCTCGAACAGACCTCGCACAAGCCGAACATCGACCCCGGCGGCGAGACCGACCCGTTCGGCATCGGGCTCGACCTGCCCGGCGACGAAGATTGGTATCGCTTCGTGGCGACGACGACCGACACGCTGCGGTTCGGCCTCGTGTTCGAGCCGATCGGCACGCTCTCCAACGGCAATCCCGGTCTGCCCGGCGACGGCCTGCTGCGAATCGACGCCTACGACGCGGCCGGCAACCCGATCGCCAAGATCCCCGGCGAAGGCGCGGCCACGCATACGATCGGCGTCGAGACGGGCATGGCATATTTCCTTCGCGTCCGCGGCCAAACCCCCGAAGCGATCAACGTCTACGACTTCACGATCGAAGACCTCGACAATATCGGCCCACAAGTGACCGACGTTTGCATCACCGACAATCCGGCCACGCAGCGGGACGAGTGCGAGTACAACCTGTTCGCCCCTAAGCCGGAGACCGATGGCCCGACGCCGCTGGTCGACCGGCTTACCATCAGCATCCGCGACCTGGTGGAGCGGTTCCCCGGTTTCTTGTACCCGGCGCTCGACGTAGCGATCGCGTCGACGCCGGGCCATTACCGCGTCGTCGGCGACGCCAACGGCATCATCCCGATCCGTTCGATCACCGTCGTCAACGATCCGGTGGTCGTCGGCCAGGCCGCCACGGCCAGCATCGTGCTCGAGTTCTTCACGCCGCTGCCCGACGACCGGTTCACGCTGTTCGTTTCCGACTCGATCACCGATCCGACCGGCGTGCAGCTCGACGGCGAATCGAACGCCGCGGAGCCGCAGCCGAATCCCAACTTCCCCAGCGGCGACGGCGTGCCGGGCGGAGAATTCGTCGCCCGGTTTACCGTCGATAGCCGCCCGGAGATCGGCGTTTGGAGCGCCGGCAGCGTGTATATCGACACGAACGGCAACAACCGCTGGGATCCGACCAACACCGATTACACGAACCGCGACATCACCTACGTGCTCGGTTTCACGAGCGACAATCTGTTCGCGGGGAACTTTTCCGCGATCGCGGTGCCGCCGCCCGCTCCTGCGCCCGGCGACGGCGGGCCGCAACCGGCCGGCGGTGCTCCGGCGCCGATCGTCGCCGATGGCTTCGACAAGCTCGGCGGCTATGGTTTCGCCGGCGGCAGCTATCGCTGGCTAATCGACATCACCAACGACGGCGTGCCCGACATCGTGCATACCGAGCCGGCCGCGGTAAACGGCGTTCCGGTGGCGGGCAACTTCGACGGCAATCTCGTCAACGGCGACGAAGTGGCCCTGTTTACGGGCACGAAGTGGCACTTCGACACGAACCACGACTATCGCGTCGACGCGCAGCTCGCCACGGCCATGCGCGGCACGCCCGTCGTCGGCGACTTCAACGGCGACGGCTTCGACGACCTGGCCACGTGGTCGAACGACGTGTTCTACATCGACCTGTACAACGCGGCGCTGCCCGGCGTGCTGAAGTGGGACGGCGTGGCTGACCTGTCATTCGGCTTCGGCTTCCCCGGCATTCTCGAAAAGCCCGTGGCGGCCGACATGAACCAGGACGGTTTCGAGGACCTCGGCCTTTGGGTTCCCAACCGCAGCGGCGCAACGCCCGACACCGACGGCGAATGGTACTTCCTCATTTCGGTCGATCCGGACACCGACCAGCACGTGTCGATCCTCGATCGCATCGAGACCGATCCGACGACGCAGCAGCCGGTGGTCAAGTTCACGCCGATTCCGTTCGGGCACGATATCCTGGCGCAGTTCGGAGACGAGTTCGCGCTGCCGATCGTGGGCAATTTCGATCCCCCGGTCGCGCCGTCGCCCATTGAGCCGGCGACTGTGGCCGAAGTGGCGGTCCGCGGCAGCGGCTGGTCGACAACAGCCGCTGCATCGGCGAGTGGCACGGGCGCGAGCAGCGGCACTGGCTCAGCGGGTGCCACTGGCTCAGCGGGTGCCACTGGCTCAGCCAGTGATGCGGGGGGCTCGCTCGGCGTTCCGCTGGGCATGGACGGCTCGACCGAGCATCTGGCGCTCGCCGGCGTCGACCAGTTTGTCGCGCGATACGCCGAAGACGCCGAAGTGCGGTTCGACGACTTGTCGATCGCGAGCACTGCGGGCACGCCGTATCAGATCGACGCCTTCTCGTACAACCCGGCGACGCGAACGGCGACCTGGACGTTCGACCGGCCGCTCGACGCTGACCGCGTATTGGTTTCGCTTGCCAACGCGGGCGCGGTCGTGTGGTCGAAGACGCTCGATGTGCTCGCCGGCGACTTCGACGAGAGCGGCGCGGTGGACGCGGCCGACGTGGCCGCGGCCGTGGCCGCTGTGTACGGCGGCCAGACGACGCACGCCTCGGCGGCCGACCTCAATCGCGACGGCATCCTGAATCTCCGCGACGTGATCGCGCTGCGTAACCGGTTGGGCACATCGCTACCCGCCGCGCCAAGCGCCGCGGCCGGTGCGATCGTGCGCGCCGCCGCCGGCAACCGAGTTTCCGCGCCACGCGAAGAGGTTCTCATCGCACGGCGCCGCACCGCTCGGACCGTTGCGGTCGATACGGCAATCGCCGAACTCGGATCGCCGGACACGACGGACACGCTCGCCGTAAAGGCTCGCCAACGGCGCGTCGCGGTCCGGCACGCGGCCAAGAATTGACGGCGTGTTCTCGCTCCCGTTGGCGATCAGGGCGGTTCCGTCTTCGCCTCGCTCGTGGGCGCCCGCCGGCCGTGCTACCATGAACGGTATGCAACCGGAGCGTCTAGGACCGTATCGCATCGAACGCAAGCTAGGCCGCGGCGGCATGGGGACCGTCTTTGCGGGCGTCGACGACCACGGCCATCGCGTGGCGGTCAAGGTGCTTGCGCCGGCGCTCGCTGCGGAGCCGGGCTTTCGCCAGCGGTTCGATGCCGAGATCGAATCGCTCAAGAAACTGATGCACCCCGGCATCGTGCGGCTCTACGGCTTCGGCGAGCAGGACGATTACATCTTCTATGCGATGGAGTTCGTCGACGGGCCGAGCCTCGAGGAAGAACTGCGTGCCGGGCGGCGGTTCGATTGGCGCGAAACGGCCGACCTGGCCATTCAGATCGCCCGAGCTTTGCGGCACGCCCACGACCACGGCGTGATCCATCGCGACCTCAAGCCCGCAAACCTGCTTCTGGCCGACGAGGACCAAATCAAGCTTTCCGACTTCGGCATCGCGCGGCTGTTCGGACAGCGGCTCACCGGCTCCGGCGGCGTGTTGGGAACGGCCGAGTACATGGCCCCGGAGCAGGCCGAGGGACAGCCCGTCTCGCCGCGGTGCGATTTGTATAGCCTCGGCTGCGTGATGTACGCGATGCTCACCGGGCAGCCGCCGTTTCGCGCCGATTCGCTTCCGGCGATGCTCGACAAGCACCGCCGCGAGACGCCCCGGCCGCTCCGCGAGCTGGCCGCCGACGTGCCGGCCGATATGGAGCGGGTCGTCGCGCGGCTCTTGGCGAAATCGCCGGACGAACGCTACCCAACGGCTCAGGCCGTGGCCCGCGAACTCGAAATGCTCATCGACCGGTTGACGCTCGGTTCGAGCCGCGCGCAACCGGCCACGCCGCCGGCAAAGGGCGAGCGGGATGCATCGGCCGAGCATCTTGCGTCGCCACGAGCCGCCCTGGCGGATACCGACGTCGAGTTGCCGCGAAGCGGGGCTCGCGCCAAACACGAGCCGGCTCCCCTGCATGCGACCGGCGAAATCGGGGCGATCACCGATGCCTCGGCGACGCCGCGGCGGGTGCGATTCGAGACGGTCGGGCGGCCGGACAAAGAGCGCAATGCCGGAAAGTGGTGGCACATCGCGCTGGCCGCGCTGCCGACGGCCACGATGCTTGCGGCGCTCGTCGCGCTGTTCGTGTATCTGGTCCGCGGGCCGTCGATCGACGAGCGGTTCGCGGCGATCGAGGAAGCGGCGGCGACCGGCGACCCCGCGGAGTTGGCCGAGAAAGAGTCCGAGATCGACCGGCTGATCGACGAGCTCGACGAGGACGATTTGCGGCTCGATGCGCTGCGCGATCATCGCTCGGCGATCGAGCTTTGGCGGATCGAGCGGCGGCTTGCGCGGGGACTGCCGGCGGCAAAACGCAACGGCGGGCGGACGCCGGTCGAGCGGTTGCTGGCCGATGCGCTGTGGATGGCCGAGCGCGATCCCGAAGAGGCGGCGAAGCTGCTCGAGACCCTCATTGCGTTGTACGACGCGCCCGAGGATGCGGCCGCGGACAATGGCGACGACTCGCGGCAGGCAGTCGCAATCGCGCGGCGGAACCTGAAGCGGTTGCGTCCCTTGGTCGAGCGGCAACGGGCCGATCACCGCGCGGTCATCGAGGATTCGCTCGCCCGCGCGGAAAAGCTGCGGGCAAGCAACCCAGCCGCAGCCCGTCGCATTTTCGAGGCGTTGGTGCGACAATACGGGAACGAACCGTGGGCTGCGCCGTGGATCGAACCCGCGCGGCAAGCGATCGCGGAGATCAAGTGACGATCGATCAGAGATGAGCGATGAGTGAAGCGCATCGCTGCTGCCCACTGCCCACTTCTCCTGCCCACTTCCCCCCGCCCACTGCCCACGATGTCCACGCCTAACCTCGGCTTTCCGACGACTCGCCTTCGCCGCTTGCGGTACAACCCCGCCGTGCGGCGACTCGTGCGCGAAACGCAGCTTGCGCCGGGCGATTTCATCTTGCCGCTGTTCGTTCGGCCGGGCAAAGGCGAGCGCCGGGAGATCGCCTCGATGCCGGGCCACGCCCAGTTGTCGCCCGACATGATCGCCGCCGAAGCGGAGGAAGCGGCGAAGCTCGGACTCGGCGGCATCATCCTGTTCGGCATCCCGGAGCATAAAGACGCCCTCGGCAGCGATTCGTATTCCGACGACGGGATCGTGCAACACGGCATTCGCGCCGCAAAGGCCGCCGCACCGGACTTGCTCTGCGTGACCGATGTCTGCTTCTGCGAGTACACCGACCACGGGCATTGCGGCGTGCTCGACCGCTCGACCGGCCGCATGGACGTGAACAACGACGCGACCCTTGAACTGCTGGCCAAGCAAGCGGCCAGCCACGCGCGGGCCGGCGCCGACATGATCGCACCGAGCGGCATGATGGACGGCATGGTCGGAGCGATTCGCCGCGGTCTCGACGCCGCCGGGTTCGCCCACGTGCCGATCGTGAGCTATGCCGCGAAGTACGCGAGTGCCTTCTACGGTCCCTTCCGCGACGCGGCCGAGAGCACGCCGCAAGCCGGCGACCGCCGCGGCTATCAAATGGACGCGGCCGCCGCGGCCGAGCAGGCGATCCGCGAAGTGCAACTCGATCTCGACGAAGGCGCCGACATCGTCATGGTCAAACCGGCGCTGGCGTATCTCGACGTCATCGCCCGCGTGCGAGCGGCGTTCCCGGGCGTGCCGCTCGCGGCGTATAACGTCTCCGGCGAATACAGCATGGTTAAGGCCGCGGCGGCAAGAGGCTGGCTCGACGAACGGGCCGTCGCCCTCGAAATGCTCACAGCCATCAAGCGCGCCGGCGCAGGGATCGTGCTGACGTACTGGGCGAAGGACGTGGCGCGGTGGCTGGCGTAGTGCTTCACCACAGAGGACACCGAGGGCACGGAGAAGCGGCGATGAAAATAATGAATGATGACTGATGAACGACAAGTGATGAACAATCCATACGGTGCGAGCATTTTTTTGCTCATCGTTCATCGCTCATTCGTCATCAATCATCACTCATCACTTGCATTTCCTCTGTGCCCTCGGTGTCCTCTGTGGTGAGGCAATCGGGCCGCCGTTCTGCTATAATTCACTGACCTCCGTCGCCCGACTCCCGCGAGACTCGCGATGTTCTACACGCTCAAAATGGCCAAACGCCTGCTTCTCGAAACCGACAAGCGGCTATTGTGGAAGCTGGCTTGGAACGTGGGTTTCAAGGGAATGCGCTCGGTGCAAAAACACAAGGCGAGGCTGCGGCGGGGCGAGTTCTTTCCGCCCTTCCTGTACGTGTCGGTCATCAATAGCTGCAACCTCCGCTGCCAGGGGTGCTGGGTCGACGTGGCCGCCAAGCAGCAGACGATCGACGCCGCCGCGATGCACCGGATGATCGACGAAGCCCAGGCGATGGGCAACGCCTTCTTCGGCATCCTGGGCGGCGAGCCGTTCATGCACCCCGAGCTGCTCGACATTCTCGAACAACATCCCGACTGCTACTTCCAGATCTTTACCAACGGACAGTTCATCACCGACGAAGTGGCGGCCCGGATGCGCCGCATGGGCAACGTCACGCCGCTCGTGAGCATCGAAGGCAACGAAATCATTTCCGACGAGCGCCGCGGCCGCGGCGGCGTGTGGAGCAAGTCGATGCAGGGCGTCGAAAATTGCTTGAAGCACCGCGTAATGACCGGCGTTTGCACGAGCCTCTGCCAGACGAACATCGACGACTTGCTCACCGAAAAGTGGCTCGATCGGCTCATCGAAATGGGCGTGATGTACGCCTGGTTTCACATCTATCGCCCCGTCGGTCCAGACCCGCGCCCGGAACTCGCGCTCACGCCGGAGCAGCAACTTCGGGCGCGGAAGTTCGTCGTCGAGATGCGCGCCAAAAAGCCGATCGTCATCATCGACGCTTATTACGATGGCGACGGCAAAGCCCTCTGCCCCGCCGCGACTGGTTTCACGCACCACATCGGCCCTTGGGGCGATATCGAGCCGTGTCCGATTATTCAGTTGGCGAAAGAGTCGATTTACGACACGGCGGAATCTGACGCGAATGCCCCGACCGTAGGTCAGGCCAAGCGGCCAGGCGACTTGCCATTATCGCAAACCCCAACCCGCGCCGGCCTGACGGAACATTCCAAAGACGCAACGGGCGCCGCGCATTACCGCGAGGGTGCCACTGCTGGCTCGTCCAGCAGTGCCGTCCCAACGGTTGCCGAGGCGCATTACCGCCCGCTCGCCGAGACCTTCAACAACTCGCAATTCCTCCGCGAGTTCCGCGAAATCGCCGCCGCATCGAGCCGGGGCTGCATCGTCCTCGAACGCCCGGACTTGCTCCACGAGCTAGCCGTCCTCCACGACGCCCGCGACACAACGGCCCGCAAAACATCGCTCGCCGAACTCGCCGCCATGCAGCACCGCCCCAGTCAGTCGAGCCAGTCGGAGCAAGTCCCGGAGAAGAATTGGTATTACTGGTTCGCGAAGCGGTATTTTTTCAACGATTTCGGGGCGTACGATACGCCGCGGGTCAGTGCGTTGCGCCAGCGTATCGCGACAAAGCAGATGCCAGCGACGCCATAACATGCCAAGCATGGCGAAAGACCACATGAAACCAATTCGTTACCCGCTTCTCGACCCTCTACGCGGAATTGCCGCTCTTTGGGTATTTGCGTTTCATTATCACTTTTCAGAGCAGTTTCAATCGACGTGTCCTCACTTTCATTCGATCTTCAAGCTCGGCGATCTCGGTGTGCCGATGTTCTTTGTCATATCGGGCTTCTGCATAACGGCGGCCGCGCGAACAACGATCCTGAAGGATAGGCCGTGCTCTGATTTCTTGTACCGCCGTGCACGCCGAATTTATCCGACGTTCTGGCTTTCCATTCTTGTAGTCGTTAGCGTCCCTTTCGCCATTGAGGCGATCAGCAGCCTGAAGACGGGGCAGTACACGCCGCCGTCGTCTGACAATCTGAACTACGGCTTTATCAAGTACGATATCACGGATTGGATTTGCGTCGTATCGCTTGCCAAAGTGTTTGAGCCCGACGCACAAGCGACGAACCTTCAATTCAAGTTCACCACGGTGAATTCCGTTTATTGGACTTTAGCCATAGAAGTCCAGTTCTACTTAGTTGTTGCCTTGGCGCTACTGTTTCGCCAGAGGTTTTACGCGGCAATCGTCGTCACAACGTTCATTTCATTCGCTGCGGCAGCCTATCCTGTAGTCTATGAGTCGGGCGTCTTCTTTCCGTATTGGTGGATGTTTGCTCTTGGAGTGCTGCTTCACATGCTCGTCGAAAGAGGAATTACGCCAATTCGGCTGTTTGGATCGTATCGAGCGATCGTACTTGCCGCCGTGCTTTTAGGCTTAGTTGCACATCTGGTAGCGAGCCCTCATGACTTGCCTTTTCACGGCGAGATATTTGCGATCCTATTCTTCGCCGTTCTGTTTGCGGCGTTTGATTGTCAGAGCGATCTTCCTCGGCGTTGGAGTCTGTCGCGAGTCGCAGTCGCGGTCGTTGCCGGTTTGGGAGCGATGTCGTATTCGATCTATCTGATTCACGGGCGAGTTCAGTTCTTGTCCATGCAAGTTGCTCGCCAGATAACAAGTCCTGAGGCTATTCTTTTTGATTGCCTCGTGTTCCTCGTCACGCTTATGTTGTGCGGGGTGTTCTACTTCGCGTGTGAAAGGCCGTTTGTCAAAGTATCGCCTTCACGCCCTACTGAAGACGCAAGAGCAGTGATGTCGGCTTAGAATCGTAGGGGTGGCCGAACGCTACGTTGACCGTCCAGCCAGGTGTCAACCGCTTATGACCCGCGTTCCCATCGAAACCGTTTCCCTCCAACAGCGCCTCGACATCGTCGTCGAAACGATGCGCGAGATGAGTCGCCAGACCGATCCGCAGGCGATGGTGCGGGCGTATGTCGAGCGGATTCGGCAGATCGTGCCGGTGGATCGCGGGTTTTCGCTGAGCCGCCGCGATCTAAAGTGGCCGCAATATCGAATCACGCGGAGCACGACTTGGAAGGAAGACATCAATCCCTGGAAGGAGAAACACCGCTTGCCGCTCCTCTCCGGCGGGTTGCTCTCGGAGTTGATTTACGGCGACGAGCCGCGGATCATCGACGATCTCGCGGTCGATGAAAACGATCCGGCGGCCGATTACCTCTCCGGCTTCGGCTCGCTGATGGCCGTGCCCAACTACGACCAGGGGCAAGCGCTCAACATGACCGTGTTCCTCCGCGAGGACCGCGCGGCGTTCGATCACGATCAGTTGCCGGACATCGTGTGGCGGAGCAATCTGTTCGGCCGGGCCACGAACAATCTCGCCCTCAAGGACGAACTCGAACGAGCCTATCGCCAACTCGACCGCGAATTGCAGATCGTCGGCGAGATTCAGCGGGCCTTGTTGCCGCAGACGCTGCCCGAGATTCCCAATCTCGACATCGCGGCGTTCTATCAGCCGTCACGGCGGGCCGGCGGCGACTATTACGATTTCTTTCCGCTGCCGCACGGGAAGTGGGGCATCTTCATCGCCGACGTGAGCGGACACGGCACGCCCGCGGCGGTCCTCATGGCGATCACGCACGCGATCGCCCACATGCACCCCGGTCCGCCCTCGCCGCCCGGCGACGTGCTTTCGTACCTGAACCATCATCTGGCATCGCGATATACGGCGCTACACGAAACGTTCGTCACGGCGTTCTACGGAATCTACGATCCGGCCGCGCGGACGATCCATTACGCATCGGCGGGGCACAATCCACCGCGAATCAAACGCTGCACCACCGGCTCGCTGCTCTCGCTCGACGCGGCGGGCGGGTTACCGCTGGGCGTGTGGGACGAAGTGCAATACGACGAAAGCCGCGAAACGCTGCGGCCCGGCGATCAGATCGTCATCTATACCGACGGCATCACCGAAATGCACAACGGACGCGGCGAGCAATTCGGCGCCGATCGGCTCGACGCGGTGCTCGCCGGCTGCAAGCAGGAAGCCCGCGAACTGCTCGACGCGGTGCTGCGGGCGGTGGACGAGTTTGCCGCGGGGGAACCGGCGGACGACGATCGGACGCTGATCGTGGCGCGCGTGACGTAGGCGGCTGGGGCGCTGGCGTCGATTACTTAAGCACAGAGGCCCCAGCGCGGCCGGTGGCCGCAACCAAAAACGAGAATGGTTCGTTAAACGCAGAGGACGCAGAGGGCGCAGAGGTGGCGCAGAGTAGATTCCATGAGAACTCATCGACGCTTGGCGCCTCAGGAAACTGCAAGGTACACGTCTCGCGACAAACCATCGCCGTCCCCTCTGCCCTTCCTCCGCGTCCTCTGCGTCCTCCGCGTTTAACGAACACGCCCAAATCTTCGCAAGTATGCAAAATCCTCCGCGTTTGTAGTACAGAGGACGAGCACAGAGGGGCACGGCGACAATGCAAGTGATGAATGGTGATTGATGAGCGATGATTGATGACCTAATTGGAGTGTGAACTTGCAAGCGGCACTAGCGATCCTCGCCTACACGGTGCTAGCGTCCTCCGCGTAATCGCCGGCCCTGTTCGCGACGCACATGCTGAGTTGCGGGGCTACTCTGCAAATTCGCCGGCCAGGCGGCGGACTTCATCGGCAAGCGCCTGCGACGGCCAGGGCTTGAGCGCTTCGAGCAGATTGAGCGAGGCCTGCGAGTACCGCTTGCGCTTGTCGTCCGACCAGTTCGGCAGCTTCTCGCGCAGGTTGTGGACGCGGTCGGCCAGCTTGATCCATTTCGCGTCTTGCGACATGCCGCGGGCCGCGTCCAAGAGCGCCGCCTGTTTCGTCTCGAACGATCCTTGGTATTTCGCGTCGACGGTCATTTCCTCGACCAGCCGGGCGACGCGCTTGCCGCACTCTTCCGCGATTTGTTTGCGGGTCGTTTTCGTGTCTTCGATTACGTCGTGAAGGTAGGCAGCGGCGAGAATCTCCGGATCGTTCACGCCGTGCTCGACCAGCAGCTCGGCGACCGCGAAGGGATGCGTGTGGTAGGGCTTGCCGTTCGCCCGCGTCTGGCCCGCGTGTGCGGTAACGCACCATTTCCGGGCGGTTTCGATTAGGTCGTTGTCGTCCTTCTTTGCCATGTCGCGGTGGTCCTCGCCCGAGTCGATCGAAAGCGCCGGCAGGCGGTCCGTGCCGCGGCGCGAAGAACCAGTCTGGCGGCAATCGCTGCCGCGGTCAACCGAAGATGCTCTGCGAACACCCTTGACGTTCGTCCTGCGGCGTCGATACTCATTACTCGTTCGTTCGCATCGCGTTTGATTCTCGACATATCCTTGCACGGCGCGGCAGCCGCGCAATTCACCTAGCTTTGGGGGATGCCATGAAACGTGCCAAGATCACCATCGTCGGCGCCGGCAACGTCGGCGCCACCTGCGCTCACTGGTGCGCCGCCGCGGAACTCGGCGACATCGTGCTCTTGGACATTCCGGCCACCGAGTCGATGCCCAAGGGCAAGGCCCTCGACTTGATGCAGTCGTCGCCCATCGTCGGCTTCGACGCGAACATCGTCGGCACCAACAGCTACGACGACACGGCGAATAGCGACGTCGTCGTCATCACGGCCGGCATTCCGCGGAAGCCGGGCATGTCGCGCGACGACTTGCTCGCGACGAACGCCAAGATCGTGCGGGCGGTCACGGAAGAGCTGAAACGGACCAGTCCGAACTCGGTGATCATCGTCGTGAGCAACCCGCTCGACGCGATGGTTCAGCTTTGCCAGCGGACGAGCGGGTTTCCGCCGAATCGCGTGATGGGGCAAGCCGGCGTGCTCGACACGGCCCGCTATCGGACGTTCCTCGCGATGGAACTCGGCGTGAGCGTCGAGGACGTATCGGCGCTCTTGATGGGTGGGCACGGCGACACGATGGTGCCCATGCCGACCTGCACGTCCGTCGGCGGAATTCCGATCTTGCGGCTCTTGGACGAAAAGCGGCTCGGCGAAATCGTCCAACGGGCTCGCGACGGCGGAGCGGAGATCGTGGGCTTGCTCAAGACCGGCAGTGCCTACTATGCACCGGCAGCCGCGACGGCCCAAATGGTCGAAGCGATCGTCCGCGACAAGCGGCGGTTGATTCCGTGTGCCGCATATTGCGACAAGGAGTACGGAGTCGGCGGATATTACGTCGGCGTGCCGGTCGTGCTCGGACACGGCGGCGTGCAGAAAGTCGTCGAGATCCAACTCGACCCGCAAGAACAGGCGGCGTTTGCTAAGAGCGTTGACGCCGTGAAGAGCCTGGTCGCGACGATGGACAAGCTCCTCGCGGGCTAGCGCGCTGGGAATTCAGGGCGGACTAAAAGACCGCGACCTGGGCCCGCAAAAAACTCGGGCCAAAGCCGCTCCGGAACCGCCTCACCCGGAGCGAATCCCAAATCCCATATCCCGAATCCCGATCCGCGATCCCTACGCCTTCGCCTTCAGCAAATCCCGAATCTCCGCCAGCAGCTTCTCCTGCGCCGGCGGGTCCTTGGGCGCCTCGGCTTCGGCCCGCTTCATGCGATTCATGGCCTTGACGATCAAGAACACGCAAAACGCGATGATGAAGAAATTGATCACCGTGTTGATCAACTGCCCGTAACCGATCACGGGCGCCGAAACCTTGCGCGCTTCGTCCAGCGACTTGTACTCGACGCCATCGAGCGCAATGAACTTGTCCTTGAAATCCACTTTGCCCGCAATCATCCCGATCGGCGGCATGATGATGTCGTCCACGAGCGACTTGACGATCGGCTGAAACGACGTCGCCATGATGACGCCGATCGCCAACTCCAGCGCATTGCCGCGGAGCGAAAACTCTTTGAATTCCTTCCACATACGAGCCTCCAGTCGAAGAACGATGCGACACCCAAGCAACGCGCCATCATCCTGATGCGTTCCTACATTCCGTCAAGGTACCCCCGCCGTCTTTTCGAAGCCGAAGCCAACTCGTAGGTCAGGCCAAGCGGCAAAGAACTCCACCATCCTAAATCGACTCTCCCCGCGCCGGCCTGACGCAGTTCCGCAGGTCGGCCGCCACCCTGCCTGACGGAAACGCCAACGGAAACGCCAAAACCGCAACGCCGCGGCGATGGGAACGATTGCCGCAACGTCGAATGCAGCGACGTCAATCGCCGCTTCCGTCAGGCACGGGAGTGCCTGACTTACCTGACTTTCGCCGCAGGCAACCGCCGAAGAGCATCGCCGTGGCCGCGGCAAGACACGTCCAGGCGAACCAATCGCCGCCGGCAAGGTACGGGCTTTCAAGCGCGGACCGGCGGGGCTGGGCGATGATGTAGCCCGGCTTTCGCCGCGGGAGTTGCTCGACGATCCGGCCTTTGTCGTCGATCCACGCCGAGATGCCCGTGTTGGCCGCGGTGACGAGCGGTTTGCGCATTTCGACGGCGCGGAACACGTCGCAGACGAGGTGCATGTCGAGTCCGGCGGAACCCCAGAACCAGCCATCGTTCGTCTGCGTGATGATCACGTCCGGCTCGCGATTCTTGACTTTGAGTTGGAGCACCTGCCGCCGGATCATGTGCGGCACCACCGACTCGAAACAAATGTTCGGCGCGGCCAACAGCGGCGGGGCGTCGCGGGCGGCGATTTCGATCGCCACGGCCCGCTCGCCTGGCGTGAGACCGCCGCTGAGCGGCGTGAGGTTGTAGAGCCACGGGAAGATCTCGCCGAGCGGCACGTATTCGCCGAAGATCACCGGGTGCATCTTGTCATAGCGGGCGACGATCTTCGGTTCCCCGGTGATCGCGTTGAGCGTGACGTGGATCGAGGCGCTGCGATACTCGACGCCGTGCTGGTGGTAATCTTCCGCGTTGAGCGCCAAGAGAAGCGGCGCACGCACCTCGCGAGCCGTGTCATAGATCAGGTCGCGAAACAACTCCGGCATCGCCGCGTCCAGGTGAGCCGGCGGGGCGTCGAGGTCGTGGTAGGTCAAGAGCGGCGTGCGGTACATCGACTCGGGCCAAACCACCAGCCCCACGCCCGGCGCTTCGCGGACCGCGGCCAGCGACAGGCCGAGGTACTCTTCGTAGGTCCGCTTCTTCGTGGCAAGGTACTCGTCGTGCGGTTGGCCGAATTGCGTGTCGAGCGTCCCCTGGATCAGGGCAATCCGCGGCGACGGCGGGATTTCGACCGTCGCGTCTTCCGACGCGGCGATCCGTCCACGGCCATAAGAAAGCACGGCGGCGAGCAAGAACGCGGCGGGAACGAGCCGCCACAGTTTCCAGCCGCGGCCGCCGTTCGACCGCGGCAGCGCTTGGGCAATGCACACCCCGACGAGCATCACGACGAAGCTCACGCCGTAGGCCCCGACCAGGTCGCTCATCTGAATCAGCGCGAGCCACTGATATTGCGTGTGCCCCAGCGCGGCCATCAGAAAACCGGTGAAGACGTACGCGCGGATCAACTCCATCGCAACCCAAACCGCGGGCATGGCAAGCTCTGCCGGCACGCGCAGCCGATGCACCGCCAGCCGCGAAATCTGCACGAATGCCGGAAAGTAGCAGCCCAAGTATCCGGCAAGAAAAAACCAGCCGATCGTCGCCGACCAATGCGGCAGCGTGATCCAGTAAACGGCCGCGGACCAGAACAGATACCCGGCGAACCAGAGCTTCAAGTACGCCCGGCGGCCGGGAAGTGTCGACCGGAGCACGATCGGCGTCCATGCGATCGGCGCGAGCCACGCCAGCGGCCACCAGTTCACCGGCGGCAGCGCGAGCCAATACAACAGCCCGCCGAACATGGCGAGGGCGAAGGGCGAGGTCCACCGCGATGCGGCGGGTTGCGTCGGGCAAGGCTTCTCAGCTTGCGGCACGGCGGCGGACGCTTGCGGCGCGGCGGTACGCGGCTCGGACATGCGGACTCCCATCAAATCGCTCCGTCGGTTGGCGAGCCAGTTTGCCCCTGGCGATTGCCCCGTGGGAACCGGCTCGATAAGCACGATCCCTCGCTCCGCCATCATATTCCACCCGGTAGCCACAAGACCACGCCGAATCTACACTCGGATGACCGTTCCCTCGCCGCTCGCCCCGAACCCCGCGCCCCTCGCCCCATGAAATTCGCCATCTGCAACGAGACGTTCCAAGACTGGCCGCATGAACGGGCGTTTGCGTTCGCCCGCGAATGCGGTTACACCGGCATCGAGATCGCCCCGTTCACACTGGCCCGCGACGCGACCGCCGCCACGCCGCACCAGCGGGCCGAAATCCGGTCGCTGGCCGAACGCAATGGTCTCGAAGTGGTCGGACTCCACTGGCTCCTGGCCAAGACCGAGGGCTATTACCTCACGAGTCCCGACGCGGCCGTGCGACGAAGGACGGCCGACTATCTCCGCGAACTCGCCCGCCTGTGCCGCGACCTGGGCGGAAACATTCTCGTGTTCGGCTCGCCGCAACAGCGAAATCTCGTGGGCGGAATGTCGCACGAACAGGGCGTGGAATATGCCGCGGAAGTGTTTCGCGACGCCGTGCCGGAACTCGAATCGCTCGGCGTCACGCTGGCCGTCGAACCGCTCGGGCCCGCGGAAGGGAACTTTCTGCTCACCGCCGCCGCGGGCGTGGAATTGATCGAGCGGGTCGGCTCGCCGAACTGCCGGCTGCACCTCGACTGCAAGGCGATGTCGAGCGAACCGACGCCGATCCCGGACCTAATCCGGCAGTTCGCACCGTACATGGTCCACTTTCACGCCAACGACCCAAACCGCCGGGGACCGGGCTTCGGCGAGCTCGATTTCCGGCCGATCTTCGCCGCTCTAAGAGAAGTCGGCTACGACGGCTGGGTGTCGGTCGAAGTGTTCGACTACGCGCCGGGCGTCGAGCGGCTCGCGCGCGAAAGCATCGAGTACATGCGGCGCATTGCTGGGTAGGATGCTGGGTAGGGTGAGTCGAACGAAGTGAGGCCCACCAGGAATAGCCAACGACGCCACAAACCGGTAGGCGTCACTTCGTTCGACCGACCCTACGCGTTGATCCTACGCACTTATGCTTCTTCGAGCCGTTCGGCCATGACCGACAGTATCTCCCGGTCGGTGATCAGGCCGACGAATTGATTGGCGCGATCGGCGACGAGGATCGCGGTCACGCCGCGGTCGAGCATTTTTCGCGCGGCGTCTTGGAGCCGGTCGCTCGGCAGCAGGGCGGGAACGTTCGTGGCCGCAAGCTGCATGGCTTTGACGTGCGACGCACCGGTGGGTTGCGAAAACTCTTTCCAAACCGTCAGCGTTCGCCGCGGAATCACGCCCACGGGGCAAGAACCCTTGAGTACGGCGAGGTAGTCGATCTCCAATTCGTCCATGGCACGAATCGCTTCGTCGACCGACGCTTCGCCATCGACGTAATACTCGTCGCCGAGCAGGTGGTCGGCAATCGGTTCGCTGCTTCCGGCGCCGCCGTACGAGAACTCGCGGAGAAAGTCGGTCGACGTGATGATGCCGAGCAGCTTTCCCGCCTCCAACACAGGCACCGAATGAAATCGGCGTTCGAGCATCAATCGCAAGGCGTCGAGCGGCGGCGAATTGTGCGTAACGGACTCGGGCGCCGGCGTCATCACGTCGGCCACGGTCAGCTCCTTCGCGTCGCCTGCCCGCCGTATGTCGAGGTCCGACACGATACCCACCAGCCGCCGCTTGTCGTCGACGACCGGCAAGTGGTGGAAGTGATACTCGTCCATCGAGTTCAAGGCTTCCTCCAGCGTCGCGCCGAGGCCGATCGCCAGCGGGTTGTACGTGACGAGGCTTTCGAGTCCCAAGTCGAGCATGGCGCGGTCTCCCGGGCGAGCGCGGCGAGTGGCGATTAAATTGGAGGTTGAAACGCGGGACCGGGGTGTCTCATGCGCGCGACGACTGCCGCGCCCCCGCCGCCCGAAGGAATTCTAGTACGTACCGCGTAGATACACGCTGGACGCCCGTGCCACGCTCGCGCTAGGGGCGGGCAGAAAACGCGGCAGAATCGGCACGACCGGCGTAGCAGCCTGTTGAAAACGGGGACTGACCCTCTCAGGCACGTCGTAATCTGCGGCTAATAACGCACTTTCCAAAGGGTCTGTCCCCTTTTTCAACGGGCTGTTAGGCGCGTCGCGGACGGCCTCCGCAGCCGCGGAATTCGTGGCTACGCCTGCGCCGGATCGAACAGCAGCGGAAAGAACCGGCCGGACATGACGTTTCCGGCGGGAACGGGCGGCACGCCGGCGAGCAGCTCGTCGTTCGACGCCGATTTCGTGCCGTCGGCGAACGCGTTGAGCACGACCGCCCGCCGCGGCCGCTCGGTGCGGTTCTCGTAAGAGCCGTGGACCATCAGCGGATGATGAAACACCCCCTCGCCGCGTTTGAGTTCGGCGAACGCGGGCTTGAATTGCGTTTTCTGCTCTTCGGTGAGGACGGACTGAATCGCGTTCATGTCGCCCGCCAATCCGGTGATCGGCAACAGCGGCCAACGGTGACTGCCGGGAATGTACGCGACGCAGCCGTTGTCGCGGGTCGCATCGTCGAGGGCAATCCAGCACGTCAGATGGCCCATCGGCTGCGTGCGGGTCCAATACGAATAGTCCTGATGCCAGGCAACGACCCCGCCGTGCTTGGGCGGCTTGCAAAACAATTGATCGTGCCAGAATCGCACCTTCGAGCCGAGCAACTGGCTCGCCGCCATCGTGAAAGCCGGCGCCCACAGGATGTCGTGCAGCGCGGGCCGCAACCGCCACGCGCCTAGGGCATGGAACAGCACCGTGTCGGGCGACGTCGACTCGTTCGAGTGATACTCGTAAAACAACTCGTGGCCGTCGCATTTTGGGTTGGCCAGATCGGCGACCTCCGCCCGCAATGCCTCGACCTGGGCGTCGTCGAGAATTCTAACGCCGGCGAGATAGCCGTTGTCGTGAAAAAAGCAGACCTGCTCGTCGGACAGACGATAGCGGTCCCATTCGGCCCGCGTCTTGGGAATCTCGAACAGCGAACCGACGAGCTCGTGGCGGGTGGAGAGATCGGTGGCCATGAATCGCGGGCGAATGCGGTGTAGATTTCGTGGGGTATTCCGGTCGGCTGCCTTGTACGCTGGCAGGGCCGTATTCTACGATAGGGCGCTCGAGTCGTCCACGAAACCTGGGTCGTTCGCACACCACACACCCACGAGATGCACCGATGTCTGCCGTTCATTTCGCCCCGCGGCGCGCGTATTCCTGTCTGTTGTTTGTTGTTGCGGCATGGGCACAGGTGGCGGCGACCGCGGCGCCGGCTGTCGCGCGCGATCCGGATCACCTCGTGTTCTTGTGGCCCGACGGCGCGCCCGGCGCGAAGGGGACGGCCGACGGCGACCGGCCGGAATTGTCCGCGTACCTCGCTGCGGGCGATAAGAACTCCGGGGCAGGCGTCGTCGTCTGTCCAGGCGGCGGCTACGGGCATCTGGCGGTGGATCACGAAGGCAAGCAAATCGCCGACTGGTTCAACTCGATCGGCGTCTCGGCGTTCGTGCTCAAATATCGTCATCGCGCGAGCGGCGCAGGTTACGGTCATCCGGCGCCGCTCGACGACGCGCAGCGGGCGATTCGCCTCGCGCGCAGCAAAGCCGCCGATTGGAAAGTCGACCCCAAGCGGATCGGCGTCATGGGATTTTCCGCCGGCGGGCATCTCGCTTCCACCGCCGCGACCCACTTCGACGACGGTAAAGCCGATGCGCCCGACCCGATCGATCGCCAGGGTTGCCGGCCCGATTTTGCGATCCTATGCTACGCGGTCATCACGCTCGACGATGCTTTCACCCACCAAGGCTCGAAGAAGAACCTGTTGGGCGCCGAGCCGGACCCGAAACTCGTCGAACTCCTTTCGAACGAGAAGCAAGTCACCGAAAAAACGCCGCCGACGTTTCTGTGGAGCACCGGCGACGATGGCGCCGTGCCGGTCGAGAACAGCGTGCAGTTCTATCTCGCTTGCCGTAAGGCGAAAGTGCCGGCCGAGTTGCACGTGTACGAGCACGGACCGCACGGCGTGGGGCTCGGCAAGAATCTTCCGGCCGTGTCCGTCTGGTCCGATCAACTCGCGGCCTGGCTGAAGCACCGCGGAATTCTGACAGGGGCTGGGGGCTAGGGATTCGGGATTCGGGATTCGGGATTCGGCAAGCGCCTGCCGCATTCGCCGTACATTCACAATTCACAATTCACCACTTACTACTCACCATTCATTCCTTGATTCGATGCCCGAGACGCCCGCCGAGCTTGGCTATTACTATACTGCGGAATGGACGCCGCACGCGGCCACGTGGATTTCTTGGCCGCACAATCCGGCGACTTGGCCCGGCAAAATCGAGCCGGTGCCGGGCGTGTTTGCCGAATTCGTTAGGGCCGTCGCAGCGCACGAGAGGGTCAACATCCTCGCCGGCCGCCCGAACGTGATGCAGCAAGCCCGCGAGCTCGTCGGCGACGTACCGAACGTGACGCTCTTCGACATTCCGACCAACGACTGCTGGATTCGCGACTATGGGCCGCTGTTTCTCGCGAGCCGCGACAACCTGCCCCCGGCGATGGTCGATTTTCGCTACAACGCCTGGGGCGGGAAGTATCCGCCCTTCGATCTCGACGACCGCGCCGCCGCAAAGATCAACGACACGCTCGCCATGAAGCGGTTCGACCCGGGCGTCATCCTCGAAGGCGGCTCGATCGACGTGAACGGCCGCGGAACGTTGCTTACCACCCAGAACTGCCTGCTCAATCCAAATCGCAATCCGCACCTGTCGCGCGGGCAAGTCGAGCGGTATCTAGCCGACTACCTCGCCGTTCGCAAAATCATCTGGCTCCGCGGCGAAATGGCCGGAGACGATACCGACGGACACATTGACCAGCTCGCGCGGTTCGTCGACGAACGAACCATCGTCGCCGCGATCGAGGAGGATCCGGCGGACGAAAACTTCGGCCCGCTCAAGGAAAGTTGGGAGCGGCTCGAAAAGGCAACCGATCAAGACGACCGGCCATTCACCCTCTTACCGCTACCGATGCCGCGGGCGAAGTTTCACGACGGCCAGCGGCTGCCGATGAGCTACGCGAATTTTTACATTGCCAACGGAATCGTCGTAGTCCCCAAATTCGACGACCCGAACGACGCCGTCGCCGTGGAAACGCTCGGGCGGTGCTTTCCGACGCGGCGGATCGTGCCGATTTACGCCGTCGATCTCGTGTGGGGCCTCGGCGCGTTTCACTGCATGACGCAGCAGCAATGTGCGACGAGCGCGAATCGTTAAGGCGCATGGTGGGTCGAACGAAGTGAGGCCCACCAACGCGCGAACGAACCGGGCCCGTTCAAACCGCCGCCACCGCCCCGCGCTCGGCTTCTTCCGCCATGCGTTCGGCGGCGATGCGATCCGGCTCTTCGAGAATTGCGATGTAAGGCAGGTGGCGATAGGCGTCGCGATAGTCGAGTCCGTAGCCGACGACGAACTGGTCGGGAATCTCGAAGCCGAAGTGATCGGGGTTGCGACCGACTTTCTGCCGGCCCTCTTTGGTGAGAAGCACCGCCATCCGGATCGACTTCGGCCTGAGGCAATCGATCTGCTCGGTCAGTTCGAACAGCGTTTGGCCCGTGTCGAAAATGTCGTCGACCAGCAGCACGTCGCGGCCGGCGATCTGCGGCATGAACTCCGCGTTCATCACGAGCTTGCCCGCTTTGCTGTTGCGATAGCTGCGGGCTTGAATCACGCCGACTCGGAGGGGCATGGTCAGTTCGCGCAACAGATCGGCCAGAAACATCACGCTGCCGGTCATGACGCCGACGATGGTCAGCGGACGATGGCCGTAAAACGCCTGGATTTCGCGTCCCAAGCGGCGGACGCCTTCCCGGATTTCGTTGTCGCCAAGCAGAATTCTCACGGCAGCTCCCATGCAATGCGGCGGGCGGTCGCGCGGGCGATACTGCGGCCGCGCGACGATCCCGAGTGACGGATAGGAATAGGCGGCGTATTCGCCGAAGGGAAAGGCCGTTATTCTAGGGCACGGCGCACGAAGTATACACCCCGTTTTTTTTCGCAAACTAGTTGGCGCGCGTTTCCCGCAACCCCACCTCCCTGCGACCGTCCGATGGCAATCCGCCGATTTCGCGACTTTTGGGACGCCTTCTTCCACGCGCCGCTCCGCCGCGCGGCCGAGGAGCAGCGGGCGCACGTCGCGGCGGCTTCCGGACCCGATTGGCACGTGGCCGTCGTCCTGGTCACAGCCGCATTGATGCTGACAGTGCAACGCTACGTGTTCCGCTCCGGCAACGTGGGCATGGCGCTCGACGTGCTCGCCGACGTGATGGATGCGTCGGCCCACGCGCGACTTGCGGAGCTCGCCAACGCGCCGGAGAACTCCATGCTCGCCAGCCTGATCTATTGGGCGTTCGGACAATTCGTCGTGTACGTCGCCGGCCCGGCGCTGGTCATCAAGCTGTTGTTCCGCCAGCGGCTCGCGGATTACGGGGCGAAACTGCGCGAGATGTTCACGTGCGCCTGGGCGTATCTCTTGATGGCCGCAGTCATGCTCCCGGGCGTGTGGTTCGCGTCGACGCGGGAGAGCTTTCTGGATACCTACCCGTTCTACCGGCTCGCCGAGGAAGAGCCGCTCTGGCCGCGGTTCTTGATCTGGGAGCTGTGCTACGCGATTCAATTCGTGTCGCTCGAGTTCTTCTTCCGCGGATTCCTGCTCCACGGCACGCGGCGGCGGTTCGGGGCATACTCCATCTACGCGATGATGGTCCCCTATTGCATGATCCATTTCGGCAAACCGCCGCTCGAAACGCTCGGCGCGATTGCCGCCGGCATCGTCCTCGGCTTCATGAGTCTCAAGACGCGGTCGATCTGGATGGGCGCAGCGCTGCACATTTGCGTCGCCTGGTCGATGGACGCGGCGGCGCTGTGGCGAACGGGCAGGATTTAGGCGGGAGGACCGAGGATTGAGGATTGAGGATCGAGGATTGAGGGGCGAGGGGCGAGGGGCGAGGGACGCGTCTACCGCGTGGCACTGGGCGAGCCCATGCCCCGTCGCGATAATGACGGTCGTCTTATGAAAACATAGGCACTGAGGCGCGGACGAATACAAACGCAAAATGAACAATGAAACACATCCTCTCCGTGTGCCTCTGTGCTTATCCTCTGTGTGCCTCTGCGTTTAAGTAATCGACGTCAACTTCTTGAACAAGTGTGGTCATGACCGCTCGGCCACGCTGCGCCGCACCCTCATCCCGCCGATTCTCCGATGTCGCCAAACCAACGCTCGGGTCTTCTCGTCGCCTGCTACGCGCTGGCCATCTTTGCCGGCGCGTTTCTGGTGTTTCAGGTGCAGCCGATCATCGGCCGGGCGATCTTGCCGTGGTATGGCGGCAGCCCCGCGGTATGGACGACCTGCATGTTGTTCTTTCAGACGGTGCTGTTGCTCGGCTACTTGTATGCGCACCTTCTAACGCTGCTGTCGAGCGTGCGATTGCAGGCGGCGATTCATTTGGCGCTCGTGATCGCGGCAGTGCTCGCGCTGCCGATCTTGCCCGGAGAAAGTTGGAAGCCGACCGGCGGCGGCGATCCGACGGGACCGATTCTGGCGTTGCTTGCGGTTCACGTGGGCCTGCCGTATCTGGTGCTGTCCTCGACGGGGCCTCTGATGCAGGCCTGGTTCAGCCGTTCGCTCCCCGGCGCGTCGCCCTATCGGCTTTACGCTCTATCGAACGTCGGATCGCTCCTCGCCTTGCTGACGTATCCCGTTCTTGTCGAGCCGGCGCTCACCCTCCGCGAGCAAACGGCCGTCTGGGGCGGCGGGTTCGGATTCTTCGCGCTCGTCGGCGGGATCCTCGCGGGGCGCTGGTGGTTGCCGGCGGCAGCTTCCGCTTCCAATTCAAAAGACTCGCTCACAGCGGCCCGCGCGGCGGCTCACGACGCGGCCGAGAGCGTCGTGGCGGAATCGCAAGAGCGACCAACGTGGAGCCAGCGGCTTTCGTGGCTGCTGCTGCCCGCGCTGGCGTCGGTGATGTTGCTCGCGACGACAAACCACGTGTGTCAAGACGTGGCCGTAATTCCGTTCCTGTGGGTCGCGCCGCTGGCCCTCTATCTCTTGTCGTTCATCTTGTGCTTCGACAGTCCGCGGTGGTATGGACGGCGGTACTGGGGATTGCTGGCGATCGCGGCGATCGTCGGCGTGAGCGTTATGAAGAAGTACAACGTGACGGGCGCCCTGCTGCTGGAAATCTTCGCGTACTTCTCGGCGATGTTCGCGATTTCAATGATCTGTCACGGCGAGATGGTCCGCCGCAAGCCGCACGCGAAGTATCTGACCGAGTTCTACCTGATGTGTTCGGCCGGCGGGGCATTGGGCGGGCTGCTCGTCGCCATCGTCAGCCCGCTCGTCTTTTCGACCTACGTCGAACTGCACGCAGGGTTGATCCTCGCCTCTGCCCTGGCCGCAGCCGTCGTGTTCGGCGACGAGCGGCTCCGGCTGCGATCGCGGGCGCCGTGGATCTACGCGAGTGGCGGAGTCATTCTCGCCGCTGCGTTCGCAACCGTGTTTTGGATGCAGGCCGACGCGATGCAGTCGGACCGGATGGTCGCCGTGCGGAATTTTTACGGCGTCCTCTACGTCGACGAAGCGACCGACGCGGAGCATCCGGAGCAGAACGGTTGGAAGCTGATTCACGGGCGAATTTCGCACGGTTTTCAGTATTCCGCGCCCGAACTTCGCCGCGAAGCAACGACGTACTACAACGAAGCGAGCGGCGTGGGCGTGGCGCTGCGGCGGATTGCCGCCGACGCTTCGACGCCGCTCGTTGGCAGTGCGGGCGGTGGGGCCGTCAGCGAGTCGCCCGACGCCGACGCGACGCGATCCGCAGTCCCCGTCGACGAACCGTTCGCGCCTGCGAACGGCGACCCGCCAAAACGCCGCCCGCTGCGGGTCGGCGTCATTGGCTTGGGCGCCGGCACGATCGCCACGTATGCCCAACCCGGCGATACGTTTCGCTTCTACGAGATCAACCCGATCGTCGAGACACTCGCCCGAACGTACTTCACCTACCTCGAAGATTGCCGGGGAAAAGTCGAGGTGGTGATCGGCGACGCGCGGCGCACGATGGAAGAGGAACCGCCCCAGCGATACGACGTGCTCGCCCTCGACGCCTTTAGCGGCGACGCGATTCCGACGCATCTGCTCACCCGCGAGGCGTTCGCGATTTACGACCGGCACCTCGCGCCCGGCGGCGTGATCGCGGCGCACATCAGCAACAAACACCTCAATCTCAAACCGGTCCTCATCGAAGCGGCCAAGGAATTCGACTGGCGGGCGGTGCTCGTCGATGCCAGCGACGACAACCGCAACGGCTCGGCCGGCTCGACCTGGGTGCTTTTGACGCACAACGCCAAGTTCCTTGCCGATCCGGTGGTGAAGAAATCCGGAGAACCGCTGTCGAGCGCCATGACGGTGAGGATGTGGACGGACGAGTACAGCAATCTGCTGCCGCTGCTCGACAAGACGGTGGACCTTGGCGGTTGGACGCTGGAACTTCGCGGCTGGAAAGTCGATATTCGGCGCCACGAGGAATAACCACTCGTGGCGCCGTCTTCCGATTCCGGTGGCGATGCAGAACTTGCGGGAACTCGCGCCGGTGCCGCAACTCGCCGCACACTTGGAACCTATCCCGAAACCGGAATATGTAGGAGGCGAATCCCTTCGCCGATAGGCCCGGTTAGCGATTCTATCGGCGAAGGGATTCGCCTCTTACAGTTCTGGGATAGGCCCTTGGACTCGCGGGTGAGTTACGGAGCGCTTAGTTTTTCCGCGGCGATCGCCCGCATTTGTTTCAGGTCGAGCTTGCCGCTGCCGAGGACCGGGATCGCTTCGACTTCGATGAAGCTATCCGTGCCCGGAATCCACAGGTTCGGCAATCCAGACGCGGAGAGTGCCTGGCAGATTTCTTGCGGGGACTTTTCGACCGGCACGTGCAGCACAACGATCCGCTCGCCGCGGCGTTCGTCGGGCACGGCCGTGACGACGGCTTTGAGTTCCTCGTCGCCGTTGCCGAGGATTTGCGAGATCGCCTCTTCGATCTTGATGTGCGGCACCATTTCGCCGGCGATCTTCGAGAAGCGGCTTTCCCGGCCGGTGATATGAATGAACCCGTCGGCGTCGAGAAACGCGATGTCGCCGGTCGTGTACCAACCGTCGCGAATCACCTCGGCCGTCGCGTCGGGCCGGTTGAGATAACCCTGCATCACGTTCGGCCCGCGGATCAGCAGCATGCCCGATTCGCCGGTCGGCACGGGTTCGCGGGTTTCAGGATGAACGATCTTCGCTTCGACGCCGGGGACGCAGCGGCCGACGGAACCTTCGCGGCGCTCGAGCGCGCCTTTCGCTCGCGTGCGACTCTCGGGCACGTTCACCGAAACGAGCGGCGAAAGCTCCGTCGCGCCATAACCCTCCGACGGCCGCGTGCCGAACTTCTGCTCGAACGCGGCGGCCAGATCGAGCGGCATCTTCTCCGCGCCCACGACCACGACATCCAGCGTCTTGAACTCCTCCGGCGTGCAGCGCTTCATGTACGTCCGCAAAAACGTCGGCGTGGAGAGCAGGATCGTGCATTTGTGCTCGCGGCACAGCTTGCCGACGATCTTGGCGTCGAGCGGGCTAAAGTGATACACGCCCTTGGGAGCGAGCGTGAGCACGGTCCAAAGCGTCACGGTATAGCCGAACGAATGAAAGAACGGCAGGAACGCGGCGATCGCGTCGTCGCGGCGAAGTTGAACCACCGCGTCGACCGCGTCGACGTTCGACGCGATGTTGCCGCAGCTGAGCATCACGCCCTTCGGTTGGGCCGTCGAGCCGGACGTGAAGATCACCGTCATCAGATCGTCGGGCCGAATTCGGTCGAGACCGAACTTGCGATCCAGCGACGCGACCGGCGAAACGAACGCCTGCCACGCCGCGACCGCCTTGTCCGAAAGCCGCACCTTCTCGCGGAAGTCTTCGAGGTACACGAGCGGGCAGTCGAGTTCGAACTCCATCTTCTCCATGAACCGCCGGCTCGTGAGCACGTGGCGGATGCCGCACTCTTTGATGCAGTAGTTAAGAATGTCCGACGTGACCGTGTAGTTGAGATTGACCGCCACGCGGCGACAGAGAGACGTCGCCACGTTGGCGAGCACGCCGCCGGCCGAGGGCGGCAGCAGAATGCCGACGAACCGCTCGTCGTCGGCGAGCACTTCGCGAAGCAAAAGCCGGCGAAAGATCAGCGACCGCATGAGCAGGCTGCCCCCGGTCAGGCTCGCCCCGGTCGAATCGACGACCTTCACGAGCGACCGCGCCGCGCGGCATTCGCGCAAGAACCGTTGCGGCAGGGACAGCTTCTTGCCGTTCGTCTGTACCACCTAGAAACCTCCGCCGGACGAGACGCACCTAAGCGGGCCAAATGTGCCGGCAATCGTAGCAATTCGTCCGAATTGGCGGAAGCGGGATCGGTCAGCCGATCTGCGGCAGCTCGTACCCGCGGCGGTGCTCGCGGCCGAGGAGCTTGTTGGCGGCCGCGTCGTCGAAGGTCTCGGTCGCGGCGTCGAGGCGGAGCCGCTTGCCGGTCCGCCAGGCGATGTGCCCGGCGTGGCACATGGCGCTGCTGACGTGTCCGGAATAAAGTTCCTGGTTGAGCGAATCGCGCTTGCGGCTGCGCATCGCATCGAGAAAGTTGCGGACGTGAGCTTGTTGGGCCGCGCTTAAGTCGCTCGCGCCTTGCTTGATGAGATTGCCGGCCGCGTCGAACGCCTTCCACGACGAGTTGGTCAACATCAGCGTGCCGTTCTCGCCGTAGAGCACCGCGCCCTCGGTCGCGCCGAACAGCTTGGGCTTCGACCAGAGCCGCATTTCGTATTGCAGCACCTTGCCCGGCCACTCGTAACTCACCAGCAGCGTATCCGGCCACTGCTGGTGGTCGTCGGTGAAGAACAACTTGCCGCCGGCGCAGGAGACGGCCTCGGGCAGCGTGTCGAGTCCCATTGCATAGCGGCAAAAGTCGATCCGGTGGACGCCGTCGTTGCCGAGGTCGCCCGTCCCGTAGTCGAACAGCCATCGCCACGCGCCGCCGAGCACGATTTCGGCGTTGTACGGCCGCTCGGCAACGGGACCTTGCCAGATGTCGTAATCGAGCGTGGCCGGCGGCGTGCCGTCCTTGCCGAGATGGATTTCGCGATTGCGGTCGGTTTCCCACGCTCGCCCGAACAGCACCTTGCCGAGCGCGCCGCTGCGAACGAACTCGGCCGCTTCGCTAAGGAATGCGGCGCTGCGAATTTGCGTGCCGACCTGGACCATCCGCTCGTGCTTGCGGGCGATCGCGACGGCCGTCTTGCCTTCGGCGATGTTGTGGCTTGCCGGTTTTTCGACGAACACGTCCTTGCCTGCCTGGCACCCGTAGATCGTGAGCAGCGCGTGCCAGTGATCCGGCGTGGCGACGACGAAGGCGTCGATCGAGTCGTCGGCGAGCAGATCGCGGAAGTCGCGGACGAGCTTCGGCTCGAGGCCGGTCCGCTGCTTCATTTCCGCGCCGCGCTGCTGGCGAACCGGTTCGTTGACGTCGCAAATGTGCGTCACGATGCAGTCCGGTTCGGCGGCGAAGCTCTGCATGACCGAGTTTCCTCGGCCGCGCACGCCGATGCATGCGACGCGAATCTTGTCGCTGGCCGCAACGGCCCGGCGGGGCGCGGCCGATGCGAGCGTCGCGGCGATGCCCGATGCAGCGATGCCCGATGCGGCGGTGTGCTTGAGGAACTCGCGGCGCGTGTCGTGAGACATGGCAGGCCTCGTAGTTTGGCGGTCGCCGGAAGGAACGCGACCAACAATCTACGGCGAGCCCAGCACCGCTTGCAAGCAGTCGTAATCGTTCGGAAGCGGATCGGCGAGAAGCCATTCCACGTCGAGCCAGAATCCGGGGAGCGTTCGGCTCCTGAATATGCGGTTATCCTCGAGCGGAATCGGCTCGTAACGGCCGTCGGCCAGTGCCAGGAATTCACACCGACGGGCGAGCGTGTCGATGAGCCAGTATTCCGGCACGGCCGCTTCGAGGTAAAGCTGCTTCTTCTCGACGTAATCGCGCGTGCGGCTGTCGCGCGAGACGATCTCGACGGCGATATCGGGGGCGCCTTTCATGCCGCGCTGTTCGGCGAGATGCAAGCGGTCGGCGCGGATATATGCCACATCGGGTTCGGGCGCGCGAATCTCCGAAAGCTCGAAAGCAAATCGGCTGCCCAAGATCATGCCACCGATTTTTTTTGCTGCAATGAAGTTTCGCAGCAGCGCCACCAACCACATATTCACATCATTGTTGCGCAGCGTGTCGGGCGACGCCATGTAGATGACTC
>QEVJ01000061.1 GCA_003576845.1 Planctomycetota bacterium
TAGTCGTCCGTCTCTGCGAATTTGATAGGCGATAGCACTCGTAGGACGGATTGCAATCCGTCCCACAGTGCCGCTAGCACTTGTCGGTCTCATCTAGACCGAGCACTAGGTTAGCCGCGGATGCCCATCAAGCGGCATCGCAACGTCGGCGTAGGACGGACGTAAACGTCCGTCCTACGTGGGCGGCAAACTCCGGTCGGTATCGAGTTCAGACAACGACCGGCGAGGAAGAGGAGAGAAGCCATGATCCGTTCGCCACCGATTGCGACGTGCATTGTCTTGGCGTGTCTGACGAGCGCGGAGGTCCGTGCATCGACCGCCGTGTTCTTCGATCCATCGCAAATTGCCACGCCCGTGGCTTCCGGAGTGACCTGGGACACGATCGGCGTTCGCATCCCGTGGCCAACGGGCGTCGAAGCACAGGCCGTCACGACACCGCCGCCCGGAGTGACCGACTACAAAGCACGGATCACGCTTTCACGCGTCGACGGCGCAGTGTTCGATCTGATCGCGTTTACCGCCAAGCTGCTGGCCAACACGGGCGGGGCAGGGGCGTCGATCGAAATCATGCCCCTCGTGGGCGGAGAGGACGCATTCGACGAGCCGGTTTTCTTCAATGCGACCGGATACTACGGCAGCACGTTCTCGTACGACGAATCGCCGAACTATCTCGGCACAACGGCCGCGCTCAAGGGATTCGACACGTACAAGATCGGTCTGTACGTCGACTTCGCACTCACGGCGCTCACGCTCGAAGGGCCTGCCGCATCCGGTATGCCGGGCGACATCGACTTGAGCGGCACGGTCGATCGGCGCGATGCGGCGCTCCTTTCGCAGAACTTCGGGCTCGAAGCGGGGGCGGATTGGTTCGCGGGCGACTTCGACGGGGACGGGGCGACGACGCTCTTGGATTTGGCGATTCTGCAGGCACATCTCGATCCGATCGCGGCGCCCGTTGCCGGAGACCGAATCGCCGCCGTGCCCGAACCGTCGGCAGCGCTGCTTGTGGCGTCTGGCTTTGGCGTCGCGCTTCTTCGGCAACTGCCGCGGCGACGCCGGTAGTCTCTTTTCGTCCCACGACCGCCGACCGGTGGCGACGGTGCGGCGGCGGCGTTAGATTGCATGGTCGAACCGTGCCGGTCGTTCGGCGACCGCGGTGTGTCATGCAATTCTGGCGAGGGCGACCATGATCTCGAAGTTGTTCGATCTAACGGGCCGCGCGGCGCTCGTAACCGGCGGGAGCAAGGGCTTGGGCAAGGCAATGGCGCTTGGTTTGGCGGAGGCGGGGGCGGACGTTGTGCTTGCCAGCCGGCACGAGGGCGAGCTTCGAGCCGCCGCAGACGAGATTCGATCCGCGACCGGGCGACGCGCGGAGTTTCTGGCAACCGATATGACGAGCAAAGCCGACATCGAGCGGCTCGCCGCCTTCGCGACCGATTGGCTGGGCAAGGTCGACATCTTGATCAATAACGCCGGCAGCAACGAGCCGCAAAACCTCGATGCGACGACCGACGAAGCTTGGGACCGGATCGTCGAGCTGAACCTGTCGTCGTGTATGCGGTTGTCTCGGGCCGTGGTCGGAGGGATGAAAGAGCGGCGCTGGGGGCGTCTCTTGTTTACGTCGTCCATCATGGGCTTTGCGTCGAACCCGGCGCGAGGCGCGTATTCGGCGACCAAGGCGGCGCTGGTCGGGATGGTCCGAGCGTGGGCCTTGGAGCTTGGCCCGTACAACATCACGGTCAACTGCATTGCCCCGGGACCTTTCCTCACCGACCTGCCCATGAGCCTCTTAAGCCCGGAGCAAAAGGAGAACTTTGCAAAACGGGCGGCGCTGTTGCGATGGGGCCAACCGGAAGAATTGGCGGGGCCGGCGCTAATGTTTTGCAGCGACGCCGGGAGCTATATCACCGGAGCGACGCTGATTGTGGACGGCGGGACACTGTGCCGGACGTTCTAACGGGGCTGGCGGTCAGGGGATGGGGGTTAGGGGCTGGGGGCTGGGGAGAATTCGGGGTTCGAGCCGGGCGAGCGGTCGATACCGTGCCGTCGATTTGTCCGATATACATGAATTGGCCGACGAGTGTGGCTAGACGCGCGTCGGGGGCGGTCGGTAGACTTATGGGTTCCAGGAGGGTGGCGCTCTTGACGCTTCCGTCAGGCAGGCGCGGATCGAGTTGTTTGGCTACGGCAAGCGAATTGGCCGCTTTGCCTGACCTACTTTGTGGGCATAAAACACTGGTTTTCGAGCAAATTTGGAGGGATCGTGGTTAAGTTGACGCTGCGTGACCGCGAGTCGGTCCAGGAAGCAGTTCGCCGGTTTCGCAAGCTCGTCGAGCGGAGCGGCGTAAAGAAGGAAATGCGCCGCCGCGAATACTACGAAAAGCCGAGCGAGATCAAGCGGCGAGCACGCCTGCGGGCCGAACGGCGATCGCGGCGGACGCGCTTGCCGATCTAGGGCCGCCAAAGCCCTTCTATTTCGCCCCGGGCAATCTTATGTAGCCCCCGGTGAATACACCGGGGGAAATGGGTGCGAACTTCGCGACCGTGCGCCGATCCCGCGCATGACGTTGACCCGTTCGGCGCCGCGTTGCTCAACGTTACCCCCGCAGAGGACTCGCGGCGCGACGGCTTTCGCGTGTGCCGATCCAATCGCCCCCGGTGTGTTCACCGGGGGCTAAGTAGGTTGTCGGGGTTCAATCACGCAGCAACGCCTAGCGACGTTCGCCGCCGATGGCGAACGACGACGAACGCGCAGCCGAGTCCCGCGGAAACGAGCCACAGCGCACAGGGTTCCGGCACCGGCATGGCCATCGGTCCACGCATGGCTCCGATTTCTTGGAAGAAGAACCCCTGCTGAGACTGGAATTGATGTGCTTGCGGAATCATGCCTTGATACAGCGGATTGCCCATCCCCGCGCCGGGCGTCATATCCACGATCATCAAGGTATCGAGCTCGTGGTCGTAATCGAACTTCACGTCCGTGATCGTCGGATAAGTCGGCGGCGCGACGATGTCGTATAGCGGGTAACTCCCACTAAACGAAGCCGTCGTCAGCGTCGACCACTTCGACCAGACATCGACCCGGTAGTTGCCGGCTTCCGCGTAAAAGTGGAAGTCGTTGGGCGTTTCGGGTAGCGTCTTGTGATCCTTGTTGATTTGCGTCGGCGGCGCCGGAGGCTGCGTGATGCCGCCCGGGAACGTCCGGCCGATCTCGACTCCATTGCGCGTCCAGATACCCGGTCCCCAGGTAACGGGGCGGGGCGAATTGTTGATGACCGTATCCCACACCGTTGCCGGCTTCGACTTCGTAAAGCCGCCGATGATGTCCGCGTACTGGGCGTTGGTGGGTATGGTCCCGTCGGGCTTGGCCGCCAGTCCGTTCGCCGCGGGCGGGCCGTCGGCCGGATTGACGAAGTTCCACGAAAAACCGGGATGCCAAGAGTGCCAGGAACCGTCGGCGTTCAAACTGACGAGCCACGTCATGAACATGACGTTCGTGCCGTCGGGTCCACCCGGAAAGTCGCTGTACGCGAGATTTGCGCCGCTGGTGGAGGCTTCGACCTCCGTCTGACCGCCGGGAGGTATCGTCGTGGGCGGCGACGTCTTACCGGCAGGCAGCGGATTTGGCGGGCGAACTTCGTCCAGATACCACGGAAGCGTATCGGCCCACAACGTCGATTGGCCGCCTGAGAGCGGGTCGACTTGCGGACCCCCGCCGGGGATCAGCGGATGGGTGCCAGATGCGGTTTGATACCAATTGAAGTGGTGTTCGCCGCAGGCGGCTGCTGCGGCCGCTTGCGACGGGGGTGTGCCGACGGTGCTGATGAAGTTACCGGATACGCCGGCGCCGGAGATGTTGACGTCGATCTTACCGACTTGGTTCCCGTTGCATTTTACGGGGATTTCCAACGCCGCGGCCTGAGATATCACGAGCGATGCCAGCGCGGCGAGCGCCGCCGCGGCACGCCAGCCGAGCCTGGCCGAAATCGCCATTTTTAGTGCGTTCATTAGTCGTTCTCCTTGTGGGAAGCAGAGTGATGGAAACGTCGGAACGCTTCTGGTGTTCCCGTGGCCCGACGGTCGCGACCTTCAACTCGCCTGCCCCAAAAAAGACGTGCGAACCGGTCTGCGTGACGCGGTCGAGCGCGAAATCACGAGGACAACGAAGCGCCCAATCTGCACGTTTAATCCCCGCCGCCCCCTCCGTCCAGCGGACACTGAAAATTTTGCGGTTTTTTCTTCACGTCAAGTTGAAAACTTCGGCCTGCCCGGTCGCTCGCTGGCACGACGCCACGCGGGGCATCAAAGCGTGCCGTGGTTTAAACCATTGAGACGGCTTTGGGCACTTATGGTTTGACGGCTCGTGGCGGGTTACAATGCGAGTTCGCGTGAGGCGAGTCCGCGTTTCGCTCCCTACAGGCCGCCGGGAAACCTTCGCGTGTCCGACGTTCCTCCCCAGTCGATCGACGTCGACGAGGTAACGCGCACGTACTTTGCGCGGATCCATCGTGCTGCGCTCGTCTTGACCGGAAGCCCTTGGGAAGCGGACGACCTGGCTCAAGAGACGTTTATGGTGCTCACCCGCTCGGCCGGCCGGTTTGAAGGGCGGAGCAACATTTACACCTGGCTGTACGGGATTCTGCTGAACTTGGACCGGCGGGAGCGGCGGCGCAACGGGCTTCGCAATCGCAAGCTACGGACCGCCTGGGACGCCGCGCCCAAGGGCGAGCGAAGCGTGCCGGCCGCGGAAACGCCGATCGAAGTCGCCGAATGGAAGAAGAGCCTCTGGGCGATCGTCGCCGAACTGCCCGATGGACAGCGACAGACGCTAACGCTGCGATACAGCGAGCACCTAAGCTACGAGGAAATCGCCGCTGTGATGAATTGCCCCGTCGGCACCGTGAAGTCGCGCGTGTTTCACGGCGTCGCGTCGCTGAGAGAGAAGTTGGCGCAGGACCATCAAGACCGCGGGCTGGTGGCGCACGCTCCGGCCCATGCCAGTGAGGACGCGATCCGTGCCGTTTAAGCCGCGCATCGTACGATTCGACGAAGAACACGCCGCCGTGCCAACGCCGGCGGGCAGCGATCCCGCCGCGCCGCTCGGCGCGAGCCTCGTCGCGACCGTGGGCGACAATCCAAGCGCCGTCGAAACGCCTCCGAAAGACCCTGTCCACGACACGATTCGCGGCGAAGCGTTCGACACGATCGCCAATTGGGACCCCGACGACGCGTTGCTCAACGACCCGATGATGCAGTGCCTGGCCCGGCAACTTGGCGATGACGCGGAGCGCTTGGCCAAGCGATATCCGGCCGAAGGTTGGATTCCACCCGCGATCGAGCAAGATTCGACGCGGCCGCCGCCCGCCGCATACGCGCGGATATGGCGGCGTGCGATTGCGGTCGCGCTTGGGGCTTGCCTGTTGATCGCGGTCGGTCCGCCGTCGAGCCGTGATCGCGGCGTCCAAGGCATCCGAGCCGTCGAATCCGCGAATTCCCCCGATCGTGAATCGCAAGCCGCGCCGCTGCCGGTCGATCGCGTGACGTATGAAGACGGCGATGCCGCGATCTGGGGCTCGAACCCCATCGACGACTCGCAGTTCGGCGACGTGCAATTCGGCGTTTTGCAGTTCGGCGACGATCGCGGCGCGGAAGGTGGCGTCCTCTCGCGGCCGGCGCACGAAGCCTTGCGCGACCTGCTGCCCTCCGATTCGCACGAATACTGCGACGTTTCGATGTAATGGCGGCGGCAGATTTGTCGTCGCAACTGCTTGCCGTGGCGGAGCCGCGTTCCTTCGATCCGGCGGTGTCGGCCATGCGTGCGTCATTGAACTTGATGCTCTCCATCGCGCTTTCGCTCGCCGCCGGCGCTTCCGCGTTCGCGGTGGAGGAATCGGTCGAGAACGCCGCCAAAACCTTGTCCGCGGCGACGGTCACGGTGCGGATGCAAAGTCCTGGCGGCGAACGCGCGGAAAAGAACGACGCCGACGCTGGGTTGTCGGGCGAAGCCAACGCTCCACGCGCGACCGCATCCGACGACGAGCCGCGCGGCGACGCGACCGGACCATCGCCGGACGAGCGACGCGCGCGTGGACGCCGCTTTACGCTCGCGTCGGGCGTGTGCGTCGGCGAAAACCTGATCGTTACGGCGCTGCGTCCGCAGAAGGAAAACGAATTCCGCGTCACGTTGCCCGGGGGACAGCGGGCCGAGGCCAGGCTCTGCGTATTCGATGCCCATAGCACGCTGGCCTTGCTCGAAACCAAGGCCGAGCGCGGCGCCAAGCCTGCCGTTTCTCCGCTCGCGATCGCTTCGCAACCCGCCGCGCTCGGTACGCGGCTGGTCGCGGCGTCCGCCTGGGGTTCGGAGTCGCCTACGGTCTCGGTCGGCGTCCTTGGCGGCGTCGATCGATTCATTCCCTCTTCTCTGTTGCCGCCGCTGCTACAGTGCGACGTGCATACGACGGAAACGTCGCGCGGCGCAGGCGTCGTAAATGCGGCCGGCGAACTCGTGGGAATCGTCGTGGCCGTCGAAGGCGACGATCGCCGATCGAGTTGGACCTACCTCATTGGCGCGGAGCACGTCGACCGATTGATCGCGGCACGCAAGCCGGGAGAAGTGGTCGAGTTGCCGCGGCGCGTGGCGCACGCGGGCTTGGACCTGCGCCAAGTTGCGGGCTCGGATACGCTCGTGGTGAAGAACGTCGTCGCCGGAGGGCCGGCGGAAAAGGCCGGCATCCGCGCCGGAGATGAATTGCGGTCGCTCGACGGGCGAGCCATTCACAGCGCGTTCGCCGCAGCGCGGACCGTCGCTAGCCGAAAACCCGGCGATGCGATCGCCTGTGCGGTGCGCCGCGGCGAGGCTGAATTGAACCTGACGCTGACGCTCGAAGCGAGCGCCGACGAACCCGCCATCTCCTATAAAGCCAAGGAGTCGCCGGCCCGAGACTCCGACGAGTCGGGCAAGGCCGCGACGCAAGCGGCCACAACGGAAAACGACGGCAAGCAGACCGACCCGCGCCGACTGCCCGAGTTGTCGAAGGGCCGGTCCGCCGAAAGCAAGCCGGCCACGATTCCCGCAATCGCCCCAGGCCGTAGGACCGATTCGCTCGACGATCTTCGGGCACGCTTGCGACAGCAGGAGGACCTCGTTCGGCGGCTGGAAGCGGAGTTGGCCGAATTGCGCCGCGAGCGCGACCGGTTTGCCGGAGCGTCTGCCGAATCGCATGCGCCGGCCGCGCCGCGCGGACAATCGACGCCCGCGCCGCGTTGAGAAATGGTGCGGATAATCGGGCCACGCTCCGCGGGAAAAACGCCGGCGCGGCCCGTCTCTTGACGCGGGCGCTGACGCCTTTCTTTAGGGCGAAACTCTGCGAAACCGCCAGACTTCTCCCATCTTTGGCACGCGCGCTCGCGTGCAATTCGTACAACCATCACAACCGGAACGCGGCCCACCGGACGACGGCCATTTTCCGTGGCCATTGCCTAAAGGGCCTAAATTAACGGGCCGATGAACTCCCGTAGACGTACCGAGTTCAGGCGCGCGGATCATCGTTCGCCGCTGCCGGAACCGCGGACAGGAAGCACGAGCAGGAAGCTTGGAAGAACTTGTGACCCAGGACCAAGCCCAGGCGGGGCTTGCGTGGCGGGTATTAACGACCAGTTAGGTAGGGCCGCCGACGACGCGCTCGAAACGAGCGCGTGTCCCCGCGCGACGTTCGCGCGGCGGCGAACCGTACCTGCCGCGCAGGCGAAACCGACCTCCGCAAGCTCGTGCAGCGGTCCGGCGTGCCTAACGTGATGCACACTCGCACCTACTAGAAAGAGGGTTCTTGCAGTATGACACGCATTAACACGAACGTCGGTTCGCTCATCGCCCAGAAGACCTTGGCGCGGTCGAACACCCAACTGCAAGAATCCCTCACGCGGTTGAGCACGGGCTTGCGGATCAACGTCGGCAAGGATGACCCCGCCGGCTTGATCGCCAGCGAAGTGCTGCGATCCGACATCATCAGCGTGCAACGTGCGATCACCAACAGCGAGCGGGCAAACCAGATCATCGCCACGGCCGACAGCGCCTTGGGCCAGGTTAGCGCGTTGCTCAACGACATCCGCGGTCTCGTTTCGGAGGCCGCCAACACGGGCGCCTTGAGCGACGAACAGATCGCCGCCAACCAGTTGCAGGTAGACTCTTCGCTCGAAGCCATCGACCGCATCGCTCAGACTACGAGCTTCCAGGGCCGCCGATTGCTAGACGGCAGCTTGGACTTCATCACGAGCACCGGCGCGACTGGTTTTGCCACCGGCGTCGTCGGCAACACGCTCGGCGTCGCGGCCACCGGCTCGTTCGGCGATCCCGACGGCGTGGCGGCGACGGGCACCATTACCAAGACGGGCGTCGCTTCGACGGGCACGATCACGAACAACGCCGACACGTTGATATTCACGGCCGACAACGTGGGGTCCGTTTACGACGGCTTGGATGTGACGTTCGTCGTCTCCGGCGCCGTCTCGGCAGGTTCCGAAGTGGTGAACTACGATTCCACCGCAAACACGGTGCAAATCACGATCAATGCGGCATCGACGACGACGCAAATCCGTGCAGCACTTAACGCCCATACGGGTTTCGCGGCGAACTGGACCGTCACGGGGGCCGGCGGCACCGAAGTTTATACGGCCGGCAACAACGCCGCCAACCTGACGACGGGCGGCTTGAACACGGACACGATTACGATTACGGCCGATCAGCCGGGCACGGCGTACAACGGTCTCGACGTGACATTCGTCGCGGACGCCTCCGGCGCCGGCAGCGAAACGGTCGACTACAACAGCACGACCAAGGCCGCTACGGTCCACATCCATGCGAACTCGACGACCACGCAGATCGTCGCCGCCCTCAACAACACCGGCGCCTTTGCCTCGGAGTATACCGCCAGCGGCACCGGCTCGCGGAACTACGTCGTCGGCGACAGCGCCACGAACGTCACGTCGGGCGGCACCGAGGCCAACTTGATTAACCTGACGGCCGTGGACACGGGCGACACGCTCAACGGTCTCGATGTGACGGTCGCCATCGGCGGCGCCGTCGGGTCCGAAACCGCCGTGCTCGCCGGTAGCACGCTGACCCTGACGGTCAACGCCGCGTCGACCGTCACCGATGTGGTCGCCGCCATCAATGCCCAAGTCGCCGAATTGACCGCCTCCGCGGGAGCGGGCAACGGGGTGTTCACCGCCGGCACGTCCAACAACGTCCTGTCGGGTGGCGTCGACGGCAATCAGTTCCAACTCACCGCGCTGCAAGCCGGATCCGACTTCGACAATATCACCGTCAACTTCACCGTCAACGCCGCGTTGGGCGTGGGCAACGAAGTCGCCGCCTACGACTCGACGACGAAAGTGTTGAGCATCACGGTCGACGATACGTCGACCACGGGCGACGTCATCGCGGAAATCAACGGCACGCTGGGAACCCTGTTCTCCGCCACCGCCCTCGATGGCACCGCCGGCATCTACACCGATGCCGATGACGAAACCAACGTTACGACCGGCGGAACTGGCTCGGGCGCCTTCCAGAACCTCCGCATCGACCAGGCAAACTTCGGCACGCTAAGTCAGATCGACGTCGACGTTACCGTCGATGCACAGGCCACGAAGGCCCGACTCGTCTACTCCGGCGGAAACCTCACGGCCGACTTGAGCTTGCAAGTCGGCGGTAAGAGCGGCTTCGAAGTGTTCCAGTTCGGGGCCACCACCGGCATTCAAGGTATCGCCGACGCCCTGAATCTCGTGTCCGACGCGACCGGCGTCACCGCGACCGTCGACGGAACCGACCTTCTCCTCGAATCCAGCGAATACGGCGCGGATGCGTTCGTGTCCGTCCAATCGCTCAATAGCACTCCGTTCCTGACGACGCTTGAGGACGGACTGACTCAGTCCTCTCGCACAAACGGCACCGACGTGTCGGTTCGCATCAACGGCGTCCAGGCGACGGGCGAAGGCTTGAAGGCCTCGCTCAACACGTCGACGCTCGACTTGAGCTTCTCGGTCGACGATTCCTTGATCGACGGCAGCAGTTTCTCATTCTCGATTACCGGTGGCGGCGCCATCTTCCAGCTCGGTCCCGACGTAGTATCGAACCAGCAAGCTCGAGTCGGCATCCAGGGCGTGAGCACGTCGACCTTGGGCGGCGTAAGCGGCACGCTCTATGAACTCCGCTCCGGAAACGATAGGGATTTAGCGACCGACGTGAAGGGCGCGGCGAAGATCGTCGACGAGGTCATCACCTCGGTCACCGGACTTCGCGGCCGACTCGGCGCCTTCCAACGCACGACGCTTGAAACCAACATCTTCACCCTGAACGACACCGTGGCCAGCCTCGTCGAAGCCGAAAGCTCGATTCGCGATGCCGACTTCGCCGCCGAAAGCGCTCGGCTCACCCGGGCACAAATCCTCGTGCAGTCCGGCGTGTCCGTGCTCGCCATCGCCAACCAGAACCCGCAAAACGTGCTCGCCCTGCTGCGGTAAGCGGCGCGGTTCGCGAAAGGTCGAAAACAACAGCCGGGCCATCGCTCCGCGCGGTGGACCGGCTTTTTTCGTCTGCCTGCCCGAGAGCCCTTCCCGGCGGTCGCCAAACTTTGCCCACGCGGTTCAGCTTCTCATGCCGCGCGGTCGATACCAAAGAATACGTGGCGGACTGGGGCCTCCCGATCGCATTGAACTACGGCTATGGGACGCATCACTTCCTCGATCGGTCTGGTGTCCGGCGTGCCCATCGCCGAGACCGTCGAAAAGCTGGTCGCGCTCCAGACCGGACCGCGAGACCAGCTCGTCGCGTCGGTCAAAAAGACGACCGAACGGCAGACCGCCATCGTCGATCTCACGGCGCGCCTGATCGCCCTTCAGTTTTCGAGCAACGCCCTCGGCCAGACCTCGTCGTTCGACGCCGTATCCGCCGCCAGCAGCGATACGAACACGCTCGGTGTGACGGCCGGAGCTGATGCCGCGGTCGGCACGCACCAGATCACCGTTCTCCGCAAGGCCCAATCGCAACAGTCGATCACCACCGGATTCGCGTCGCGCTCGGCCTTCGTCGGCGCGGGAACGCTCGCGTTTCGCTTCGGCGGCGCCGTCGATCCCGATACGTCGCTTGGCCTCGCCAACGGCGGAACCGGCATCCCCCGAGGGCTAATCCGCATTACCGACCGTAGCGGCGCCGCCGCCGATATCGACCTGCGCTATGCCCGCACCGTCAACGACGTTCTCGACGCGATCAACAACAACACGGCGATCCGAGTGACCGCGGAAGTCGACGGCGACGCCATCCGCCTCGTCGACCGTACCGGCCAGTCCCTCGCCAACCTCCGCGTCGACGAAGTCGGCGTCGGCGGAAAAACGGCCGCCGCGCTGGGACTCGCGGGCATCAATGTCTCCGACAACAGCGCAACCGGCGAAGACATAGTGAGCCTCGGCCGCGCCGTCCAACTCGCCGCCCTCAACGACGGACTCGGCCTACGGATCAGCGAAACGCTGCCCGACTTGCGCGTCTCGCTCCGCGACGGCTCGACCGTCGAAGTCGACCTGCACCGGGCCTCAACCGGCGACCGTGAAGCCACCGCGACGACGACGGCCGCCAACGGTCCCGACGCGCGGTTGAGAATCACGTCCGTCGAAAAGGGCGCGACATGGGACGGCGTAAAGATCGTCTTCGTCGACGACCCGGCCATCACCGTTGGCAACGAAACCGCCGTCTACGACGCCAGCGATCCCGAGAACAAAACGCTCACGTTTCACATCGACGCCGGCAACAGCACGGCCGGAGACATTGCGGCGGCGGCAGCCAACGCGCCGTTGCTTGCCGGGAACTTCACCGTCGCCATCGACGAGTCTGGCGACGGCACGGGCATCGTCGAAGTGACCGACACCGGCCTCACCTCCGGCGGCGCTCCCCGAGCCGCCGTCCACGAACTGAGCCTCGGCGAACTCATCGACACGATCAACGCCGTCGCGCCCGACAAGCTCCGCATCGAAATCGGTCCCGATGGCGACCGCCTCCAGCTCGTCGACCTCACCACCGACGCCGGTCACGATTTCCAGGTCGAGGGCTTGTTCGGTTCGCAACTCGCCCGCGACCTCGGACTCGACGGCGAAGCCGACCGCGACACGATCGAGGGCGGCCGCATTCTCGCCGGACTCAACACGGTGCTGCTCAAGTCGCTCGCCGGCGGCGGAGGCTTCGGCCAACTCGGCACGCTCGCAATCACCAATCGCGTCGGCGGATCGGCGACCGTCGACCTTGCTACGGCGGAAACGCTAAACGACGTGCTCGATCTGATCGACGCCGCAGATGCCGGCGTCCGGGCCGAGATCAATCGCGCCCGCAACGGAATCAACCTCGTCGACACGAGCGGCGGCACGGGCAATCTCGTCGTCGAAAACGGCGACGCCGACACCCACACCGCCGAGAAGCTCCAGCTCGCGACGAACAAGCCCACCCCGCGCGCGGAATCGGGAAACCTGAGGCTGCAAACCGTTGGCGAGAACACCACGCTCGCATCGCTCAACGGCGGAAACGGCATCGCCGCGGGACGAATCCGCATCTACGACTCGCTCGGCGGTACGAACAGCCTAAACCTCGCTGCCGACTCGATCGAGACGATCGGCGATGTGATCGATGCCATCAACGCGCTTGCCGTGCAGGTCACCGCCCGCATCAACGACGACGGCGACGGCATCGTACTCGTCGACGAAGCCGGTGGAACGCGGCAAATCAAAGTCGAGGACATCGCCGGGCACTCCGCCCGCGATTTGGGGCTGCTCGGCGAAGGCCAGACGGTCGAAATCGAGGGCGAAGAGCGTTCGGTCATCAGTGGTTCGTCGACGATTCGCATCGATATCGACGCCGACGACACGCTCGACGATCTGGCCGCCAAAATCAATGCCCGTGACGCCGGCGTGACGACCGGCGTGCTCGGCGACGGCGCGCTGTTCCGGCTTACGCTTGCCAGCGTCCGATCGGGCGACGCTGGAAACGTCCTGTTCGATACCACCGGCCTGCAATTCGAGATCGACCAGACCGTCCGCGGTCAGGACGCCCTCGTCCTCTACGGCGCCGGCGACAACGCGGCAAGCACGGTCCTCGCATCGTCGCGCACCAACACCTTCGCGAATCTCGTGAGCGGACTTACCCTCGACGTCAAAAACGTGTCGAGCGCCGCCGTAACCGTTTCCGTCACGCGCAGCGACACGCAGGCCGTCACCCGCGCCAAGGCCTTCGTCGACGCCTTCAACGCCCTTCACGAAAAGCTCGACGGATACACGTCGTTCGACAACGAGACGTTCAAGACCGGCGTGTTGTTCGGGTCGGTCGAGGCGCTGCGGATTCAATCCGACGTCTCCCGCGTGCTGACGGGGCGCATCTTCGGCGCCGGGCAATTCACCTCGCTCAAACAACTCGGCATCGACCTCGACCAGGACGGCGCACTCAAGTTCGACGAAGCCGCGTTCACCGCGGCCCTGTCCCAAGACCGCGGCGCCGTCAAACAGTTCTTCACCCAAGAGGAGTCGAGCTTCTCAAAACGCCTGAGCGACGCCATCGAATCGCTCGCGGGAAGAGATCGGTCGCTCCTCGTCTCGCGGGCCGCAACGATCGAAACGCAGATCAAGAACGACAACGCCCGCGTCGATTTCCTCAATGCACGGCTCGACAAAACCCGCGAAAAGCTGCTGTTGCAGTTCTATCGCATGGAAGCCGCGATTGCGAAGGTCCAAAGCAGCCTGACGGCCATCCAGCAAATCCAAGCCGTCCCGCCGCTGGGTTCGACGAGCAGTAAATAGTCGCCCGGTGTCGAAGATAACGGAGAGAGGAATGCAAAATGCAAAATGCAAAATGAAGAATGAAAAATGAAAAATGGCGTTCGAGGCATTTCATTTTTCATTCTTCATTTTGCCTTTTGCATTGTCCCATAATCCAACCCCGTCCCCTATCGAGACTCCCACCGCATGGACGCCGCCGCTCGCGAACAATACTTGTCGTCGCAAATCTTCACCGCCACGCCGGAACGATTGCATCTGATGCTGATAGACGGGGCAATTCGCTTCGCCCGGCAGTTGCGCGACGCGCTCGCCGCGGGCGACCGCGAGACCGCCACGATCGTCGGCGAACGGTGCCGGAACGTGCTCAGCGAAATGCTGCTGTGCGTCGAGCGCGACGCCAACGAAGCAGCCGTCCGACTTCGGTCGATCTATACGTTTCTCGTCCGCGAAGTCGCCGACGCCCAGTTCCGCCGCCAAGCCGAGAAAGTCGACGGTGTCTTGGCGGTGCTTGAGATCGAACGCGAGACCTGGGCGCTCGTTTGCGAGCAAGCCGGCCCGCGCGACTTCCGCCGCGACGAGCCTCATGCGCCCGCGCCGCACGAACCTGTGTCTCAGCACGCCCCTGTGTTGCCTTCGCTCGAACCCCCGCCGCTCGTCGGCGAGTCGTTCTCCTTTCAGGCCTAGGCGCCGTGGCTGCCACAATGAGCGACCAAGCGCACCGAGCCTATCGGAAGGCGGACTTGACCACCGCCTCGCCGCAACGGCTGCGACTCATGCTCATCGACGCGGCCATCGGATACGTGACTCATGCCCGCACGCACGCCCAAGCGTCGCATTGGGCCGTCGCCGGCGAAGCGTTCGTTCAAGCCCGCCGCGCCGTGATCGAGCTTCGCGCCGGCATCCGGGCGGTACCCGCGAGCGAGCATGGCCCAGCGATCGCCGAGCTGGCCGAAAACGTCCGCGCACTCTACGCCTTTCTGTTCCGCCTGCTCACGGAATCGCAACTCTACCGCGATCCCGTGCGGCTCGACGACGCCTTGCGGCTGCTGACAATGGAACGCGAGACGTGGCGGCAAGTTTGCGAACGGGCCGCAGATTCCGTCGCGCTTCGTGCCGACGCAAATGTCGGCGATCCGAACGAGGGCGAAGCGTTCCCGTCGTTTTCGCTTCGGGTCTGACCGAACCGATCTCTCGCGTCCCAGCGTCACTTCTGGCCCAGGCCGCAGCTCATCCCGATGCGAATGTCCGCGCCAACGCTCCTTGACGATCGCTATTGCCGAGGCTAGAATCTCGCCCAAAGTTGAATCGCTGTACGGAGTTGCGACGTTTTTGGCGTCGTGCCTCGCAGCATTAGAAAGCGCCCGAAAGCCTCTCGCGGAAATACTCGTGGCCACCAAGAAACGACCCCCAGCGGCGGACGACGACCCGGCGACTTCCAATCCCGACCAAGGCCCGACCGACGTATTCAACGTCGACAAGGTGCGGCGCCTCGTCGAGTTGATGCGCGAATTCGACTTGAGTCTGGTCGACCTTAAGCAAGGCGACCAGCGCGTCCGTCTGCGTCGGGGAAGCGAGCAGGTCGTCGTGGCGCCGTCTGCCGCGACAAGCGTCCCAAGCATCCAGCCGGTCGCCGCTCCCGTGCCTCCCGCCCGCACGAGTGAAGCGTCCCAACCCGCCGCACAAAGCGGCAAGAAAACCGCGCTCATCAAGAGCCCGATGGTCGGCACGTTCTACTCCTCGCCCAAGCCCGACGCCCCGCCCTACGTCAAAGTCGGCGACATGATCGGCCCGGACACGGTCGTCTGCATCATCGAGGCGATGAAGGTGTTCAACGAACTCCCCGCCGAAACTTCCGGCCGGATCGTCGCCGTCCTCGCCGAAAGCGGCGCGCCGGTCGAATACGGACAGGCACTGTTCGAGATCGAGCCGCGATAGTCATAAGTTTCAAGTTCTAAGTATCAAGGCTCAAATAAGGTTCAAGGCCTAAGGCTAGACGGCAGTGAAGCGTAGTTAATCCTTCGACCTTAAGCCTTATTTGAACCTTGAAACTTGATACGTGAACCTGCTCCGTGTTTCGCTCAATTTCTTGCACTCGTCTTCGCCTCGCCGATGTTCAAACGCATCCTCATCGCCAACCGGGGTGAAATCGCGCTGCGGATCATTCGCGCCTGCCGCGAGCTTGGCGTCGAGACGGTCGTCGTCTACAGCGAGGCCGATCGCGGCGCGGCCTATCTCGATCTCGCCGACGAGGCGTTCTGCGTCGGCCCGGCGAAAGCGGCCGACAGCTACCTGAAAATCAACAACATCATCAGCGCCGCCGAAGTCGGCAACGTGCAGGCGATCCATCCCGGCTACGGGTTCCTGGCCGAAAATGCCCATTTCGCCGAAATCTGCCGAAGCTGCAACATCGAGTTCATCGGCCCGCCGCACGAGGCCATGCGGCAATTAGGCGACAAGAACTCGGCCCGAACGCTCGCCCGCGAGGCGAACGTCCCCGTCGTGCCCGGCAGCGACGGCCTGGTGACGAACGAGCGCGAAGCGGTCGAGATCGCGCACAAAATCGGCTTTCCGGTGCTGATCAAAGCGTCGGCCGGCGGCGGCGGTCGCGGAATGCGCGTCGCCTCGAACGATCTGACGCTCAAATCGGCTCTGTCGCAAGCCGGCGCGGAAGCGCAAGCCGCCTTCGGCAACGCCGCCGTCTATCTCGAAAAGTACATCGAGCGTCCGCGCCACGTCGAAGTGCAAATCCTCGCCGACAACCACGGCAACGTCGTCCATCTTTACGAGCGCGACTGCTCCACCCAGCGGCGGCACCAGAAGCTGATCGAAGAAAGCCCCAGCCCGCGGCTTACGAGCGAAACCCGCGACGCGATGTGCGCGGCCGCCGTGCGATTGGCGAAGGCCGCCCATTACACCAACGCCGCGACGGTCGAGTTCATCGTCGATCAGACCGGCAACTTCTACTTCATCGAAGTCAACACGCGGATTCAGGTCGAGCACCCGGTAACCGAAATGGTAACTGGCATCGACCTCATCAAGATGCAGCTTCGCGTCGCCGCCGGCGAGCCGCTGCCATTCTCGCAGAGCGATATCCAGCACCGCGGCGCGTCGATCGAATGCCGCATCAACGCCGAAGACCCCGCCGCCGGCTTCCGCCCCTGTCCGGGCAAGATCGACCTGTTGATCCCGCCCGGCGGATTCGGCGTCCGCTTCGATTCGCACGCCTACACGGGCTACACGGTCAGCCCGCACTACGACTCGATGATCGGCAAGCTCATCGTCCACCAGCCGACCCGCGAACAAGCCATCCGCACGATGCTCCGCGCCCTCGCCGAACTCCGCGTCGACGGCCTAAAAACGACCGTCCCCATCCACCGCGAAATCCTCACCCACACCGCGTTCGCGGAAGCCCAAATCGACACGACGTTCGTCGAGCGGACCTGGGGGAAGGCCTAGTTGGCTGGAATGATGTTCACGTCCGTACCTTATCCGGAGCGAGGTGAGCTTCCTTTGACTTGCCAGTGGTCGGAACGGATAATTGAACCATGGTAGCTCGCGGCGAATTCCTCGAACGGCTGGTCTCTCCGCTAGCCGATTGCTTTACGCCAGACGTTGCCCGGCGCGTTGCTGCGCTGCGCGCCGATCCGCGTTTGCAAGCCCGGATCGATGAACTCGCCGACAAGTGCAATGAGGGCGAGTTGACGGCGGAAGAGCGCGACGAGTACGAGCTTTACGTTCACACCGGCGAAGTCATCGCCCTCTTACAGGCCAAAGCGCGTTCGCTAACCAACGCATGATGCGATGAACGCTGCGACCCGCGACGCCGTTCGCCGGCGAGCCAACGACTGCTGCGAGTATTGCCGGATCGCCCAGGCTGTCGTGCCCTTCTCGCGGCATCACGTCGAGCACGTTCGTCCCCGAAAGCATGGTGGGAACGACGAACTCGACAATCTTGCACTCGCTTGCATTCACTGCAATTTGCACAAGGGGCCGAATCTGTCCGGCATTGACCCGGAAACAGGTCGGATTGTCGACTTGTTCAGTCCGCGCGATGATGCGTGGAGCCAACATTTCCGGCGGCAGGGTGCAGAAATCGTGGGCGTCACTTCGACCGGCCGCGCAACCGTCGTCGTCCTGAACATGAATGCGTTGAGCCGACTGCGCCTTCGCGAATAACCCGCGGCACGAATTACTTTCCGCCGACGCTCACCACTTCAGCCCAAACTTCGCCCCGTCCGATTGCGACGATAGTCCGCCCTTGAGCGGCTTGGTGGATTTCTTCACCGGCGGCGCGGGCGGAGCGGCTTCTTCCGCGGCTGCGGCTTCCGCTTCCTCGCGGGCTTTCTTTTCGGCCTCCGTCTCCGGCCGAGCCGAAAGCGCCCGGATCGAAAGCGCGATCCGCTGCGCCTCCGGGTCGATCGACATGACCTTCGCTTCGACTTCCTGCCCTTCCTGCACGACGTCGCTCGCCCGGAACACGCGCTTGTGCGACAGCTCGGAAATGTGAACCAGTCCCTCGATGCCCGGCTCGAGCTTGACGAACGCGCCGAAATCCATGATCCGCGACACGGTGCCTTTGACGATCGACAGCGCCGGGTATTTTTCGGCCGCCTTGTTCCACGGGTTCTCGAACGTGTCGCGATACGACAGGCCGATCTTGCCCGTCGCCGGGTCGATCTTGTCGACGCGGACCTTCACCTTCTGCCCATCGCCGAGCACCTGGCTCGGATGCTTGATGCGATCCCAGCTCATCTGGCTGATGTGGATCAGCCCGTCGACGCCGCCCAAGTCGACGAACGCGCCGAAATCAGTGATTCGCCGCACGACGCCCTCGCGAACCTGGCCCGGCTGAATCTCGGCGAGCAGCTTCGTCTTGGCCTCGGCCTGTTCGCGTTCGAGCACGGCCCGGCGGCTGAGCACGAGGTTCCGCTTGTCCTCGTTCGCCTCGGTCACGACGCAGGCAAACTTCTGCCCGACGAACTCCTCGAAGTTCTCGACGCGGTACATCGACACTTGGCTGGCCGGGATAAAGCCGCGAATGCGATTCACCTCGACTTCCAGCCCGCCCTTGTTGTGCCCCGTGACGAACGCCTCGACGACCAGCCCTTCCACCAGCTCCGACCAATCCTGCACCGCCACCGCCGCCCCTGGCACGGTGATTTCATACAGCCCTTCCTCGGGCAGAAACCGCCGCACGACGACGTCGAGCAGCTTGCCGACTTCCGGCAGCGTGGCAAACGTGTGCAGCGGCACGACGCCCTGGTTGCGGCCGCCAAGATCGACGAACACGTCGTCGCGATGTATTTTGGCCACGCGGCCGCGATGCCGCGAGTCCGGCTCCAGTTCCGGCGCGTTGAGCGGCGCCGACGCTTCGCCGATCATCTCGTCGAGCGACACGCCCGCGAGCATCTCGTCGACCTCGTCCTGCAAATCGGTCGGCAGCGGCGTCCGCTCGCGAATGAAGAAATCGTCCGCCACCGTTTCGGCCACCTTCTTGGCGAGCGTGGGGACGGCCTCGTCGGCTTCGCGCTCTTCGGCGCTGCGTTCGCGCCGCTCGTCCCGATCCGCGCGCTCGCCGCGCTCGCGCTGCGGCTTGCCATCAGCCGGCGGCGTTTCTTCGGCCACCGGCCCGATGTCCGTCGCTGCTTGTGCTTCCGCAGACGCTCCGCCTTCGGGCGTTTGCGGCGCACCGGCCGGCCTTCCCGACTTCGCGGCCAGATCGCGCATCGGTCCCGGCATCCCCGGCGAAGGTCGAAACTTCCGCGGCGGGGGCTTCGCTTCCGCCTTGAACCGCACGCCGCTCATCCGCTGCGAGCCGATCTTGATGCGTTGCCCGGCGGCGGAGGCCTGCGACTCGCCTTGGCGAGACGCGTTCGTGCCCGTCCCTTCGGTGCTTGGCTCGGCGACCGGCTCGGCAGGCTGTGCCGCGGCGACCGGCGGTTCGGCGCCGGCGTTTGCGCCCGGAATCGCGGTCGTCGAGGCCGGCTCCACGGTCGGCCCAGCGCCAGCAGGAGGCTGGCCGGAAGGAGAAACGTTCTCGTCCACGGATGGCACGTCGGTCGTCATCGGAAGAGCGCAAAAATACCAGGAAGTCCGCCGGCGTTGCCCCGCCAGCGCGCAACCGCAGCCACACCGCCCGGCGGACCGCGTTCGGATCGAACCTTCAAGTCTACCAACCGCCCAAGCCACGCGGTAGGGAGTTTCTTCCGCGCCCGCACCCGCACACGGACATTACAGGCCCCAACGCACCCACGCCTCCGGGTGGCGCAATGAACTCTCGCCTCCCTGACTCGCGGCCGAACGAATCGCTAAACTTAACGGCTCGCCGTGTCCCCACCGATCGACGAGCCACCGCGTGACTGCCTTTGACGCCCATTGCTATGGATCTCTCGTCGCGGCGCTCGTTACCGACGATCGCCTGCCTGCGCTCGACGCCGGCGAACCGAATCGTGCGGCCCGCAAACGGCTCGACGCAATCGCGCCCGAAGCACTCTTTGACGCGGCGCCGGTTGATCGCGACATGGCCGCGGCCTGCCTCTCCGCCCTCTGGCTGTGGCACGATTTCCTCGACGAGTCGCACGCAATCAGCCAGACCATCGACACGCCGACAGGAAGTTTCTGGCACGGCATCATGCACCGTCGCGAGGGCGATTTCGGGAACTCGAAGTATTGGTTTCGCCGCGTGGGCCGGCATCCCGTGTTTGGCCCGCTCGCTGCCGCCGCCGCCGAAGAAGCCGCTTCAGCCGAGACCGCCTCGTCGCTGGCCGGCGAGTTTGCGGGCGACCTTGCCGGCGGCGACTGGGATCCTTTCCGGTTCGTCGATCTGTGCGAGCGGGCGGTGCGGTCCGGCGACGCCCACGACACCGACCTCCTCCGCCGCATCGCCCGGCGGGAGTGGCAATTGCTGTTCGACCATTGCTACCGCGCGGCGCAAGGGTCGTCCTAGCCGCGTTGCACGATCGCGCGTTTGAGAGGAAACTCAGTCCGTGAGCAACGATCCGTCCACCGCCGAAACGACGCCGACGTTCGAACAGGCGCTGCAATGCCTGGAGCAGATCGTCCGCGAACTCGAAGAGGGCCGCATCGGACTCGCCGAGGCGATGCAGAAATACGAGCAGGGCGTCGTGCTTCTGCGGCAATGCTACTCAATGCTCGACTCGGCCGAGCAGCGGATCGAATTGCTCACCGGCGTCGACGCCGATGGCCGAGCAATCACCGCGGAGTTCGAACACACCGACTCCGCCACCCAAGCCGCCCAAAACCAACCGCGCAGCCGCCGCCGATCGGCAAAAAAAGAATCCTGCCCGGATCCAACCCCCGAAGGCCCGCAAAGCCTTTTCTAACGGCGAGCCGCATGTCCGTTAATCGTGAATGGAAAGTGGTGAATTGTGATTTGTGAACACAGGCACGCCCTCAGGCCGAAACGCGATTCATTCGTCATTCACAACTCACAATTGACCATTTACGATTCACAATTCACGCCCACACCGCCATCTTCCCCGACCCCCGACCCCGAACCCCATGCTCATCTTTGACGCCCACCTTGACCTCGGCATGAACGCCCTCGAATGGAACCGCGATATCTCGCGGCCCGTCGCCGAGATTCGCGCACGCGAAATTGAGCTGGGCCTGGCCGACAAATCCGACCGCGGCAAGAACACCGTCGCCCTGCCCGACATGCGCCGCGGCCAGGTCGGCATTTGCGTCGCCACGATGATCGCCCGCGGCTATCCCGGCAAGAGCATGCTCAAGAGCCTGCCGGGTTTTGCCAGTCCCGAGATTGCGTGGGCGATGACTCAGGCCCAACTCGCCTTCTACCGCGCGATGGAAGAGCGCGAAGAGATGGCCCAAATCGTCGACCTCGCCGGCCTGCATAAATACGTCGACCTGTGGCAGCGCGAACCGAGCGACAAGCTGCCCGTGGCATACATCCTGAGCCTCGAAGGCGCCGATTCGATCCTCACGCCGAAGCACCTGGAGCGGGCCTACGCCGCCGGACTCCGCGCGATCGGTCCCGTCCACTATGGACCCGGTCGCTACGGCCACGGCACGCACAGCACAGGCGGTCTCACGGCCATCGGCCGCGAGCTACTCGCCGAAATGCGCCGCCTCGGCATCATCCTCGACGCGACGCACCTCTCGGACGAAAGTTTTTGGGAAGCCCTCGAACTCTGGGACGGTCCCATCTGGGCAAGCCACAACAACTGCCGCGCCCTCGTCCCCGATCAGCGGCAATTCAGCGACGAACAACTCAAAGAACTCATTCGCCGCGGCGCGGTCATCGGCGCGGCGTTCGATGCCTGGATGCTCGTTCCCGGCTGGGAACGCGGCAAATCCACCCCCGAGTCTTCCGGCGTCTCGATGCGGCACGTCCTCGACCACATCGACCACGTCTGCCAACTCGCCGGCAACGCTAATCATGCGGCCATCGGCACCGACCTCGACGGCGGCTTCGGTCGCGAGCAATCGCCCGGCGATCTCGACACGATCGCCGACTTGCAGCGTATTCCGGGCATGCTCGCCGAACGCGGTTATGCGGCCGCCGACGTCGAGCGAATCGCCCACGGCAACTGGATCGCGTTTCTCGAGCGCGCCTGGTCGGCCCGCGGATAAAGCCTGCTATTGCGAGCATCCGACCGCATTGATACGTTGGGTCCCTGTCGGCGGGATTGGAGTACCGCCGCGGCCCGCACACACCAGCGGAGAGAAACGGATGTCTCGCAGCACGCGCAAGCGGTTCGCCACGGTCGTTGCTATCGCTGCATGCACGGCGGTCGCAGCGTGGCAGTGGCCCCGCGTGCCTCACGCGAACAGCGGCGCGAACGTCACGCTCGTCGCGGCGTCGCAGCCGGTCGTGCCCAAGGCCGGGTTCACGCAACTGCCCCTTCGCGCGGGCCAGTTCGTTCCGTTCTCGTGCGAAGACGCATTCGACGGCCTGCGCTTCTGGGATCCGCTTTACGTAACGCCGCTGCCCGACGGATCGGGCCGACTCGCGGTCGTCGAACGCCGCGGCACGATCCAACTCATTTCCCACGCGAACGGCACATTCGCCAAGGAAACGTTGCTCGACATCACCGCCCGCGTCCATCTCTCGCCGAACGAGGCGGAAGAGGGCCTGCTCGGACTGGCGTTTCATCCGGAGTTTGCTGCGGCCGCGTCGCCGCATCGCGGTGAGTTGTTCGCCTACTACGTCGCCCGCGGCGCGACGCCGGGAACTAGCACGAACCGCCTGTCTCGCTTTCGCACGGTTGCCGATCGGCTCGACCGCGCCGATCCCGAATCCGAACGAGTGCTCATCGACCAGCCGCAGCAAGTCCAAGCCCACAACGGCGGCAGCCTGCTGTTCGGCCCCGACGGGTTCCTCTACCTGAGCCTGGGTGACGACGCCCTCTACCCGCCGAATCCGAACACCCAAACGATCTATCGCAACCTGTTCTCGGGCATCTTGCGGCTCGACGTGGATTGCCGTGGTGGCGCCGCCAGCCATCCGCCACCGCGCCAGCCGCGCGAAGGCCAAACCGCCGGCTACTTCATTCCCCGCGACAACCCGTTCGTCGGCGTGCCCGACGCGCTCGAAGAGTTTTACGCGATCGGCCTCCGCAATCCGTGGCGGATGGCGTTCGACCGCGCGACCGACCTGCTCTACGCCTCGGACGTCGGCGGCCTCCTGCGCGAGGAAGTGAACCTGATCGCGCCGGGCAGCAATTGCTGTTGGAACTACGCGGAAGGCACGGTGCGGCTCGGCGCGGACGAACCCGATCCCGATGGTTCTCCCACGACCTCCGCGCACAAATCCACGCCGCAGCGAGGAAAGCCGCTGGGCGTCGAAACCTGGCCGCTATTCGAATATCCGCGCGACGCGGCCCATCGCTGCATCATCGGCGGCCACGTCTATCGCGGCAAGCAATTCCCGGAGCTCGTCGGCCGCTACGTCTACGCGGACCAGAGCGGCCGCATCTATGCGCTCGAAATAACCGACGGCGGCCGCCGCGCCGGTGCGAATCGGCTCATCGCCGTTTTGCCCGAGCCCGGCATCGGCATTTCGTCGCTCGGCGAAGACGCCGACGGCGAATTGTATTTTTGTTCGATCGGCGACTTGGCCTCCGAGACAGGTCGCGTGTTTCGCCTCCGCCACAATCGCGAATCCGAACGCGACCACTTGCCGCCAACGCTCGCCGAAACGGGCCTGTTCGCCAACTGGCAAACGCTCGAACCGCAGCCGTTTTTGATGCCTTTCGCCGTCAAAGTCCCGTTCTGGTCCGACGGCGCGGACAAACGGCGATGGGTGGCACTTCCCGCGGGTGAACGCATCGACGTCGACCCGCACGGCCAACTCCGCTTTCCGCCAGGCACGGTGTTCGTCAAGCATTTCGATCTCGCGACCGACCGGAGAGCGAATGCGGCCGCTGCGCCGCGGCCGCTCGAAACGCGGATCCTCGTGTGCGACGACCAAGGCGGCGTTTACGGCGCGACGTATCGCTGGTCGAGCGATCGACGCGAAGCCCGACTCGTTACGTTCAACGAAATCGAGTCGATTCCGATCCTTCAAGCCGACGGCATGCAAACGGAGCAGACGTGGACTTATCCCGGCCGCTTCGAGTGCGCCATGTGCCACAACGCGGCCTCGGGCAACGTGCTCGGATTCTCCCTTCGGCAACTCGACCATGTCGCCCGCGGCAACGAGCACGGTAATCGCGAACCGGAACTCGACCGGCTCATACGGCACGGCTTCGTTTCGGACATGGCTCGCCGGATTCATCCGACGCTGCTCGGTAGTTTGTCGGCGCTCGACGTTGTCTCGGCCCCGCTCGAGCACCGCGTCCGTTCCTATCTCGACGCGAACTGTTCGTCGTGCCACAACCCGAACACGCGCTTCGCCGCGTTCGATGCTCGCATCCAGCGAGGCCTCGGCGAGCAGGGAATCGTTGACGGCGTGGCTTACCACCATTCGGATCGCGGCCCCGACGTGCGGATCGTTCGCCCTGGAAGTATCGAACTGTCGATGATCTACCATCGGCTGTCGACCGACGATCCGAGCTTGCGCATGCCGCCGCTGGGCAGCACGGTCGTCGACGGGCAGGGCGTGGCGCTAGTAATCGAGTGGATACTCTCGCTCGCGCCGCCGCCGTACACTCCTCAAACGCCACCGCCCATCGTCGATTCATCGACGGACAAGCCGGCCGAGCGAACCGCCGAAAGCGACGCGGCGCCGCCAATGTAGCCCGCCGCGTCGGCGCCCTCGTAAGCATCGCGGAACGCTTCGCGACTGCCGCGACCGCGTAGCGCGCATAAAAAGGCCCCCGGAAAGGCCATGTCCCAGGGGGGCAAAGGACACCCTGCATTTCCGGGAGCGATTGGATTCGCTCCGCCCATCCGCCGACCGCTTCCGCCGCGGCGCTTGGGCGATCGAGTTGTGCTGACGGTCGCGCGGGCTTGACGCCCGCGAGATAATCGAAAAGTACCGCGCGGCCTCCATGCCGGCGGCACCCTTCGCGGTCCGCAGAAAGACGCAAGCGCCTTCCCCATGCAGACCCATCCACGTGGATTGCTGCCTGTAGGTTGCTGCTCTCGCCTCGCGACGGCGAGCACGCCATTGAACGCGGGCCAAATGCCGCGTTGCTCGTGCGTGAGGCCGGGAGAATATGGCAATTCCCAAACAGGGTCAAGGTCGATTTCCACGATCCGCAAAAATCTGAAATTGCCTCAAAAACCCGCAGAAAACCAGCCTTTTCGGACGGCGGCAAAGATGCTTGAACGCGCCGCGAGCCGCCAGGAATGCCCCGCGAACCGCATCCATTGCGACTTCGCGCCGCTGCGGTTTGCGAGTCCTACCTCACCGCTTCTCGCGCTCGATCCACTGCGCCACGCGCTCGCGGCAGTAGGCGTCGTCGCGCGAACGACGCAACAAATCGCCGAGCGACTCGACGTGTTGCCCGAAGTCCGAAAGCGGTGCCGCCGCCGATCGCCGCGGCCGCCCAAAGATCGGCCAACTCCCCAGCGTCACCACGATTGCCAGAGCAATCGCGTGATAGAGCATGTCGCTGATCGGCGGCGGGTAATCCGCTTCGGTCGGCGGCTGAACTTTGGGGTCGTTCTTGTGTACTCGCGGACCGCCCTCGTCGCTTTCCAGGAACACCACGTCGCACTCGCTGCCCGACTGTAACTCGACCGCGTCGATCAGCTCCGCCGCGAGCCTGCGATGCTCGCGGTTGACCAGCGCCAGGTTCAGCAAAAACGAACCATTTTGCACGATGAACAACGCCCCGTCGCCGAACTGCATCCGCCGCAAGCGCGAGACGACCGCGCTGTCCTCGGTGTACAAGAGTAGCTCGTCGCTCTCCTCGACCGTCAGCCGATCGTTGAGTTCGATCTCCGTCTTGGCGACGTCGATCGTCTCGCTCCATTCGCCTTGCAGCGAACTGCGAACGTCGGCCTTTGCTTCGTTCTCGTCCGGCAAAAGCTCGGTCGTCCGCGTCAATCGAAACCAGCCTTCCGAAGGCCGTTCGCCGCGGCGGTCGGGCTGCCGTTTCGCATCCTCGAAGAACCGCGTCGCCGCCACGCGCACCTTGGCCGCTTCGAGCAGCTGGCGCAATTCCTCGCGCTTTTCGGGCGGCGCTTTGGCGATCGCCTTTTCCCAATACAGCGGCTCGGCGTCAAAATCGCGGCCGACGTAAACGAGCGTCCGCCCGAAACCACTCCGCAGCCAGTCCTCGAACCATCGCCGCACCTCGGGCCGCGGCGGATGGAAGTCGTCGGGAAACCACACGATCACGTCCGCCGTCTCGATCGCCGGCGACAGCGCCGAACGCGCCGAAACCTTGTGCCCCGCCTGCGCGAACATGCCCGCGATCACCGCCGTGCCGTTGAGGCTGTCGCCGTGCGACCGGCCGCGCTGACGCCCGTACTCGACGTTCACCTGCGACTGCTCTTCGGGCTCGGCGCATCCGCCGGCGAGCAGCGTGCACCACGCCGCGAAGGCAAACATCCATCGCCGCCGACCGCTCATGCTCGGGCCTCGTCGATCGAGCGGTGAAAGTCGTCGATGCCTCGCCAGGTCGTCTCGAAGTCGTCGCGCGGCAACTCCCGGCGCCCGAAGAACGCGGCCTCGAACGCGTGCATTGCCGACTCGAAGAAGCTCGCCACCGTCGGCCGCGAGCGGACTTCGCGAAGGTATTGCCGGTTCGTCTTGCCCTTGGCCAGGCGAATCAAATGCCCGCGATCGAGCCGCAAGAGCATGTGGCTGTACAAGTAGATCATTGCCCGCGCGAACTCACCCCGTTCATACAACCGCCGCGCTTCGGCCAACAAGTCCGAATCCGCCGCGGCCACCGGCACGGGCAAGGCTTCGAGATCGACGCCGGCGCTCTCCTTCGCCGTCTTCCCTTTGCGTTCCAATCCGTCGCCCTGCAAAATTGCATACAGGATCGTGCCCACTAGGGCGGCGATAATCAACCCGACGACGATCCACGCCACGATCGCGCCGCCGGCGAGAAAACCGCTCGGCGATCGAACGCGGAACGAGCGGCCGCGCTCGCGCTCTTCTCCCTCGCGTCCGCGCCCGCGCTCGGAGCCCGAACTCCCTTTCACCTCCTTAGCGCCGCGGACCGTCACCGGGCGCACGTCGTCGGCCTTCGCGTCATACCACGGAAAGTTGCCGCTCTCGCCCAGCGCCTCGCGCCCCGATTCGACCGGATCGTCGATCCCGGCAAGTCCCGCAACCGGCGCGCACAACACAATGAGCCAGACGCCAACGACCGTCTTAATCGACCCTGGCATACGCGAACCACCCGGTACTCAAACCGCAAAGCCGCAAAGAGGCAAAGCTACGAATCCGCCAACTCACCGCGATTCTATCAGATGCGAAACAAGGAATCACGGCGACGCAGCAAACGGATCAAACTAACCGCACCAAATCTTCGTCCCTGGGAAGTTCTTTGTCCATCGCGAAAGCGCGAAAGTACGAAATCGCGAAACGCTCGGAGGAATATTGGAAATCCGATCAAGTGGCGCTGCGGTCGAAGTTTTCGCGGTCGTTCTGCATTCTTCATTTTGCATTCTGCCTTCCCTACGTGACCGTCCGCGTCATCGCAGCCGCTTCCGTGCGGACCCGCAACTCGACCTCCCAGCCTTCCCGCCGAATCCGCAAATCGAGATACCCCAAAAATCGCACGATCGCCAGAAACCAAACCGTCATCCACAGCGCGAGGGGCAAAACCACGGTGAACGTCGCCCGGTCCGCCTCGACGACGTTGAACAGCAGCGCCCGCATGTAGGAGATCGTCAGCCACAAGCTTCCGACAGTGAGAAACCCGAGCATTCCGGCCCCGATCATCTGCACGAACGAGTCGCCGCCAAACCCGGCGTGCAGCGCGGCGTTTCTCCGAGCCGTGGTCATCGCCGAGCCGCGTTCGGCCCGGCGCGGATTGCGCTCGAGCAGAATCACCTCGTTCAAATACGGCCGCAGTCCGCGCGCCCCCAGCGCCCATAGCGCCGCGCACCACACGATGAACTCTGGCATGACCGCAAGATCGCGTTTGTTGTCGATGGCAGCCGCCACGAGCGCGAGCATCGTTCCCCGCACCACGCCTTGATACCAGAAAAGCTGCCCCGCCGACCGGCCGAACTCGCGGATCAGTTGCCGCGTCGTCGGCCGCGTGCGAAACAAGACCTGGCCCAGGTAGATCGTCATCAGCGACGTGGCCAGCGGCGCTTCGAGAAACACGAGCAGCGTCATGTACTTGACGTAGTCGCTCCGTTCGTCGCCGCCGTAGAGATCCGTTTCGTCGTACTCGGCGATCGGAGAAAGTGTCCAGGCGTTGAACGCGGCGAACGGCGCCGCCCCCAAAACGAGCGCAACCGCGAGCGGTCCGAAATGCCGCCGCGCTACGTGCAGCGCCAGGTCGAACAACTCCCGCTTTCCCCGTTCGCGGATCGAGATTTCGGTTTGATTGACGAACATCGGCGGTTGCGAAGAATGAAAAATGCAAAATGGAGAATGCAAAATGCAACCGCCCGAAGTCGCGATCGCATGCGACATTTTTCATTCTTCATTTTGCATTTTGCATTTCCCCTCCTTTCTCACAAGTCTCTGCCGCTTTCGCCGTTCTCTGCGTCAGCGATCATCGTCCTTCCGATCGACCCGAGCACGACGAAGTAGATCATCAGCACGAGGCTCGATCCGGCGCCGAACAGCGCCTTGATTTCATACGGCAGGGCCGAGGGCGAAATGTAACCCTCGATGAGCGCCGCCAATAGGAACAAGATCATCGCGACGCCCATCGCGGGCATCGCCGACTTGCCGGCCAAGCGAACCGAATCGCCGCGCGTGAGTCCACCGGTAAACAAGAGCGCAAACCCGAGCTTCATCCCGACTCCGGCCGCCAGCACGATCGCCGTGAGTTCGAACGGCCCATGCGCCGTGACGAACTGAAAGAAATTGTCGCGCGCATCCGGCACGGTCGTCATGTAGCCGAACACGGCGCCCAGATAGGCCGCGTTGCGGACCGTTTCCAGAATCCCGCCGATGCCGAACAACAGCCCGTGGGCAAAGACGCGCAACCCGATCGTCGTGTTGTGGCTCTGATAGAACCCGGTCATGCCCGTGCCGCCACCAAGATCCTGCTCCCACTTGGCCTGGACGTACATCTCTTCGTACATCCGCAGGTTGTCTTCGCCGACCATTTTCACGGCGAAATCCGGCGCCGGCGAGGCATCCGACGCGAGCCACATCGACATCGCGAACAAGCCCCAGAACAGCACCGACGCCACGCGAATATAGCGGTCGGCATACAACTGCGCGGGCACGGCGTAGAGCAACTCGGCCATCCACATCCGAATCCGAAACCGCTGACTGCGGTAGATCTGGTTGTGCGCCCGGCCCACGAGCTGATGCAGATAATCGACGGTGCTCGGCGGCAATTGATACGACTCGGCCAGAGCCAGGTCCGCGCACACCGCGCGGTAAAGAGACGCAAACCGCGCCACGACCGGCGCGGGAATCCGCCGGAACTGCTCAAGCTTGCGGCAAAGTTCGTCGAGCTGTCGCCAATTCCCCCGCCGCGATTCGAGAAGCTGCGAAACTTTCATGGCTCACTTCGCCCCCGCGCCCTCATTTAGCCCCCGCGCCCATTTAGCCCCCGGTGAACACACCGGGGGCAAAGCGGCGTGCGTACGAGAAAACGCAAGTTTCGCGAATCACCACAAACGATTGGAAAGCCAAGCCTCAAACACGAATCAACGGTGCTTCGGTAAGCGGCACAGCGGGCGTCCGATACGCTTCCACGTCGCCCGGCTCCTCCGCCACGAACGTCCGATAGTACAGCGCACACAGCAGCGTGTCGTAATTCGTCTGCGCCGGTAACCGCAACCGCGCAATCAACGGCACGGCCAGATGCCGCGCGACTTCCGCCCGCCGCAGCGGCGACAGCGCGAGCCGCCGTTCCGCATACATCGACAGCGCTTTGCCCAGCGAACGCGTAGCCTCGAAATCGACGGGTATTTCCGCCGCGAGCGCCAGCACGGCCGGGTCACTCACGTTCACCACGCCGTGCACGCCGCTCTTGCGCTCGACAACGACCATCGTTCCCGCCGCCAGGTCGCCGAGGCGTTGATACCGCTCGGTCAACGCCATCGAAATCAAGCCGACCCAGTACAGCCCGACGAGTTGCAACTCCGGCCAGAAAAAACCGAACGCATAGGGCATCGTGTCCACGTCGCGCAAGATGTTCCGCAGCACGGCCTGGAGCGCGTTGATCGGCCGGCCGTCGACGGAAAGCACGCGCAGCCCGATGAGCCGCTTGCCGGGCGTCTGTCCGTTCCAGAACGTTTCGAACAGCCCGCCATAAAAGTGCGTCAGAACGAAAAACCCGATGGCCAGAAAGCCGATGCCGAAGTCGAACGCCCCAACGGCCGAAACGCCCCACAAACCAATCAGCATCACGAACGCAATCGCGACCCGCACGGCCAGGTCGATGAGATAAGCCGGCAAGCGGCGAAACGGCCCGGCCACCTCGTAGTGGAACGCCACATTCTCCGGCGTCACGACGTTGATCTGGCCGTCGATCGTCGAAAGCGATGCGGCCATGGCGAAACGTGCGGCGAAGCAAAAGAAGTCGAAGCGAGAACGTCTGCTCCGATTATTCGCCATCCCGCGCCGCGTCGCAAGCCAATTCGGCGCGATGCCGGCCGCGAGCTACGACACGGCCTGCGCTTGATATTGCTCGCTCCACCGTGCCAGTTCCTCGACGCCCTTGCGGTGACAGAAGTCGCCGAAGGTTTCGCCCGCCGTCCGTTCGTGCTTGAAATAGGCGAGCACCGGAACGAGCGTCGCGGCGATTTCTTCGCCGGGTACCAGGTCCTTGTAAATCGCGTTGAGCCGGTCGCCCAAGAGCCGCCCGCCGAGCAGGATCGTGTATTTGCCCTGCGCCTTGCCGACCAGACCAATGTCGCAGTTGTACGGCCGCGCGCAGCCGTTCGGGCAGCCCGTCATGCGGACCGTAAAAGTCTCGTCCGAAAGGCCCAGCCGCGCGAGCTCGACTTCGATCTCGTCGATGATGCCCGGCAAGGCCCGTTCGCTCTCCGTGATCGCCAGACCGCACGTCGGCCACGCGACGCAAGCCATCGACCAGCGGCGGACCGTCGAGATTTCGTGCGACAGCTTGACGCCGTGGTCGCGCAGCAGCGTTTCGAGGCGGGCGCGGCTCTCCTCCGCTATGTCGGTGAACAGAATGCTCTGGTGCGAATTGAGGCGAATCCCCGGACGAAGCTCGCGACAGACAGCGCGGAGCGCCTCTTTGAGCCGCCAATCGTCGCGGTCGGCAATCCGACCGTTCTCCACGTTCAGACCGTAGAACCACCGCCCGTCGCCTTGCTCGTGCCAGCCGAGATGATCGTCGAATCCGCGCACGTCGTCGGGATGCGGATCGGCGAGCGCGTGGCCGAGATATTCCTCGACCTTGGCCCGAAACCACGGCAGCCCGCGCTCGTGAATCAAATACTTGAGCCGGGCCTGCTTGCGGTCGCTGCGGTTGCCGAAGTCGCGGAACACCTTGACGACCGCGGTCGCGACGTCGACCGCTTCTTCCGGCCGGCAAAACGCCATCCGCTTGGCCACCGCCGGAAACGTTTTCTTCACGCTCGGCGTCACGCCGAAACCGCCGCCGACCAGCACGTTGTAGCCGACGATCTTGAAATCCTCGCAAATCGCCATGAAACCGAGATCGTTGGCGTACAGGTCGACGCAGTTATCGCCCGGCAAGCCGATCGCCGTTTTGAACTTCCGCGGCAGATACGTCTTGCCGTAGATCGGCTCGACTTCGTCGCCGCCGGTGGGCTGGCCGTTGTGCTTGTGGACGTTGTGGGCGTGGCCGTTAGCGCCGCCCGCGACGAGCGTGTCCTCGCCGGTCGCTTCGTCGCGGAGCCAGATTTCGTGATACGCCCGCGTTCGCGGCGCAAGGTGTGCGGCCAGCCGGTCAGCCAAGTCTTGAAGCTCGCGATGCACCGGGTCGTGGTGGTGCGGCGCGGGGCAGCACATCACGTTCCGCTCCACGTCGCCGCACGCCGCAAGCGTCGAAAGCTGCACCTCGTTGATCCGCGCGATGCACCGCTTGAGGTTCTTCTTGAGCACGCCGTGCAGTTGCAAGCCCTGCCGCGTCGTGATTCGCAACGTCGTGTTGCCGATCTCGTCGCACAGGTCGAGTTCGGCGAGCAGTTGCTCCGCAGTGAGCTTCCCGCCAGGAATCTTCGTGCGGACCATGAACATGTACGTCTTTTGCGACTTGCCGCCGTCGGTCGCCGTGCGGTTCTCGCGGTCGTCTTGCTGATACGTGCCGTGGTGCTTGAGCAGGTTGATGCTGACCTTGCCGAAAAAGTCGTTGCCGTCGACCAATTCGGCGGAGATTGGTCCGCGCAGGTAGTTGCTCTCGACCTTGGCGGTTTCGACCGCGCTCGGTTTTCCGGATGGTTGGTCAGTCATGGCAGGTGCGCGGCGATGTCGGCGCGGTCAAAGCCGCGACAGACGCCGGCGCCGCAGCGGCGAAACGCGTCGGCGAATTGGTGAGCGTCCACGTCATTCCACG
>QEVJ01000062.1 GCA_003576845.1 Planctomycetota bacterium
CGGCGGTGAATCTGGCGGCGGCGGGACCGCTGGTCAGCTTGTTCCTCGAATGGGCCTCGCGCAAGTGGGGGGCGGTTCTCGGCGACGAGGTCGCCCGACGGCTCTCGCGCGACGCGCTTGTCGCGTTTGCCGTGGGGGCGGTGATCGGAGGGGCATTCTTAGCCGTTCTTTGGCGAAACGAGGGCGACCCGTTCGTGGTCGCCCTGCTACGATTCTCCGCTGCCAAGCTGTGGTTTGCCGGGGGGGAACTGGTCTTTTACGTGCTCTGCCAGGGCGCCTACGTCGCCATGTGGCGACGCCCGTGGAAACAAACCCCGGCGGGTCGGGTGGCCCATCGCCTGCTTGCGATCCTGGCGGCGACCAATCTGCTCTATCACTTCCCGCCCATGATGGCCGTTATCGGCGAAATCGCCGCAGGCAAACTTGCCGCGCCGGAGGTCATCGATGCGGCCGCGTATCGCGAGCTTGCGTTCACGCCCGCCGTGGCGTCGCGGAGTCTGCACCACATTCTGGCGGCGGTCGCCCTGGCGGGATTGTATGCGGCGATCGCGGCGTGCCGGTTGTTGCCGCGTTCGGCCGGCGAGGCGTCCAGGATTGCTGCCTGGGGCGCACGCATCGCCCTTATCGCAACGGTGCTGCAAATCCCCGTCGGGATTTGGGTCCTCCTGTCGCTGGAAAACAATCGCGCCCTGATGGGCGATAGTCTGCTGGCGACCGCGCTGTTTATCGTCGCTGTCGTCGCCGCGCTCGCATTGATGCATCATCTGGCGGCGATCGCGTTCGGCGATGTCACCCGCAAAGCCGTGCTCACGGCGGCCGCGCTATTCGTGTTCGTCGTCGTGACGATGACCGCCACGCTCGTCTTCAGTCGTGCTGGCGCCCGACCGAAGGCGTTTTCCGTGTCTGCCGGGCACGTGAGGTTCGATTTCAAGGAGTGAGCTGCGATGTCGCTGGAAATCGTGACGCTAGCGGACCCGGCATACGGGAGTTCGGCGCAGATTCTGCCGGGCTTCGGCTTCAACTGCTTTCGCTTTACGGCAAATGCCGCGGGGCAGCCGATCGAAGTGTTGTGGGCCGAGCCAGGCTTCGAGTCCGGCGGCAAGCGCCCTTCGGGAAGCGGCATTCCGATCTTGTTTCCGTTTCCCGGTCGTATCGCCGGGACGACGCTGGAGTATGAAGGCCGCAAGTACGCCTTGGATGCCGGCGACGGACGCGGCAACGCAATCCATGGATTCGTGCTTAATCGGCCGTGGCGGGTCATCGAGCAGAGCCCGCAGCGCGTCGTCGGACAGTTTCACGCGTCCGTCGACGACGCGAAGCTGCGCGGCGCATGGCCGGGCGACTTTCGGATCACGGTCGCTTACGAGCTCGTGGGGAATTCTCTTGCGCTGGACGCACTGCTTGAGAACCCGGACGATGCGCCGCTCCCGATGGGCTTTGGCGTGCATCCTTACTTTCGCGTGCCGCTATGCGCCGGCGCAGGTGCGAATGCCGAGGCAGCCGCGCGATGCGTCCTCCGCGTGCCCGCGGCCGAGTATTGGGAACTCGCGGAAATGATCGCCACCGGACGCAAACTTGCCGCGAGCGTGCGCGGACCGCTCGCCACGGGCATCGCGTTTGGCGAGTCGCGGTTCGACGACGTTTTCACGTCGCTGGCGTTCGACGGCGACTGGTGCGAGTCGACGATCGCCGATCCAACGAGCGGGCGAACGCTTCGGATTGCGTTCGACCGCGGGTTTCGCGAGTGCGTCGTGTACAACCCGCCGCATCGGGAGGCGATTTGCATCGAGCCTTATACGTGCGTGCCGGGTGCGATCGAGATGTCGCGGCGCGGAATCGACGCGGGACTGAGAATTCTCGCGTCGGGCGAGTCGCTCGCGGCGCGCGTGAAGATCGAAATCGCCTGACGACGCATCCCCCGCGCTCGCTAGATACTTGGACCTTTCCGATGCCAGCGTAACCGGACCTTGGCGAGAATCGTCGCAGTCGCGACGGGTCGGTGCCGATAACGGGAATGAGCCGGACTGCCGTTGGGCGTCTGGTCCCCGCCGTCAAGGTTTATCCTGCCTGCCGAGATTCCCGCCTGGCGCTAGCGTTGCCGCACGAAGGTGCGTCGGGAGCGCCTCAACATTCGCGGAGACGACAAGGATGCGTCGCTTTGTACTTGGTTTGATGGTTTGCGGCGCGATGGGCACATCGGCCGCCCCCGCGGTCGCCGGAGATGCCTGGCACGATTTCTGGCACGGCGTGAAGCGCGACTTTCATCGCAACAACTGCTGGCCCGACCCGTTCGTCTATCCGGACCGCGCGGGCGTGATCCAGCCGTTCGCCGTGCAAGTGCAAAACGGTTGGCGGCTGCAAAACCTGATGGCCGACCACCATTTCGACGCCAACTCGCAGCAACTCACGCTGGCGGGCAAAGAGAAGGTCCGCTGGATTCTCACTCAGGCACCAGAACGCTTCCGCACCGTGTTCGTGCAGCGCGGCGTGAATCCCGAACAGACCGCCACCCGCGTCGATTCGGTCCAGCAGTTTGCGGCGAACCTGGTGCCGGCGGGCGAGTTGCCTGCGGTCGAAGAAACCAATCTCGCCCCGCGCGGCTGGCCGGCGGAAGAAATCAACGACACGTTCGTCAAGTACCGCACGACGGCCCGACCGCCGCAGTTGCCGGACTCGACGGGCGAAGAATAAGGCGAATTGGCGGACGTGTCACGGATCGGCACTCCCGCAGACTGCCCAAACCGCCGAAACCGCGTCCTAAACTTTGCCAAACCGTCGCAGGTTGCGGGAACGGTTGCAGTCGGCTTCGGCGTTGAGACGATGAAACCCAACGGGGCGTGCTGCGCTCGACGAATGCGCGGCCGCCCCGACTTGCTCGCGACACGATTCGCGCCCTGCACACAAGGAGGTGTGAAGTGCGTTCCAAGTATTTCGTTGCCTTGCCGGCCGCGGTGACGTCGGCGGCCCTGCTCGCCGGCTGCGTTTCGCGTCCGGCCGGTTCGCCGACGCCCGTCACCTCCGAGGTCATGCCGGCGCCGGCAGACTCCGCGAGCGCGTCGCCTTGGGACAAGATCAAGGCCTCGTTCACGGGCAGCACGAAGCAAGTCGCATCGGCCGCGACTCCGAAAGAGCAGGTCATCAAAGCCAAGGACCCGCTGGCCCTGGCGACGCCGGCCAAGAAACCCGGCTCCGATCTCTACGTTGCGGCCGCGAAGATTCACGAAACCAAAGGCGACTATGCCGCGGCCGCCGCTCAGTACGAAAGGGCGCTTGCCGTCGACGGCAACGATCTGGCCTCCTTGCTCGGATACGGGCATTTGCTCGACCGGCAGCGGAAGTTCACGGAAGCCACGCTGTATTACGAACGGGCGACGAAAGCCCATCCCAATTCCGCGGCGGCGTGGAACGATCTCGGTCTCTGCTACTCGCGGCGTTCGGCGACCGATCGGGCGATGCTCGATAAGTCGCTCGTCGCGCTGCGGCGAGCCGTCGAACTCAACCCCGAGAAGAAGCTCTATCGCAACAACATTGCGGCCGTGCTTGTCGAAGCGGGCCGCGATGGCGAGGCGCTCCAACACTTGATGACGGCCCACGATCCGGCGACGGCCCACTACAACATGGGCTATTTGTCGAATCAGCAGGGGCGCGTCGATGCCGCGCGGCACTACTTCACCGAGGCCCTGCGGCTCAATCCGCAGATGCAAGCGGCGCGGGGATTCCTAGAACAACTCGACCAGCAAAGCAACGCCGTCGCCGATCAGCGCGAGCCGCGTTATGCCCCGCGCGTGCTGCATGTGCCGACGCAAACGGAGCGCTCGAGGCTCTCGCCGGTTTCGCAAGACGAACCGTGTCCCATGCCGCGACTCAACCACGGCGCGAAGGCGGCCGTCGAGTTTCAATCGAGCGAAGAGTCCGATGCCGTTCGACCGGCATCGGTAGAATTGCCGCTTGGCGACGAGGATGCGCCGTCAGATGCCGGCGCAGCGGCGACAGCCGTCTACGAAGAACCGGCCGACGCCACGATCGACGCCACGATCGACGCCGACGTCGAACCCGCGGTCTTCGAAGACGCACCCGGTCCGGACGATTGCTTCGGCGACGCGCCGCTGCCGAAATAGGGCCCGGCCGCTTCGCGACGAGAGAACGTGCATCGTGTCCAGCGCAACGCGCGGATCGATCACGCGCGCTTCATCGCTCCGGGAATCGTCTTGCCCTTGAGCTGATAGACGTACGCCAGCACTTCGGCGACGGCGGCGTAGGACTGATCGGGTACCGGGTGGCCTGCGTCGACTTCTTTGAACAGCAACCGCGCGAGCGGCTTGTTCTCGACGATCGGTACGCCGTGTTCCAAAGCCAGTTGGCGAATCCGGGCGGCGAGGATTCCCGCTCCTTTTGCGACCACGACCGGCGCGGCCATCGTCTCGCTGTCGTAGCGCAGGGCCACGGCGAGTTCCGTCGGGTTCGTAACGACCACGTCCGCCCTCGGCACCTCCGATCGAAGCCGCTGCTGGGCAAGCTGCTTCTGAACCTGCTTGCGGCGGGCGGCGACGTGCGGGTCGCCTTGAAACTCCTTGAGTTCCTCGCGAACTTCCTGCACCGACATCCGCAATTCCTGCTCGAACCGCCATCGCTGATAAAAGTAATCGAGAAGCGCAAGCACGACGAGCGCCACGCCGATCTTCAGCGCCGTCCAGAGCACGAGGTCGAGCAGCACTTGCCCCACTTGACCCGCGCTTAGCCCCGCCAGCGCGAGGATGTCGTCGCTACGATTGAACAGCGTCACGCCCGCCACGGTCGCGACGACGGCGACCTTGAACAGGCCGAACGTCAGCCGCATCACGCTGGCCATCGAAAACATCCGGCCGAATCCGGCCAGCGGATTGACGTGCGACCAATCGGGCAGGGCCTTTTGCGGCAGGAACATCACGCCCACTTGCCCGAGCATCGTCACGATCGCCACGGCCATCGGCACGGCCATGATCGGCAGAACGGTTGTCGCAAGCTCCCACATCAGCGTATTCCAGTGGTGCTGGAGAAAGCCCGTGTCGACCGATAACCACGCTTCGCCGCCGAGTTGCGTTTGCAGATACCGGGCGAGCGTTTCGAGCAAACCGCTGCCGAGCATCAGCAGCGCCACCACGCCCGAGAGCAGCACGATTGCGGAAGTCAGGTCCTGGCTGCGCGCGGCCTGACCTTCTTCGCGCGCCTTCTCACGGCGATGCGGCGTAGGTTCCTGCGACTTTTCGTTGTCGTACTCGGCCACGGGAATGGGAGTTTGGAGGTTAGAGGTTGGAGGTTAGAGGTTGGAGGTTGGAGGTTAGAGGTTAGAGGTTAGAAATGCGGTTTGCTCCCGCATCGTGCAGCGATGGCGTTCTCCAATCCCCAACCTCTAACCTCCAACCTCTAACCTCTCCACGAATCCGTAATCGTCTCCAGCACGGCGTCGAGCTGGTCCTCGAACACCATCACGACGGTTCCTACCGAAAATGCAAGCGCCGCCAGGGCGACGATCGTGTTGAGCGGGATGCCGAGCGCCAGAGCATTGAGTTGCGGCAGCGTGCGGGCGATCAGACCGAGCACGATTGTGGAAAGCAGCAGCGCCGTGAGCGCCGGTGCCGCCGCGCGAATGCCAAGCAGAAAGCTTTGCGATAGGAGCGTCGTCATCGACTCGAGCGAGCCTTCGATCGCGACCCCTGAACCCGGCGGCATCGCCACGAGCGTATCGAGCAGCGCGGCGACGACCTGGCGATGCCCGCCGACGAGGACGAACGCGGCCATCGTGGCGTAGAACAGCAACTGCGAGATCGAGTGGACTTCCTCGTTGAGTCCGGGATTGAACACTTCTCCCAGGGCCATGCCGCTCACCTGGCCGAGCAACTGCCCCGCGACCTGAATGCCGCTGAAAACGATCATCACACCCAGGCCGAGCGTCGCGCCGATCACGAGTTCGCCGGCGATGAGGGCCAGCATTTGGGCGAGGTGAACCGGTCGCTCGACCTGGCTATCCCAAACGAGCGGCGCGACGACCGCCGACAGCGCGACGGCCAGAAACGCGCGGACGCGCATCGGCGCCTCGCGCGCGCCCAGAACCGGCGCCGTCATGATCAGCGCGCCGACGCGCGACAGAATCAACAGAAACACGACCAGCCGCGGTTCCCACAGCGGACGCCAGGCTTCGATTTGATGGAGCCATTGCATCGGTCGGCGACGTCACTTGAGCGTGTCGGGAATGCCGGCGATCAGGTCGTGCGAATACTGCACCAGCCGCGAAATCACCCACGGCAGCGACCAGCCCAGTACGAGCATCATCGCCACGATTTTGGGAACGAACGTGATCGACTGCTCTTGGATCTGCGTGAGCGCTTGCAACAATCCCAGCACGAGCGCCACGAGCAAGCCGCAGAGCAATACCGGCGCAACGACGACGAGCGATTCGAGAATCGCTTGCCGCGTCAGGTCGATGGCGGTTTGAGCGTCCATGCGATGAATTGACTTTCAAGCTCGTAGGGTAGGTCGAACGAAGTGAGGCTCACCGCTGGGAATGTGGAACGTGGAACATTGAACGCCCGAGGCCGGATGGTTCCACGATCTTCATTCGCCGCTCCGCCTCGCCTCCGGTCGGCCGCGCTTCGCTCGAACCGATCCTACGCATTCACGTCATGTGAATGCAAAGCTTTCGAGCAGCATCTTCACCACGAGATGCCAGCCGTCGAGCAACACAAACAGCAGGATCTTGAACGGCAGCGAGATCAGCGCCGGCGGCAGCATGAGCATGCCCATCGACGTGGTCACGCTGGCGACGATCAGATCGAGAATCAAGAACGGCAGGTAAATCTGAAACCCGATCAGGAACGCGGTCTTCAGCTCGCTGAGCATGAACGCCGGGAGCAACGCTTGGAGAGGAACTTCGACGTCGCCGTCCTGCGCGCCGTAGTACACGTAGCGCGGCGTTTCGCCCGATTCGGTCGCCGGCGGCGGCGGGAGATAGTCGAGAAACAGCCGCACGTCGTCGTCGTTGCCGGTGCGCACGATCTGGTCGCTCATGAACTTGCGAAGCGGCTTGACGCCTTCCGTCCACGTGCGTTCGAGCGTTGCGCCTTCGGCCTGGCTCGTGTAAGGCGAAATGGCGTTCTCGTACACGGCCGTCCACGTCGGCGTCATGACCACGATCGTCATAAACAACGCAAGCGTCGTGATGACTTGCGACGGCGGGAGTTGGTTCGTACCCAATGCCTGTCGCAGCACGCCCAGCACGACCACGATCCGCACGAAGCTCGTCGTCATCATCATGATCGCCGGGGCGAGGCTGATGACGGTGAGCAGGAGCATCACCTGTAGCGCCGACGTGATGCCCTCGGGACTGGTGAGTTGCGTCGGTTCGAGGGAAAGGTTGCTGGATGCGTCGACGGCCGTGCCTTGGTTGGCGCCGTCTTGAGCGGGCGCGACCGTTGCCGTCGCCAGAACGGCGATCGCGACGACGCCGAGCACAAGCGGACGAAGTCGCCGATTCAAAACTCGACAAAGCACTAGGCCCCAACGGAGATCAAACATCGGCAACCTCCGTCGATGGCCGCGAAAGGCGGGGCAGGCCGAAGCGGCCGGAACGCATCGAAGTGCGCGACGAGCCAGCCTCGTCGCCGCCGAACTGAGAGAACAGATTGCGGAACGACGCCGTGGCGCTGTTTGGGCGGGCTTGCTGACAAAGCCCGACCAGACGTTCCACCTCAGCCGCGTCGGTGATCTCGGCCAGCGTTTCCGCGCCGCCGGTCGTGACGGAGAGCAACAACAGCTTGTTGCCGCAGCGCACGAGTTGGGCCTGGTGGCGCGCGGCCAGCGGCCAGTGGCCGAGCACCTCGAACACCTCGCCGGGAAGCGTCCGCAGCGACTTCGGTCCGGTCCGGCGCAGGAACCAGACAACTGCCAGGAATAGCCCGAGGACGACGGCGAGGCTGGCCAGCGCATTGAGCAGCGTCGACCAACCGCTCGGCTTGGGCGAAGATTCGCCGTCGACCGGAGCGGGCAACCGCTTGCTCGCCAGGGGCAGCGTCCGATCGCCGACCGCTTCGGCTGCAGGAGAGGGTGGCGACGTGTCGGGCATCGCCAACTTCGGCTGACGGGGAAAGACGGTGTGGGCGCCGAACGGCTCGCGGAGCGATTGGGCGTCATTACCGCGCGCCGAACCGCCTTCGACAGCATATAGCGGCGCCGCAAGCGTCATCGCGAGCGCGATGCCAAGCAGAGTCGGCTTCATTCCGGGCGAGAAATGCGGCATCCTTGCCTTCGCGGTTTCGAGTTCAAGTCGGTCGCGTCGACCGGTCGATTCCAGCGACACGCGCACCGTTTGCGGCGTTTCGAGCGTTGCGAACGAGTAGATTCGGTTGTAATCGCGAATTTCGCCGGCAGCCGAAACCATCGGCCGAGCGGCGATTCCGGTTATGCGGCGTCCACACGTTCACCGACGACCAGTTCGGCGACGCGGACGCAAAAATTATCGTTGAGCACGAGTACCTCTCCGCGGGCGATGAGCCGCCCGTTGACGTAGATGTCGACGGGATCGCCGGCCAGCTTATCGAGCGACACGACCGCGCCTTTGCGGAGCTTGAGGACGTCTTCGAGGTACATGTGCGTTCGGCCCAGTTCGATTTCCAAGTCGAGTTCGACGTCGCGAATCAGGTCGAACGTCGCAGCTTCGGTCGAAGGCGGCGAACCGGCGAAATCCTGAAGCTGCAATGGTTTTGCGCCGGGCGGCAACGTGTCGTGCTCCGCCTGGACGGAGGCGATTGCGGCCTGCGCATGGTTGAGCAGCAGTTCGACGTCGCTGGCTGCCTGCGTCGCAGAAGGCTTGGGCGTCGTCGTATTGGGCAGCGGCGCCGCCTTGGTTGCCGATGCCGCCGAACCCGCGCCGGCCACCTGGTTGCTCGTCGGCGACGCAGGCGAGGGCGCAATGCCCCCGCCCTTGAGCAGTGCCTCGATCTCGTCCTGGCCCAGCGATGGGCCGGCTTCGGGCTTTTTGGCCGGCGCCACGGAAGGCGCATTGCCGGCCTGGGCCTGAGCGAGCAACTTCTCGATTTCGTCCTGCCCGATTTGTTCCGAGTCGTCCGCCATAGGCAATCCTTGCTCTTGCGGCGGCCGCTAGCATTGCTGGCGGTCTACTGCTCGTAATAGGAGAAATCGCTGAACACGATTCCCTTGATCATTGCCTTCCCTAGCAGGCGGTTTGTTTTCTCCAAAATCTTCCGTTTAATCAAGCCCAACACGGGGTCGGTGAGGTCATTCATTTCGCTGGAGCGGATGATTTCCAGCACTTGTTCGCGAAAGCGGTGCTTGCGCTCTTCGATCAGGGTCGTCACGGTCGCCTCGTCGTTGGGCCGGACCGTGGCGTACAGCTTGAACGACACCCGCAAGGTCGTGTTCGACGTGGGCTGAAAGGCCGTGACGTCGAAATCGCCGAGCGATATCTCGACGCCCTCGCCGTCGTCGTGGCCCTCGTCTTCTTCGTCGCCGTGCCCGCCGTGGGCCTCGGCGCTTTCGGCCGGATTCGGCGCGGCCGTGCCGAAAAACCAATACGCCAGCCCGCACTCGACGATCATGATCGTCACGACCAGGACGATGATTTTCAGCTTGCCGCCCTTTTTGGCGGCAGGAGCGGCTTCGGCGGCTTTATGGTCGGACATGGCTCGGATTCCTACCGGGTCGAACGAGAGCGCGTTGCCGCCGCGGCGTCTGGCGAAGCCGCGCTGAAAACGCCGTCGCGCCGCCGGACGCTCCGTCGAAGCGTTCGGCGCACGTCGCGCCTCAAGTATTGCTCAGCCTGAGCGCATTGCCGCCCCACAAACACCGGAAAAATCGCGCGTCCCCTTCGCGCTGGGCGGTGCGAACCGTAGGAGGCGAATCCTTTCGCCGAGGTGCCGGTATTGACCAAAATCGGCGAAGGGATTCGCCTCCCACAGGCACCAAAACAAGTCGCTTCGTTCGGGATACCTTCCTGGAACGCGCCCGCAAATCCGCTACGACCGGAACGAGTCCGCCGACGATCGACGACTATCGCCGCAGGTTCAACAGCTCGTCGATCAGTTGTTGGGCCGTGGTGATGACCCGCGTATTGCTGCGGTATTGCGTCGACGCCAGGATCAGGTCGATCAGGTTCTTGCCGACGTCGGTGTTCGACAGCTCGACGGCGCCCGCGATGATGTCGCCGATCCCCTGCTCGCCGGGATTGCCTTCGACGGGCAAGCCCGAGTTCACGCCGCCAGCGAACATGTTTTCGCCCCGCTGCTCGAGGCCGGCCGGGTTGGCGAACCGCGCAAGCCGAATCTGGCCCAAGTCGCGCGTGACGCCGTTGCTGAACACGCCGCGGATTCGCCCATCTTCGCCGATGATGAAGCTCGACAGCGTTCCGGGGGCGAAACCGTCTTGTTGCGACGCCGCGATGCTGCTGCTGTCGGCCGCCAAGCCCGAAATCGCCGAGAAGTCGAGGTCGAACGTCAGCGGCGACTGGCTCGGCACGTTCGCCCGATCGATCGACACGGTGTCCTCGCTTACGCCCAAGACGTTTCCTTCGCCGTCGAGCGTGACGAGGCCGGTGCCGACCGCAATTGCCGCGCCGGTGAGCGGGTCGTTGTCGCCGGAGTCCGCGAACCAGCGGTACGTGACGCTGCTGTCGTCGCGCGATTCGAGCACGGTAGTCAGTCGAACCTGAAGCGGAATACCGAGCGAATCGTAGACGATGAAGTCGGTCGTCGCGCTTTCTCCGATCGCTTCCTGCACGGTGCCGAAGTCAAGTTGTGGGTTGAGCGTGGTGCTGTTCGGCGTAATGAGCGTGAGCGCGTCGAGCGGCACGTCGACGGCGTTGCCCGTGCCGTTGTTGCTGACGAACTGGAAGCGCCCGTTCGCGATCGAACCGCCCGAGGAAAAGACCGGCGTGCGGTCGATCGCATCGGCCGCCGCAGAACCGGGAATGGGGTTCACCGGGTCGGCAGTCGATCCCTGAATGCCCAGCGCTTGGGTCATGAAGTTGACCAGTTCCTGGGCGGTCGTCGTGTCCGTGATGACGAACTCCTTGCCACTCAGGTCGCGGCCGCCCTTCTCTCCCGTAAACGTCAATGTTCCCTCTTCGAACACAGGCACGTAGTCGACGCTCTGGCCGTCGCCCGTGCGTTTGACCAGGTTTACCAGCAGCGTGTTCGACGCCATCGGAGGACCGTCGAAGTCGAGTTCCTTATAGTTCGGATTGACCATCGAGTCGTCGCTGGAAATCACGGAGTCGGGCGTGGAGTCGGTGTAGTCGTCGCCGATGTTGATCGTGTCGACGAGATAGAAGCTGTCCGCGTCGGTGCCGATGTTGCGGTAGATGCGAATGCGGTCGTATGCCGGGAATCCGCCGCCCGGCGGCACGGCCGGCGGCGTGGGTAGCCCCGTCAGATGAACGCGGTTGCCGGTAACGTTCACCGAACTCGTCAGCGGCGACGGCCGGCTTTCTTCGCCGGTCGTCTTATAAAATGTGACGTAATAGCTGTAGCTGCCGTCGAGCGAAGTCGAATCGAGTTGGGCGCCCAAGGCGCCGTCCGCGGTCGTGTCGCTGTAGCTGGCCGTGCCGGCGGGAACCTGGCCGACGAGAAAATAGTTCGTGCCGCCATTCGTCGTGCGGTAAATGTTGACGAGTTGGTACGGTTCGGTGGCGGACGTGTCGTCGGGGATATTGGTCAGTTGCACCGAAGAGTTGCCCGCGCCGATCGTGACCGCCGAGGACGAACTGCCCGGCACGCTGTCGGAAGAGGGCATGCTTTCCTGCCCCGACGCATCGACGAATGTAAATCGATAGCGATAGGTCGCGCCGGGAACGAGGCCGCCGGCCGTCGCCGAGCTTGCCGCCGTCGTCGTGGTCGTATCGGGGAGCGCGGCCGAAGCGGGAGTCGCTCCGGCCGACGGACGCGGCTGCAACCCGTCGCCCAGCACGGCGCTTTGGATGATCGCCGCCTGATCGGCGATGTCGCCGTCGGGAATGAGTGAACCCTCGAGGAAAACGTTCTGCGTGGCTTGCGCGACCGCCGTCGAGCCGAGCGGGATCGTGATCGGGACAAGTTCCGTGGCCTGCACCTGGAAGTTGTCGTCGACGCCGTGGCCGAGCAACCGGTTGCCGGTGATCGTCACCAATTCGTTCTGCGAATTGGTCTTGAACACGCCGTTGCGCGTGTAGAGCTGTTCGCCCGAACCGCCCTCGACGATGAAGAAACCTTCGCCTTGGATGGCCAGGTCCGAGGCGTTCGCGCTGATCTGGATCGTGCCTTGCGTGAAATTGGGCGTGATCTCGGCGACCTGCACGCCGAGGCCGATTTGCCGCGGGTTGGTGCCGCCGCTCGTGTCGGTCGGCGACGAACCGAGGCTCTGCGTCTGCAAGAATTGCGTGGCGAACTGCGCCTGCGACGACTTGAAGCCGACCGTGTTCGAGTTGGCCAGGTTGTTGCCCGACACGTCGATTACGGCTTCCGCCGCTTGCAGGCCGGTAAGCGCGGTGTTGAGTGAGGATTGCAGACCCATCGTATATGCCCTCGTGGCTGGAGTAGTTTACGGGTGGATAGGCGAGCGCGAGCGTTCGCGGGCCGCACGCTAGGCCGCGCGCACGTCGAGCACCTTATTGAGCGGGAACTTCTTGTCGCCGACGTGAAGGATCGGCTTGTTCGATTCGAGCGACACGCGGTCGACAACGCCGGTGATGTTCTCGACTTTGACGCCGTCGTCCGTTTTCGTTTCGACCTGGCCGGTGACTTTCTTGCCGATCAGGCTGCCGGCGTTCGACAGGCTCTGGCCGAGTAGCACGGCGTCTTGACTCGTGAGCAGCGTGTTGAGCGTCTTGGTCATCTTATCGCTGGCCTCGATTTCGCGGATCTGGCTGATCTGCGTGAGGATTTCGCTGTTCTCCATCGGATTGAGCGGATCCTGGTTCTGTAGTTCGGTGACCATGAGCTTGATGAACTCGCCCATGTCGAGATCGCGAAGCGGCGCGTTCGTGCCGTCTTGCTGGCCGCGCGTGCCCTGAATGCCGACGGTCGGGATGGTCGATTCCATTTTGTGTCTCGCTTTCGGTTTGGTCGTTCGCAGTGCTTGTGTCGCGCGCGGTTCGTTCGCATCAGATCAGGACGTCCAACTCGCCTTGCGCTCGGTGCGGCCTCGTCGGCGTGGGGTGCGATTCGCCGCGTTGGGGTGCAGGGCTGCGGGCCATGCCCAGTGGACGGCGTTCGGGCGACGCGTCGCCTTGCGCGAATTGTCCTTGGCGATGGGAGTCGGCGGCGACTTCCACGTCGAACTGGGAAACCTTGATGTCGTGCGCCGACAGCCGTTCGCGGAGCGCCGGCAAGTTATCGACGATCAACGCCTTGGCTGCCGCGGTTTCCGTTTCGATCCGCGCGGACATCACGCCGGATTGCAGTGTCACCTCGAGGCGAATCGAGCCGAGCGACGGCGGACTGAGCCGCAGCCGCACCTCACCGCCGTTCTCGCCGAGCGTTTGAAACGCCCGCGAAACACGTTGCACGAGCCGCACGCGCTGGATCTCCGCCTCGGCGTTCGAGCCGTCGCCGGGGCGCAGCGCTGGCGAATTGCGATTGTGTCCCAGACGTGAGACCACGCCGCGTGGATTCGACCCTTCGGTCGGCGCCGTGGGCTCGCGTTGCGCCGAACCGGCAACGACCGGAGCGGGCGCTGCCGCCTGCGGCTTCGGCGCCTCGGCTGTCGCGCCATGCTCATCGGATGCAACGCTCGGCGCTTCGGATGCGGGCAAGCTCGGCGTCTCCGCCGGGGCCGGCGGATTGCCGTTCGCAGGCGCCGCGCGTTCGTTGCCCTTCGCGAGGGCGCGTCCGGATGGTTTCGATTCGCGCAGGCCGTTGCCGGCGCTGAGCTTGGGCGCCGCGAGAGAACCCGCGTCCGAACCGAGCGGCGTACGTGCGGACAGTTCGGCCGCGGAGAGTGTCGCCTGTGCCGTCGCTTTCGTTCCGCGGCGTTCTTTGGAATCCATACGAACCGTGACCGCCGCGGACGCAGCTTTTTCTGCGGCTTGCGGCGACTGGCCGTTCGTGCCGACGAGGTCTGCCGCAGTAGTAGGTGAAAGGATCTCGTCGGTTGCGGCGTTCGCGAGCGCAGCGTTGTTGGGTAGCGTTTGTTGCGTATCCGCGGCCTCACCCACCCTATCGACGTGAACTTGAGCCGATCCGCCCGACGTTGCGGCAACCTTCGCACGCTCGGCGTCCGTCGCGGCGTGAATCGAGGTTGCTGTCTCATCCGCATTGTTTCCTTCGGTTTTCTCGTTCGCGGCGCCCTCATCGCGCGTTCGAGCGACGGCCGCGTCGATCGCGGCGGCGCCCGCAGCCGCCTCGGCCGCAAGTTCTTCGTCTGTATTGCTCGCGTCTTCGATGCGAGATTCTTCGTCGGACCGTTCCAGAGCAGGCGAAATCCCTTGTTCCGCCGTCGAATCGCCGATTTGGACGTCCTGGGCGGTCGCGTCGGACCGTAGCCGAGTTTCGTCTTCGTTCGTGCTGCGCGAATCGGCGGCGTCGCGCGAAGGCGTCGTATCCGTACCGTTCCCATCGCGTTCCGGTCGGTCCGAAGGACGCTGCGAAGCGGGCCGCCGCGAGCTATCCTCGGGACGATCCCGCTCGCCGGCGCGATGCAGCGGGGCATTGCTGCGCGGTGGATTCGCGGCACGCGACAACGCGGCGTCGAACGCCTCGTGCTCGCCCGAGGACGCAGCGACGAACACGGGATCGATGGCGGCAAACGTGGATTTGTCGGCAATGCGTTCGATCATGGTGGGCATTCCTCGGCGACTCGCGGTCTGCCGCCGTCATGGGCCTTGGCGCGGCGTCTTGAGTTCGTTGAGCGTTTCGTTGACGGCCGTCACGCCGGGGTTGCGAATGTTCTCCAGAATCTTGGCGAGAATATCCTGGTCTTCCGGCGTCTTGAACTCCGCCAGCACCTTCGCCCGTTTGGTCTCTTCCATGTTCTTCATGGCTTCGACGACGACGTCGATCTTGTTTTCCTTGTACTTGAGCAGCAATTGTTCCTTGGCCTGCTTGGGCTTCATGCTCTCGACGATCGACTGAAACTGGCGGCGGCCTTCGGCGACGGCTCGTTCCTTGTCTTTCTCCAGCCGGTTCTCATAAGCCGAGACGATCTGTCCGAAACGGTCCTTCTCTTCTTCGAGCGCACGCTGAAGTTTCTTGAACTCGTTGACCATGTCGCGAACCATGTTCTCGCGCAGTTCCATGTTCGCAGCGATAGCGGCGCGGCGCATCTCGATCGCTTCCAGCGAAGCCTTTTCCGTGCTCGCAGGCGCGGCCGCCAGCCGTTCGGCTTCCCGTTTCGTCACCATCTCGATGCCGTGGGCGATGGCCGCCATTTGTTCGAGTTTTTCCGGGTCGAGATAGCCTTTCGACAGCGCGTAGCCCACGACGATCGCCAACGACACGACCGTTGCGAAGCACGACCAGCCGATCAACACGGAGAGTCCGGCGATCAAGCGTCCCATGTCGTCTCCTCGCGCCGCGCAACGGCTTGCAAGGCGAATTCGTCGAGTTGTTTCGACTCGCGGCGAGAACTACGCTTCGCCTCGGCGAGCGCCTGCCGCTCGCGAAGCTTTTCGAGCGTCTTCACCTCCCGATCGGCCAGCGTCAAAGCTTCGCGGCGGCGCTCGATCTCGCCCAGCAGCAGCTCGCGCTGCCGGGCATACTCGTTTCGTTGGGCGACCAGCAGCGATTCGCGGCGCTGGCACTCGAGCAACCGGTCGACGTTGAGCCGGCCGGGGCGGGTCGCTTCGCGATAGTCGGCAGCCAGCTCCGCAAACTCCTCGCCCACCAACCGCAGCGCCTCGCCGAGCATCGACTCCGCGCGGAACGCCTCGGCCAACGCTCGGCGACGCTCGTCGCGAGTCGCCTCGCGGAGCTTGAGAAGCGTCGAAAGTCGGAACGCGGTTGCCATTCGTTTACGGTGTCAAAGCGGCGATTGCCGGCGGTGCGGCGCGCGGCGCCGATTTGCGCTGCTGGTAGGCCTGAGCGATCTTGGTCAGTTCGGCGACGGCCTGCTCGACGCTCGAACGATCCTCGATCCGCTGGCGAAGGAACGCATTGAGCACGTCGTGCAGGTCGATGGCCGCGTCGACGGCGACGTTGCTTCCCCGGCGGTAGGCGCCGATCGAGATCAGGTCCTCGTTCTCGCGATACGCCGAAAGCAGTTCGCGAATTGCGGCGGCCGCGTGCTGGTGCGGCTGGTCGGTGATATCGCTCGCCAGGCGGCTAATGCTCGTCAGCACGTCGATGGCGGGATAATGGCCCTTGGACGCCAGGCGGCGCGAAAGCCAGACGTGCCCGTCGAGGATTCCACGAACCGCGTCGGCGATCGGCTCGTTTTCGTCGTCCCCTTCGACGAGCACCGAGTAGAACGCGGTGATGCTGCCCAATGCCGAGCGGCCGGCGCGCTCCAGGAGCTTCGGCAACAGCGCGAAGACCGAAGGGGTGTAGCCGCGGGTCGTCGGGGGTTCTCCTGCGGCCAAACCGATCTCGCGCTGAGCCATCGCCACGCGCGTCACCGAATCCATAAGCAGCAGCACGTTCTTGCCCAGGTCGCGGAAGTACTCGGCGACGGCCGTGGCGACGAGGGCCGCGCGAACGCGGATTACCGCCGGCTCGTCGCTCGTTGCGATCACGACGACGCTGCGGGCGAGTCCTTCCGGACCCAAGTCGCGCTCGATGAAGTCGTTCATTTCGCGGCCGCGCTCGCCGATCAGCGCGATCACGTTGACGTCCGCCGCCGTGTACCGCGACATCATGCCGAGCAACACGCTCTTGCCGACGCCGGATCCGGAAAAAATGCCGAGCCGCTGGCCCTGGCCGCAGGTGAGCAATCCGTCGATCGTGCGGACGCCCGTCGAGAGCGGTTTGTCGATGCGCGGCCGTTCGATCGGCCGCGGAGGCGGTCGGTCGACGGCGACGCGCTCGCCGAGGGCGGGTTGTGGGCGGTCGTCCACGCATTCGACGCGGGCGTTTACCACGCGGCCGAGCAACTCCGGCCCGACGCGGACGAAGCGCGTCGTGCGCACGAGGCGAGCCCGATTGCCGCGGCGCACGCCCGAAAGATCGCCGAACGGATAGACGATCGTGGCGTCGTCGCGAAAGCCGACGACTTCACCCTCGACGTCGTCGCCGGTCTGGCGCTCGATGCGCACGGTGGCCCCGACCGGCGCGGGAAAACCCGCGACGGCGATCGTGGTGCCGACCGTGCGAATCACCGTGCCGCAAAGCGCGGTGGGCATGATGGCGTCGAGGTGGTCGGAAAGCGACATGAACCGGAATTGGGAGTCAGGAGCGGGGTCGGCGACGTGCTACGTGAGTTCTTCTTCGATTCGAGCGAGTTGGGCTTCGAACGTCTGGTCGATGACGCCGAATTGCGTTTCGATGCGGCACCCGCCGCGCGTGATCTGAGGGTCGGCGATGAGCTCTGCGGACGATAGTTTTGCGAACTCGGCGGCCAGTTTTTGGGCCTGGGGACCGAGGGCCGCGTGGTCGGCCGGATTCAGCCGGATCGTCAGGTGTCCGCCGCCAACGGCGAGTTCGAGCGCTTCGCGCAGCAGCTTTAAGGGAATTGCCGGTTCCGCCGCGACTTCCTTGCGGACGACGCGGGCCGCAATCTGCGCCGCCATGTGCACGACGTTGCGTTCCCAATGCGTCAGCCACGCCGTCTTTGCCTGCGCGATGCCGTCGATCGCTTTGCCGAGCGCCGGGAGCAGCGTCTTCATCTGCTTGCCGACCTTTTCGTCGAGCACCTTCTCGGCGGCGTCCATGGCCGCCTGGCGGCCTTGCTGTTCGGCTTGCGCGCGGATGGCGTTTGCTTCGCGATTGGCGTCGGCGAGAATCTTCGCCGCTTGTGCCCGGATTTCCGCCAGATACCGCTCGGCCTGCGCGTTCATGTCGTCGAAGTTGAACGCCGCGGCGTGCGGTTGGCGGGCGGAGGCCGATTTGATGACCGTGGCCGTCATGCGACACCTCCGGCGATCGACGCCTGCATCGCGTGCCACGCCGCCGCAACGACGTCCTGTGCCGCATCGAGATCGGCGAGCGAAACGGGTCCAAGTTCGTCCAACCCGCGGCAAATCTCGCGCGCTTGCGACTCGTCGAGTGCATCCAGCACACGGTCGACGAACGCCGGCGCGGCCGCCGCGAGCGCGAGCACGGCGACCGCGGGTTCGATGCCGCGCCACAGCGCGGGGAGCTCCGAGTCCGCGAGCATTTCGAGGTCTGCGAACCGCAAAGTACGTCCGCTGGGCGGCGAGGCCACGACGGGAAGCGGCCCGGCCGAAGCGGTCGCCCGTTGCGGCGCAGCCCCGCGGTGGCCAAGGCGTTCGGCAAGCGTTCGATCGCGCTGGGCGAGCGCATCGAGCACGTGCCGCTGCGTGTAGTCGCTCGCGACCGACAGAATCCGCTGGGCGGCGGTCAAACCGACGGACGGTGTGCTCGCGTCGGTAGCCGGCGCGATCCACTGCCGCAAGGCGTCCTCGATCTCGCGCACGACGACCGCGTCGGTCGGTTCCATCGCCGCCAAACGCCGGAGAACTTCGACTTGGACCGGCTCCGCGAGCGCCGCCAAGACTTCGGCCGCCCGAGAAGGAGGCAAATGGGCCAACACCACAGCAATCGCTTGCGGGTGTTCGCGGCCCAGACGGCCGGCGAGTTCATCCATCCGAGCTTCGTGGAGAAAACGGAACGGCGGCTCGTCCCGATCCGGTAAGTCGGCGATCGCGTGCGTGGGTTCGGACAAGGCGACCGCGTCGTCAAACACCGCCTCATCGCGAACCGACGCAGCGAGCCGCTGGGCGACGCGGTCGTCGAGTTCGATGCCGGCGCCGTCGAGATTCGCGACGTTCGACTGGCGACGTTCGACGGTCGGAGTGCGCCTACTCGCCAAAGCGTCGAGCGCGGCTTCCGCTTCCTCTTCCGAAACGTCCGTCAACTCGACGACAGCCTGCCGAACGCGATGGGCTTGCGCGGGAGACATCCGCGCAAGCAAGGCGTCCGCTTGCTCGCGATCGAGGCGGGCAAACACGATTGCAGCCATCCGGAGTTGTTCGCGTTGGGCGACCATCATTGATCTTGCATTGCTCATCGTTTGCTAACCGGCGCTCCCGATCCAACTGCGAAGAATCGCCGCGGCGCCGTCGGGGTCTTCGCGAATGAGGTCGGTGAGCTCGTCCTTGAGTGAGACGCCCGGCTCGCGACGTTTGAGAATCCGCGCGGCGGGCTTCTTGGCCTCCATTTCCGCCGCCGTTTCTTCCTTTGCCGGGCCCGATTCTTTCGCGGCGGGGAACGGAATCGTGGTGGCAAATGGCGTCGCAGGTTCCGGGGTTCCGGCGGCCGCGCCGCCCTTGATCGTCGACCGCAGCATCACCAGCGCGAACGCACCGAGCAGCACCAGTCCGAGCGTCGACCAATAATTACCCAGCCACGCAAGCACACCCGTCGCCAGGCTTGGCTCCGCCACGTCGGGCGGCGGAAAGTCGTCGAACGCCACGATCGTGACCGGCCTGAGCGGTTCGGTCGGATCGCTCACCGGCAGCAAGCCCGCGATAAGCGTCTTCATTTCTTGAATTCTGGCCGCTTCGATGGCGGCAACCTGATTGTCGTCGATTTTTTGGTCGTCGGGCACATTATTCTGCTTGCGCCACAGACGAACGAAGTAGCTCTTGGGCACGCTGATCGACGCGGTCACACGTTTGGGAACTAGGCCGAAATGTTCGCTCGTCGTTTGTGTGCCGCCGGGAGCGATGGTCTGGTTTGCCGTGCTTTTTTGCACCGTGGCGGTGTTCTTCGGCGACGATTCCACCACGGCGCCCGTGTTCGCCCCGGACGTGTTCGTACGCGTGCCGGGCACGCCGCCGGGTCCGGTCGTCTCCCGCGTTTCGTCCTGTGTCGTTTCCTCAGAACTGATGGTGACCGAGCCGGGCTTGTCGTATTTGATCATGCGCTCTTGACGCCGGGCTTCCGTGTCGAGTTCGACGTTGATGGCGATCTGTACGCCCGGCACGTATCCGAGCGCCTTTTCGATTTGGGCCAAGAAGTCCTTTTCATACTTCTTGCGCAATTCGAGCAGTGAGTTGTCACCGCTTACGCCGTCGCCGGAAAGCCGATGCGAATGGCCGCTCACCAAGTCCGTGACCGTTACGTCCTCGGGCCGCAATTGTGAAATCGCCGAAGCGACCATGTGGCCGATGCCGCGGATCCGCGATTCGTCGAGCGGTAGATTGCCCGTGCCTTTGACGCTGACCGAGGCGGTGCCGACCACTGTCTCGTGGAGACCGCCCTTCCTCTTGACATCGTACGCCACGGCGGCCTTGTCGATGCCCGGCATCGAGCGAATCCATAGAGCGAGTTCTTCCTGGAGCGCGACTTTGAGCCGCTCCTCGCGTTCGCGGGCCGTGATGAACGGGCCGGCTTCGGTCAGCGTCTTTCGCAGTGCCGCGCCGAAGTCAGCCGGGAGAGCACCCGCGTCGGCGATCGCGCCCATGAAGGCGGCACGCTGGCCACGCGGCACGCGGATGCGGTTCCCTTCGATGGTATAACCGTCGAGTCCCGCCTTGCCGAACGCCTGTTCCATCGCGTTGACTTCGCCGGCGCTGAAGTGCTGTCCGCCGAGAAGGTAATCGTCCGGCCCTCCAGCCTCCTGTCCGACCAGCCAGACGAGGCTGACGATCAACACGCCGAGCAACAGGCCCGCAGTGATTCGCGCGCCGGGCGTCATCGACCGGAACAGATCGGCGACTTGCGCGAGGGCTTTGTTGAGGAAGTCCATGAACGGGGCTGGGGACTGGGGGTTGGGGCTAGGGAGGATTCAGTGACCAGGATTCGGGATTCGGGGATTACGCAGGTCGCTTAGATTCGCAGGTCCTTAATCTCGGCGAATGCTTCCACCATCTTGTTGCGCACTTGCATCATCATGCGAAACGCGAGGTCGGCCTTTTGGACGGCGGTCAGGACTTGGGCCGGGTTGACGTCTTCGCCGACGCTCATCGCTTCCACCGCGCGGTCGGCGTCGAGTTGCATCTGGTTCACGTCGTGAATCGACTTGACCAGCATGTCCTTGAACGACGAGTCCGTCGGCGCGTTGGCGCCGAGTTCGGGCAAGTGCCCCAACGCAGCCGGTTGCAGCGTGGTGGTGTTGATTGCGGTCATGCTGGTTCACCGGTTTGTAGTTTGCGCTACGGTTTTGTATGTCGTTAGCCGATGATGCGGAGCGTTTGCTGCGACAGGCTTTTGGTGACTTCGATCACGCCGAGGTTGGCTTCGTAGGCTCGCGTCGCCTCGGTGGCGTCGACGAACTCGTTGATGACGTTGATGTTCGGGTACGCGACATAGCCTTTTTTCTCCCCGGACTTCTGCGCGTCGGGATGGCCGGGCTGGTAGCGCCAGAGCGGCTCGTTATCTTCGATGTTGACCGTCGATACCTTGACGCCGATGCCGCCGTCGCTGGTGGCCGTGTTTCCATCGACTTCGAAGACGACGTGTCGGGCTTGATAGGGAACCGCCTGGCCATCTTCGTTCCGCGTGGTCGAGACGTTCGCGATATTGCCCGTGATCGCGTTGAGCCGCGTGCGTTGGGCGACGAGCGCGCTCGTGCTGATGTCGAGGGCGTGGATCATGGCGGCGTCCTTGCCGAAGTCAGAAGGCAAAATGTAAAATGGAGAATGAAAAATGCTCGATGGAGCGCGGCGTTTTGCGGAATGGTTAAGGAAACGTGCTGCTGCGGCCGATTTTTGGAGCCATGCTCATTGCACTGCTGATGCTCCGATTCTTCGCAAGCAATCAAGATGTCGTACGATGGCGTGTTCACGTCTCAACAAAAACTTTGCGATTTCCCTTCTGTCCACTGCCCACTGTCCACTTAACCTGAACTTCAGTTGCGGCCGAAGGCCCCGTTGCGTTACACACGTTCGCTGATCGCCGCTTGAAGCAGGGAAAACTGGCTTCGCATGACCGCGATGGCCGTATTGTGTTGGGTTTGGTTCTTGAGGATTTCGGCGACCTGCTGGTCGAGGCCGTCGTTGCTGTCGTCGTGATACAGGATCGACTTCATCGACTCCTTTACGTCTTCCATCGCTTGCGCGGCCGACGGTTTGTAGGCGGCTTCGCTCGGCGACTGCGACTTCGGGCCGGCGTGTTTGGCCTCGACCGCCTCCTTGAGCCGGGCTTGAAACGTGTCCACCGACAAGTCGCGGACCTTGTAACCCGGCGTGTCCATGTTGGCCACGTTCCCCGCGAGCACGTTGTGCCGGGCCTGCGAAAAGTTTACGACTTGTTCGAGGACGGGAATCGTCGTGTTGGCGAACAGATCGTTGAGCATGTTCGTATTACCTGGGGTCGATCGACAAAGGGCTCGCGTTAGTGCTCGGGCAAGTCGCGTGCCAATGCGGTCGGCATTGGAGCACGCGACTGCCGACGGGATGCCTCCGTGGCGGCCATCGCGATAAGTTGTTGGAAGTTCACCGTTTGCGTTTCGTGGGCAATACGGGTCGCTTTGCCTTGCGTTTTTGGGTTACGGTTCCAGTCCGTGCTAGCGGCGAAAACTGCCGAATAGTTTCGGCGAATCTTGCCGGAGTTTTGCGAACGAGGTTCTACCCTGCCTTAGCGAATGACTTTGTCCTGGGGGCGTAGCCATACTCGCGGAGCTTGCCGGACAGCGTGCGAATTCCGATGCCGAGGGCTTCGGCCGTCTTCGCACGATGCCCGCCGAAGCGTTCGAGCGTGGCTTCGATGAGTTTGCGTTCCATCTCTTGCATACTGAGTCCGGTCGGAAGCTCGGTTGCTCCGGCCGTGTTTGGGCCCGCGACCACGTGGGCATCGAGCCAAGGTCGCAGCTCGTCGGCGCTTACGCGGCCGGTCGTCGATAGGACGCTGGCGCGGGTTACGATGTTTTCCAGCTCCCGCACGTTGCCCGGCCAGCGGTAGGCGACGAGCAGGTCCATCGCGGAGTCGTCCAGCACGGCCGGCGGGCGATGAAGACGCTCGGCGGCCTTTGCGAGAAAGTGTCGCACGAGTTCGGGAATGTCTTCGCTGCGCTCGCGGAGCGGGACGAGTACAATCGGAACCACGGCGAGACGGTAGTACAAGTCGCGGCGAAAACGCCCGGCGTCGACCTCGGCCAGCAGATCTCGATTCGTCGTGGCCAGTACCCGAACGTCGACTTCGCGGGTGATGCTCGACCCGACCTTCTCGAACGCCCGTTCTTGCAGCACGCGGAGCAGCTTGGCCTGCAAGCCGAGGTCGATTTCGGTGACCTCGTCGAGGAGAATGGTGCCGCCGTCGGCGAGTTCGAAGCGGCCGGTTCGGGGCGCGTCGGCGCCGGTGAACGCTCCGCGCTCGTGGCCGAAGAGCTCGCTTTCCATCAAATGGGCCGAAAGTACGGGACAATTGAGGCTGACCATCGGCGTGGCCGCGCGACGGCTTTCTTGATGGATGCTGCGGGCGACGAGTTCCTTGCCGGTACCGCTTTCGCCGCAAATGAGCACGGTTTCGCCGGTCGGCGCGACTTGGGCGATTTTTGCCCGCAATGCCCGCATCGCGGCGCTTATGCCAATCATCGCCGGCGTGTCGGAACACGCGGCGGCAAGTTGTTGCCGCTCGTCCTGCATGCGCCCTTGTTCGAGCGCGCGGTCGACGAGGCTTTCGAGCTGTTCGACGGTGAACGGCTTCTCGATGTAGTCGAACGCGCCGTGGCGAATCGCCTCGACTGCGGTCGCAACAGACGCATACGCCGTGACCATCAGCACCTGCGCTCCGTGGGGGCGGCGTTCGAGGTGCCGGATAAGTTCCAGGCCGCTCATGCCGGGCATGTTGAGATCGGTGACGATCACGTCGTAACTCTCGCCGTCGAGTCGGGCGAGCGCTTCGGCGGCGCTCGCTGCGCAGTCGACGCGGTGATCGGCATGCGCGAGGATGTCGGCCATCGAGCGTCGGGCGTCGGCGTGGTCGTCGACAATTAGGATCCGGCCGCCGGAGCGCGCGGAGCACGCGCCGGAGGTGCGGGAGGATGCTGGTCGCGAGTGTTGGGCGAGGGTGCTCATGCGGCGGCCTCCCGAACGGGACGCAGGAAACGAACGGTGAATGCGGCGCCGCCTTCGGGGCAATTGCAGGCGGAAACCATTCCGCCGTGCGCATCGGCGATCCGCTGGACGATCGCCAGCCCCAGGCCGGTGCCGCCGCTCTTGGTCGTGAAGAACGGCTCGAACACGTGCGGCGCGACGTCTTCGGTGAGTCCCGGTCCGCTGTCGGCGACTTCCAATTCGAAACCGCCGCGTCCGTCGACGCCCGTGACGAACAATTCGCCGCCGTGGGGCATCACGTCGAGCGCGTTGAGCACGAGGTTGAGTACCATGCGGCGAAACATGTCGGCGTCGGCAAACAACGTCGCATGGGGCGACACGTCGATGTGCGTCACGATGTCTTGGGCTTCGAGCTGCGGCTCGAGCGACAGGAGGATCTCGCGGACGACGGTCGCCGGACGAAACAAGACGCAGCGCGGCTCGCGGTCGGACGTGAATTGCAGAAGATCGGTCACGGTTCCCTCCAGGGCGGTCACGCCGCCGGTTACTTTGTCGACGATGTCCAAACTCTCGCGGTCCGCGGAGAGCCGGCGGCAAAGCAGGCTCAAATACAAGGAAATCGGGACCAGACTGTTGCGCACTTCGTGGGCCACGTGCGAAGCCATGTGGCCCAAGTCCGCGAGCCGATTCTTGCGGGCCAATTCGCGATTCTTGGCTTCCAATTCGTTCGTGAGCCGCGCCACCTCGCGGCGAAGCGATTCGTGCGTTTGCTCCAACCGGAGCGTCGCCGCGTGCCACGCGGCGAGCACCCTTTCCAGGTTCGCGTCCGGACCGAGCGCAAGCGCCGCGGCGAGCGGGTTCGCTTGTGCGCGGTCTTCCGGCGCGGGAGGCGCCTCGGTCGGTCGTTTCGTGCGCAAGGCCATCGCAGCGGCTATCCTTCCGATACGAGGTCGAGTCCAAGCGACGCGGGCCGGTCGTCCGCGACGTAAGCGCTGTGGGCGGCGGCCGTAACGTGCATGCCGGAAAGCAGCCGCGCCGTTTCGTCGCGACGGCGAATCATTGCCCGTTCGCCCTCGCGTTCGAGCTGCATGACTTCGGCCAAGAGCGCGGCGCAATCGTCGGCGTGGCGGCGACACGCTTCGCGCGCGGCGTCCGAGGCCCACACGCGAAACTCGGGCGGCTCGTTGCGGAACGGCGCCAACTCGCGCTCGAGGTCCGACAACATGTCGAGCAGACGCTGCTTCGTCGACAGCACCTTCGTAAGCTGGCTCCAGTCGTCGCCGGCAACCAGGTCCAACTGGCGCATGCCGAGCGTGCGAAGGTGAACGAGCACCTCGCGTCTGCGCGCGACGAGTTGGGCAAGGCGTCGGGTGTGCATTACAGTTTCGACATCCAATCGAGCAGCTTCTGCCACTCGGCGCGGGTTTGACTGGTCGCGGTCAGAAACGCGGCGTCGTCCGCGTTGATCCGGCCCAGAATGACTTTGGCCTGTTCGAGCGCGCCGCGGGCATCCGCGTCGCGGTTCATCCGCCGGTGGCAAGCGGCGATCTGGAAAAATGCGTGCAGCGCTTCGGGCAAGTTCTGGTAGCGGTTCGATGCCGCCTTGTACGCGGCGATCGCCTCGTCGTACTGGCCGACTTCATAGTACAGGTCGCCTAGGATGAAGTAGCAGTTTCGCTGGACGATGGCTTCGAGCGGGCTGAGGGGGCGCTTCTCCTGCTCGCGGTTCAGGTCGTTCTGCAAGCTTTCGTAGACGGCGATCGACTCCGAGACTGCGGTTTGGATGTCTTTGATCAGCCCAAGGCGAATCGCTTCGATGTTGGCGTCGCGGAGCTTGCGGCGCGGAAACTTGGCGATCCGGCGAAGCGCTTCGGCCCAGTGGTAGCGGGCCTGGACCACCTGCGGCGCTTCCGGATAGCGCTGCACGGACTCTTCGAGGATGTTCGCAGCGCGGCGGTAGTGCTCGGCAGCCGATTCGAGCCGGGCAATGGCTTCGGTGCCCTTGTTCCGGGCATCCAAGGCGGCGCTTTGCTCTTCGTCCTGGATACCGTCGGCATAGGCCAGTTCGCCGAGCAGGAACAGTGAATCGCGCCATTCGAGACTGGCGGGAGTAAGCCGGCCGTCGATGTTCTCCTTGAGGTAGGCCTTGGCGGCGTCGACTTGGTTCTTCGACAGCAACGCTTTGGCGGCGAGCAGGCGGGCCCGGTAGCATGCCGCATCGCCGGGGTAAAGTTCGAGGCAGCGTTCGAACGAATGCAGCGCGCCGTCGACTTTGCCCAGAGCGAGTTGCGACTCGCCGATCGCGACGAGTGCCTGCGAGTTGCCGATCCGCGCTTCGTTTTCGAGAAACGTGCGATAGAGTTCGATAGCCTTGGCGAAGTCGTTGCCCGCGAAGTAGCTTTGAGCGGCCTGAAAAACGTCTTGAGGAAAGTGCTGGGTCGCGTAGCGGATCTCGGCCAACTCCGCGTACTTCCGGCCGGCAAAGCGATACTGCTCCTCGGATTTGAGCCGCAGGGGTCCGCCGTCGGCCGCGGCTGCAGCTTGCGCTTGCAGACTGCGCGCCCAACGTTGGTGAGCCTCGGCGGCCATTTGGGCCGCGCGACCGGCGTCGATGAGCGGAGGCATCTTCTCGGCCAGCGCAGCCGCCGAGGAGAATTCGCTCTTGTCGATTAGCGACTGATAGACGGCTACGAGGCGCGCTCGAAACTCGTCGCGCGTGAACCAGGGATTCGGAAACGAGTCCGGACGGTTTGCGTCGACCAGCGCCTCGCGATAGGCCGTGGTCGCCGCCTCGGGTTCCTTGAGCGCTTGCAGCGCGTCCGCCAGCGAAAGCCGCGCGACGAAACCTTCTTGCCGGGTCGGATGCAGGGCCAGGGTTCGCGCGAATTGATCGGCCGCGCCGCGCACGTCGCCCAAGCGGGCCAGACACTCGCCGACATAGACCATCGCCTGCCGCGAGGGCGTTTCTTGCAACCGGTCGCGAAGCTGCGCGTAGCTGAAGGCGTCGATCGCCTGGCGAAGTTTCGTCCCCGCGAGCGCCTCGCCCTCGAATAGGCGGCGCGGCGCGCGGTCATCGCTAATCCGGCGGGCTTCGACCATCAACACGTTGCCGAGCACCACGCTGGCGGCGGCCGACTCCGCCGAGCTCTGTTCGATCGAGGCCAGCGTGTCGCGGCAGGCGTCGGTGTCGCCCAGATCGAGGAGGATTTCCGCGCGTTGCAACGCGCCCACCGAGCGGTCGTCGTCGGAAAGCCCGGGCGAGGCGAGAAACTGCCCGTTGTAACGGAGCGATTCGTGAGGATCGGGACGCGGCTCGCTGCGATAGGCTTTGGCAAGGAGGCGCGCGATGACGGCCGCCCGTTCCGGCGGGGCGATGGCGAGCGCTTCGCGAAGCGTCTCACGGGCGGCGACGTTGCGATCGACGGTGGCCAGACTGCGACCCAGCAGAAAGAGTCCTTCTCCCCGGCGGCCTTCGGGAAATCCACGGTCGCGGGCTTCTTCGAGCAAGCGAATGGCAAGCAGGTTACGCCGGCGGCGTTTGACGGGATCGATGATTTCCTGTGCTTCGTAGGCCGCCACCGCGCCGCGGGCGAACGCGACCGTTGCATTGGTCGGGTCGTTGGCGCCGTTCACGCGGAGCATTCTGGCGCACAGGGACCGCGTCTCGGAAAACGCGCGGCGATCGAGGGCGTCGAAGATTTCGGCGGGCTCGACCTCCGGCTCGACGTCTTTGGCTTTGGGTTCCGGTTCGCTTCCCACGAGGGCGAACGAGCCAAGGACGAGCAACAGCAACCCGCCGCCACCGCCGGCCAGCAGCAAGGCGCGTTTGCGGCTCGACTTGGCCCAGGCGATGGCGCCCTGCAACCGCGCCTTGAGGCCGCCGCGCGTCGCGGTCGCCGCACGCGCGTGGGCGTCGGTCGTGTGGGCAGTCGCTGTCGACATTCCGTCGGCATCCGTGCCAGGAGTGGCGATTGCGCCCCCGCTCGTCGCCAGAATCCGTTCTGGCGGCGCAAGCGCGGGCAAGTGCGGCGGGCCGCGCGCAAATCGGGTGTTGCGCGGACAGCGGCGCGGGGCGGACTTGTACCGGATGAAGGCACGAGTGTCAACGTCCCTTCGGCGAAGGCTCTTCAGCTCGCCCAGTTTCGCAGGTCCGCCGAAACTGCCCGGATCGGCAGATCAGCGAAGCGGGTCGAGTTTGCCGGCGGCGAGCAACGCCAATAGCACCAATCCGAGCACGATCCGATAGACAACGAAGACGTACATCGTTCGCGACCGCAGGTAACGAAGCAGACCGGCGATGGCGATATAGCCGACGATGCCGGAAATCACGGTCGCGACCACGAGGTTCGCCGCATCGGCGCTGCTGGCAAGCAGTTCCTGCCGCTCCTTGTACAGCTCGTAGACCCCCGCCGCGAAAACGGCAGGCAGCGACAGCAAAAACGAAAACCGGGCGGCCGTTTCGCGCGACAGCCCCAAGAACAGCCCGCCGGTGATCGTGACCCCGGAACGAGAAGCCCCGGGAATCAGCGCGACCGCCTGCGCGAATCCCACGGCAATGGCGTCGGCCCAACCGACGTCGTCGAGCGTCTTGGGCGTGACGCCACGGGCCGCGCGGCGGAGCACGTATTGTTCGGCCACGACGAGCAGCACGGCTAGCCCGATGAGGGCCGCGGCAATGACATACAGCGAGCGAAGCTGCCCGCTAATCGCATCCTTGAATACCAGACCGAGAACGACGATTGGCGCCGTGGCGACGATCATCATCCAGCCCATGCGGCCGTCTTGCGACTGGGCAATCTTGCCGCGGAGCGTCTCGCCGAACCAGGCCATGCCGATCCGAAAGATGTCGGCGCGAAAATAGGCGAGCACGGCGACGAGCGTGCCGATCTGAATCACGGCCGAAAACGCCGCGCCCGGATCGCTCTCGCCGCAAAGGGCAGGCACGATCCGCAAATGCGCGGTGCTGCTGATCGGCAAGAACTCGGTGAGTCCTTGAACGATGCCCAGCAGGATGGCGAGCCAGAGTTGCACGGATGCGCTCGGTGTTGAGTCCGGTGCGTCGGGGACGCGGCCGCAACGGCGGCGCGAACGTGGAAGTATAGCTTGCCCAGCAACGGGCGACAGTCGAAGCCGTCGGCGGCAGTGGACGAGATTCCGGTGAACCGCCAGAATGATGCCTCGTTTGTCCACCGAACCTCGTTTGGCGACAATTGCACGAATGGCCGAGATGTCGTTACCCCGCGTTGTAGCCGATGGTCCGCTGGCGGTGGACGTGCTCGAATTGCTCGCCGGGAAGGCGGAAATCCTTCCCTGGCCGACGGAGGACTCGCCGCCCCCGCGGTCCGTCGATGCCGTGTACACCTTCGGTCATCCTCGGGTCGACGCGGCGCTGCTCGATCGCCTCGGGCCGCTCAAGGTAATCAGCAACTACGGCGTCGGCGTCGACCATATCGACGTGGCGGCGGCGACGGCCCGGGGCATTCCCGTCGGCAACACGCCGGGCATTCTCGACGGCGCCACGGCCGACTTGGGCTTCGCGCTGTTGCTCGCGGCGGCGCGGCGGGTGGTCGAGGGCGACCGCTACGCGCGCTCGGCCGAGTTTACGCAGTATGACCCCGCCTACATGCTCGGCCGCGAAGCGCACCACGCGACGCTCGGCATCGTCGGCATGGGACGAATCGGTTGCGAAGTGGCCAAGCGAGCTCGCGGCTTCGACATGACCGTGCTCTATCACAACCGCAATCGGCGGCCGGAACAGGAAGCGGCGTTCGGTGCGCGGTACGTCGCGTTCGGCGAGCTGCTGGCCGAGTCGGACTATGTGATGCTCACCCTGCCGCTTACCGACGCGACGCGGGGTTTGATCGGCCGCGACGCGCTCGCGCGGATGAAGCCGACGGCGACGCTCATCAACGTCGCCCGCGGGCCGGTGGTCGATATGATGGCACTATACGACGCATTGTCAACGAGAAAAATCTGGTCCGCGGCGCTCGACGTGACCGATCCCGAGCCGTTGCCGCGCGATCATCCGCTCCTTTTGCTCGACAACATTACGATTCTGCCCCATTTGGGCAGCGCGACCGCGCAGACGCGGCGAAAGATGGCGGAGTTGTCGGTGGAGAATCTGTTACTCGGGCTTCGCGGAGAGCCGTTACGGCATCAAGTGCGAGCGTAGCGGGGCGCGGGATTCGGGGCGGGGCTTGGGGCGACGGTTAGCTATGGCAGGCGGGTATCCAAAAATCGCGCAGTTCAAGGACGCGGGGGCGTTTCGCTCGCGGCTCTCGGAGCTTGGATTGTCGCTGCCGGTCGATGAGCGAGTGCTTTCGGCGGCGGAGAGTTCGCCCTTGGCCGAACCGCTATTGATCGGTTCTGAACGTACCGGCAGCTCGTTCCGCGTCGGCAACCGCTGGTGCATTCATCCGATGGAGGGCTGGGACGCGAATCGCGACGGATCGCCGTCGGAGTTCACGTTGCGGCGATGGCGAAATTTCGGCGCGAGCGGCGCGAAGTTGATATGGGGCGGCGAAGCAGCGGCCGTGCAAGGGGATGGTCGAGCGAACCCGCGGCAGACGCTGGCGACCGAGGAAAACCTCAGCGGACTCGTGCAACTTCGCGAAACGCTCGTCGGCGAGCACGCGGCGCGCTTCGGGAACACGGACGACCTGCTCGTCGGGCTCCAGTTGACGCACAGCGGGCGCTACTCTCGGCCCGACGGTCCGCCCGCTCCGCGAATTGCGTATCACCATCCGCTGTTGGACGCGAAGATGGGGCTCGATCCACACGATGCGACAGTCGTGTGGACCGACGACGATCTCGAACGACTGATCGACTGCTACGTCGCGGCCGCGAAGCTCGCCGAGCAAGCCGGGTTCCAATTCGTCGACGTGAAGGCGTGCCACGGCTACTTACTGCACGAGTTCCTAAGCGCGCGGCGAAGGCCAGGACGATTCGGCGGCGATTTCGACGGCCGCAGCAGAATCTTGCGGACAATCATCGAGCGGATTCGCGCTGAAGTTCCACGATTGCTCGTCGGCGTGCGGCTGAGCGTGTTCGATACCGTGCCGTTCGCAACGAGCCGCGAGGTGGGCCGGCCGATGGCGTTCGACGCAGTGCTGCCGTATGACTGCGGCTTCGGCGTCGACGCGCACGATCCCTTGACGATGGATCTACGCGAGCCTATCGAGTTGCTGCGGACGCTGCGCGACCTGGGCGTGGCGATGGTCAATCTTTCGGCCGGCAGTCCTTATTACAATCCGCACGTGCAGCGGCCCGCGATCTTCCCGCCGAGCGACGGCTATCAACCGCCCGAGGATCCGCTCGTCGGCGTCGGGCGGCAAGTCGACGCGGCGCGGCGATGCAAGGAAGCGGTCGCCGACTTGCCGATGGTGGGCACCGGCTACACGTACTTACAGGACTATCTGCCGCACGTCGCGCAAGCCGTCGTTCGCGCCGGGTGGATCGACAGCGTGGGACTGGGCCGGATGGTGCTCTCGTATCCCGAGTTGCCGGCCGACGTGCTCGCAGGAAGGCCACTCGTGCGCAAGCAGCTCTGCCGGACGTTCAGCGACTGCACGACCGCCCCCCGCAACGGGATCGTGTCGGGCTGTTTTCCGCTCGATGCGTATTACAAGCGGTTGCCGGAGGCGGAAGCGCTTCGCCGCGTCAAGTTTTCGTAGTTTTTGTCGTTTTTCGTACTAGTGCGCCTCGCCTAAAGTTACGGGTAAAGTCGGCGGAGGCGGATTCGGGCGTCGGCGGTGGTGAATCGCCAGCGGACCGTGCAGTGGTTTTGGTTACGATCGTCTTCCCACGCCTTGAGTTCGGATTGTAGCTTTGCTACGGTGTCGAGGCGAGCATCGAGGCATTGTCGCGAGAGCACACTCAGTTCCGTCTCCGCGGTATTCAGCCAACTTCCGGTGCGTGGCGTATGAACCAGCGACAATCGCCCCGCAAGGCGACGCGCGTGTTCGGCGGGAAATGCTTCGAATTGTCGCACACCCACTTCACGCGCTTCGCGTCAGGGTAATCTTCTTCCAGCGACCGCCGCACCTGCTCTGCCCAGTCGACGCGAGTCCGGCTGTCGCAGGCTTCCACGCGACGCCAGCCGCGAATTGGATCGACAAACATGAAGATCGCCTGCGTGCCACGCCGCTCGTAATGATAGTCTTCGCGCACTCCGCGACCGGGCTGTATGGAATGCAGGGTTGCTCGTTCGTCAGCAACTGCTTGCTCGCTTCATCCATGCAGATCAACGGCTCTTCTTCGCTGTGCTCTTCCGTATACAGATCGAGAACTTCTTCC
>QEVJ01000241.1 GCA_003576845.1 Planctomycetota bacterium
GAATCGCTCAAACGGCTCGTTGCCGACCGCGCGAAAACCGGCGTGTTTCTCACCGCCCTCGGCTTCGGCATGGGCAATCACAACGACCAGATGCTCGAAACGATCGCCGACAACGGCAACGGCGCCTACGGCTACATCGACGACGAGCGCGAAGTCGAAAGACTGTTCGTCCGCCAGCTTTCCGGCACGCTCATCACGATCGCCAAGGATGTAAAGATTCAAGTCGAGTTCAACCCCGCACAAGTCGGCGCGTATCGCCTGATCGGTTACGAAAACCGCATTCTCGCCAAGGAAGATTTCAACAACGACAAGAAGGACGCCGGCGATATCGGCGCAGGGCACACGGTGACGGCGCTGTACGAAATCGTCCCGCCCGCGGAACTGGCCGAAGCGAGCAAGGCCAACGCCGCGGCGAGCGAGGGCATTCGCAACGACGGCGCTCGCGAGGGCACCGGCGAACATGGCGACGTGGACGCGCTCGAATTCCAACGCCCGAAGCAGGATCTTGAACTCACCGACGCGGCCAAGACGAGCGGCGACTTGCTGCTGGTGAAGCTGCGTTACAAAGCGCCCGACGGCGACACGAGCACGCTCATCAAGACGCCGGCCAAAGACGCCGGCGCGACGTTCGCAGCGGCCGGCAGCGATTTCAAATTCGCCGCGTCGGTGGCCGCGTTCGGCATGATCCTCAGGCAATCGCCGTTCCGCGGCGACATCACGCTCGCCGCCGTCGAAGAGGTTGCCGCCGCCAACATCGGCGAAGACCAGGACGGCCAGCGAAAAGAGTTCGTCAACCTCGTGCGGCAACTTCACGGGATGACAGAGGGACGCGGGGCGCGGGACTAGGGGTGCGGGAGGATTCGGGATTCGGGATTCGGAGAAGTTCACGAGACGACCGCCGCGTGCTGGGGACGGAATTGTGAATGGAAAATGGTGAATGGTGAACTGTAAGCGCGAGGAGGTAATGCACATGCGTGCCACGTACCTCATTCACCATTCACAACTCACCATTTTCCACTCACAATTCTCCGCCTAATCTCCAACCTCTTGCCACGCACCGACGTTGACGCTCCCATTCTTGGGGGGCTATACTGCGAAGCAGTTCGTTCCTTTGAGTACGAGCGTTTACCGGGGACGCTCCTACATTCATGTTCGCCAGGTCTCCGCGGCGACGCGACGGGAAAGGAGCTTCGCATGCGATTCCGTTCGTTGGCTCGATGTTGTGTGTGGTTGCTCGTCGCTGTCGTCGCGCTGGCGATCGGCTCGCCCCTGGCACGTGCACAGGCGACTTTGGGACAAGACCCGGTTTTGATTCCTGTTCCGGGCTGGAAATTCGAACCGGAAAAGGGCATCTTCAGCTTCGGCGTGTTGATTTCCGACATTGCGGTGTCCGGCGACGGGCGTTCGCTGGCCGTTCGCTGGGACTCGACGCTCACGGACTTGCTTGCGCCGACGGGGCGCCCGTCGCTGATCGGCGTAAGCGTGTGGAATGCCGCCGATGGCAAGCTCTTGATGCGGGCGCCGTCGCCGCGCACCAATGGCGAAATCGCCTTCGAGACCGGCTTGGCGATCAATTCCGACGGCTCGCGCGTGGCGATTTGCACGCTCAATCTCAAGAAAAAGAACGCCGAGCGGGACCGGCTGGAATCGCGGCCCGGCTTGTATCAAGTCGAAGTGTGGAACGTCGCCAGAAACCGCATCGACACGACGCTGCAATGCACGGGCATTTTGGGACGTGGATCGGCGTTGCGGTTCTCGCCCGACGACGCGACGTTGGCGATCAATGCGATCGACGCAAACAAGACCAAGGGCCAGATCGTTCAATGGACCGTCAACACCCGCAAGCAAGTCGTGCTCGACTTCGAGCCAGCGCAGAAAAAAGGCGCGGCCAACGAGTTGTACGACGTGCAGTACTCGCTCGACGGCAAGATTCTGGCCGGTTCGAGTCTGCATCGGATTGCCGGCTGGAGCGTCGAGTCGCAGGAAAGTCTCTTCGACATCGACGTTCCGCAAGAGGTGTTGTCGTTTCGCGTGGCGAGCGGCGGGAAGCGCGTGACGGCGGTTGCGATGCCGCCGGGATTCGATCGCAAGAAGGCGACGATCGAGGATTTGCTCGACGACCGCGGCGCCGACGTAATCTGTTGGAATGCCACGACGGGCAAAGTGATTTCGCGCAAGCGATTGCCGACGCGATATCTGATGTTGTCCGCCGACGGCACGACGGTCTTTGGTCGGCCGCCGTGGAAAGAGGGCGAAAACCCGCGGTTTACGCAATGGAACGTCGAGACCGGCGAGGCCGTGAGCGACGACGTGTCTGCCCGGTTGGCCGGCGACAGGGATAGCGCGTTGTATGAAGCGGAGAAGCGGAAAGCGTATGAGTCTCAGGAAAACAAGGCGGCGGCGCCCGGCGCGATGTCGCCGAACGGCGCGACGATCGTCGAGGAAGACCTGGACTTCATCCGCGTTTGGACGACGCACAAGCCGGGCGACGAACCGCCGGCGAAGAAGGACGTGGCCAAGGGCAAGGCGAAACCGGGCGCGCAGGGCAAGGACGCGAACAAGCCAGCCGCGGGGAAACCGGGGGAGCTTCCCGAGTTCGAAATCGTTGAATGCAATTAGCGGCGACGATCGGGCAAATCGCGAATCGAAAGGCGGGTCGAACGATTAGCGAGGCCCACCACGCATCGCAAGGGGTCAGCCGAATCTGGTGGGCCTCGCTATCGCACGACCCACCCTACGCCTTTGCCGCGCCGATCAGCTTTCGAGCGAATGAATCACCAGGCCCGAGAGCAGCTTGGGATAGAAATACGTGCTCTTCGCCGGCATTCGTTCGCCGTGTTCGCTGATTTGCTTGATGTGGTCGACGGTGGCGGGCATGACCAGCGCGCAGAGCGGAAACTCGTCGGTTTCGGCGCCTTCGACGACTTCTTCCACCAAGTGAACGTACTTCGGCGTTGGGTGACCGGCCGCGCCCAAGAGCGAGTCGATTACCAACCGGTGCAACACGGCGACGCCGAGCTCGCGCCAGTCTTCGCTGCGGTCGGGGGCAAGCTGGGCCATCCGCGCTCGTCCCGCGTCGGTGATTCGGGCGATCACCCAGCGTTCGTCCTTCTTCGTGAATAGGCCGAGCGTGCCTTGCTCGCCCTCGCGTTCGATTTCGTTCCACACGACGTCGGCCAGGTCCGCGCCTTCGCCGGCCATCCGCGTCGCGAACGCATCGCCGAGCTTCGCCACGAGTTCGGGCGCGGTGAGCTCCGGCACGCCGCGAAAGAGCCGATGCGTGGGGAGCACGAGCAGGCCTTCGTCGTTCATGCCAATGGACATCATCAGGACGTAGTTCGCCGGATGCGTGTCGGTGAGCTTGCCTTCTTTGGCGAGCTGGTCGCGATAGTTGCAGGCCGTTTCGTAGCGATGGTGCCCGTCGGCGACGAACATCGGCTTGGCGTTCATTAGGGCGGAAACTTTGCCGACGAGCGCCACGTCGCTCACGGGCCACATGCGGTGGACGACGCCGAGGTGGTCGGTCGCTTCCAGCGGCGTCTGCCCAGCGATCGCCGTTTCCAGGAGGTTCTGTACTTCGGCCCGCGGATCGGGATACAGACCGAAGATCTGGCTGAGGTTCGCGCGGCAAGCGTTGGTGAGCAAAAGGCGGTCCGCCTTGGGGCCGGACATGGTTTCTTCGTGCGGGTAAATGTTGCCCTCGCCGAACCGCTGGAGCCGGCAGCGGCCCATGAACCCGCGGCGGGTGTGCGTCTGACCGCGATAGTCGAACGTCTGGTGATAGACGTACAGGCTCGGCGCGCTTTCGGCGAACAGCACGCCTTCGCTCCGCCAGTTCTTGAGGAACCGGGCCGCGCGGGCATATTTGTTGTTCGCGCCGTCGTCGCCGGGTTCTTCGCGGTTGAGAATCAACCGCACCACGTTTGCCGGATGCTGCTTATAGAGGGCATCCTGCAACTCGGGCGAAATCACGTCATACGGCGGGGCCACCACGTCGGAAAGCGAGCCGACGTGGCCCAGGTCGTAGCGAATGCCGCGGAAGGGCTGGATATCGGGCATGGAATTGGATTCGCGCGGGGAAAGAGCGGGGAATTATGTGTCGCGCCAAGTTTCGGCCAGACCTCCCGCCGCGCCAAGTGGGCCGGCCGGGAGACCGGCTCCCAACGGGTGACCGGCTCCCAACGGCAGACCGGCCGACGACGGCAGTCGGCAGTGAGCAGTGGGCGGGCAGATGGGACATGGGTGGCCTTCTCCCCGGCGACGGCGGCTTGTCGTGCGTTGGCCACCCCAGGAGAAGTCACTGATCCAATTTCATTTGGCTGCGCAGTGTACGGAAGGGCGGATTCGTGTTCTTTTCACATGGAGGGTTGCTTTGGACGTTTCACCCGCGGGGAGTTTGCCCATCTATCTTGGGCAGATTCCCGATCCTCGCGGGCGACAGGGACTTCGCCATCCGATGACGGCCATGATGGCCGCGATTATGCGTGCGGTTTTGTTGCGAGCTCGGGGTTATGCGGCGATTGCGCAATGGGCGCAATGGGTGCGGGTTCAACCGGCGGCGGTTTGGCATCTGCTGGCCTTCCGCCGGCGGCCGTCCAACGCGGAACGCCTATCGAGCCTTGCTGTTGCGGCTGCGGTCGGAAGAGTTCGAGCGGGCGATCCGGGAGTGGGTCGGCGCCTGTCTGGGCGAAACGGTGTCCGACGAGTCGCCACCGCCGACGCGATTTTCTGCCAACGTGAGGTTTGCCAGGAGGTCGTCGACAGCGATGGCCACTACTTCGTGGTCGTCAAAGCTAAGTGGTGGGGGCCAATGCTCCGGGACGACCGAACCGTCGTGGCGAGTGCCCAGACGACAGGCATCCACCATGCGAATGGATTACTTGGAGTGTGCTTAGCAAGTTCGTCGCAAAGGGGAAGCGGCAGTCTTGGCCCTGCGCGGTCAGCTAATTCCTTGAACGTCAAAAACCAGGGCGATTTCAATTCCGAAGCGAGAACCTCAAACCGAAAGTGTCCTGGTTCAGCGTGAATTGGAATTCGTGGTCGGTTGGGCTAGCGGGTTAGGGTGAATTGGTCGATCGGAATCCAGCGAGAATGGAACGGTTGGGT
>QEVJ01000003.1 GCA_003576845.1 Planctomycetota bacterium
ACGTCAGCCACCTCAAATCCTGCATCCCAGAAACGTGACCCAGAACCCTACCAACAAACAACTTCCAACAATCCCCCGCGCCAAAGTGGCGCTGTCCAAGTAGCTTGCTTGCGACTGGCTTCCAAGCCGTCAAGAAGTTCTTCGTTCATTCGATTGCGGAAGTCGATGAACTTCTGTTGGTCGGCCATTTGGCCTAGTGCGAAGTCGTGGCGCAACTCAACGGGATCGAAGCCCATCATCGACAGCGGATTATTGCGGAAGTCTTTCGGATTCCAGAACAATTTGCTAGCTTGTTCGAGCTTGCTGACGAGCGTTGCGCCGTATTCCTTTGTGCGGGCAACGAGTGCATTCGCGACACTGGCAACGGTGCTTTTTACGTCAGCGAACACGTCGCGAGTGTAAAACGCTAAGTTCGGTGCAGGGGTCTTCGCGTTGAAACCTTCCAACGGACTGCGCAACTCCGAGAATGCGTCTTTGAGAATGCTTTTGATGGTGCCAGTGATATCACTCTTGCCACGCTCAAAGTCTGACGGCGCAGCGAAGTTGCCCTTCTCGAATGTGAAGTCAATCGCGCCGCCCGTAAAAATCTTCACCCATTGCTTTGCAGCATCGACGAAGAAGTTAGTGAGTGTGTTTGCTAACGAGTCGATCCACTCGACGAACGTGTCGAACGCACGCTTTAGACCTTTGCCGACTGATACCCAGAAATCTACTGTCCAGATACGATCCCACAAGCTCGACAGAAAACCGCCCAGCGCTTCAAAGATGCGCATTGTTGTTTTTACAACAACGCCGACGTTGTGAGCCATGTTGGCGTGGGCTGTAATCCACATCATTCCAACGTCAGTCAGGATTGTGCGCCAGTTGTCTGCAAACCACGTGGTTAGCTGACTGACATTGAAACGGAAGTTATACAAGAAGCCGTATGCTTTCTCTGCGAAACGCTTGATCGACGCGGACACGCTCTCCCATGCCTGACTCAGACCTTCCGGTCCCACAACCCAATAGACAAGGCCGGCAACGGCCACTGTTGCCGCGGCTAGCGCGGCTGTGAGTGGCCCGCCGAGCACTGCAACGACTGCGCTGACTGCGGTTCCGATCCCCGTAATCGCCATTTTAATCGGCGCGAACACTGACGTTGCCAAGCCGGTCAAGCCGCCAAGCCCTGCCAGCTTCGACGCTACGCTTAATGCTGCCAGCGTCGTGCCCAACGCACCAGCAAGCACAAGTACGCGCTGCATCGGCGCAGGTAACGCCTCGAATCGCTGCAACATGCTTTGCAGCGTTGCAGTCACGCTTTGCAACACGGGCGCAAGATGAGTGCCAATCGTTATCGCTGTTCGTTCGACTTGTGCCCAAAATGCTTTTAGCTGGAAACTCAGTGTTCCCTGAAGCTGCGCGTACTTCTCGCCAACTGTCAACGCGCCCTGCATACTTGACTTGATCTTGTCGAACGCAGCAACGCCGCCGCTGGCGAACACTTCCGCCGCGCGCGCCGCATCGCTGCCGAACACGGACGTTAGCGCCTGCAACCGCGCACCGGTAGGCAAGTCTTTGACCGCGCGATTCAGTTCGGCGATAATGTCTCGCAACGGTTTCACGTTACCGGCAGCGTCCAGCGCATTGACGCCGATCGCGCGAAGCTTCTTTGCGGCGTCTACATCGGTAAGCTGCTGAAAAAATGTCTTTAAGCTGGTGCCGGCGTCGGACGCCACTAGACCGGCGTTGCCGAGCATGGCGATTGCCGCCGTCGTGTCTTGATAGCTCTGGCCGGCAGCAGCCGCGAGACTCGCGCCTTGTGCCAGGCTGAGCATCATATCGTTGATGCTAATGACTGACGCATCGGCAGCGGCAGACAGCGTGTTGACGGCGTTCGCCGCGTCGAGGTTTTCGCGGTGAAACACGCTCAGGATTTTGACGATGGATTCGCTTGCTTGATCGGCGCTAGTTTGCGCGATCTCGGCGAGCATCGCCGCATTGCGGCCGGCGTCGGAAAGTACCCGATCAATGCCTAGACCGCCGCGAAGCAACGCATCGAATGTTCCGGCAATCGACGTTGCGGACATTCCTAGGTCTTTTGACAAGCCGAGCGCCGCATCGCCCATTTGGTCAATCTGCTTCGCGGTCAAGCCCGCAGCGCTGCCGGCGCGCACTAGCGTTTGCTCGAATGTCGCGAAATCTTTTACGGACTTGATCGCGCCGAGCACGGGCGGCAATGTGCGCAGCGCACCAGTCAGCATTCCGGCGTTGGCGATGCCGCCAAGCCCGCCGATCGCGCCGACACGGCTTGCGCCGCGTGTTGCCGCCGGTGCGCCCGCGGGGCGACGTGCTCCGGGAACGACTGCCGCTCCCGCTGGAATTCGTGCCGCCGTTGTCGCCGCTTGGGCGCTTGCGGCGGTTAAAGCTCGCATGTTCGCGGTTGTCGCGGCAATCGCTTTGCCGGCGGTTGTCGCGGCCGTTGAGACAGTCTGTAAATGCTTTCCGATTGCGGACGAGCTTCGGGCAGCTTGCCGCGTCGCGGCTGTTAGCCCTTCGCCGATATTGGCAGCGACGTTTTTGCCGACCGTTGACGTGACCTTATCAATTTGCGCGACCAAAGCATCGGTCGCGGCGACGACTCGATCAAACCCTTTCAGGTACTTCGTGGGATCGAGCACGATCCTCACGACCAACTGCTCTAAGAACGTGCCTTCCACTGCTGTCGGCCCCCAGGTGATCGCTTTGCGGGGCCGTCGAAGAGGCCCCGCATATATAAAGTCTCACGCTGCGGGGGATCGAAACTCCGAACAAAGGTCCGCAATCTCCACACTTCCGGTTTTCGACGCGGTTCGGCGATTTTCAAAATACCACTAAGTCAGTGCCGTAGATCGGCGTGACTCTTTAATTATGGAGGTACAGCAATGGCTCGCGTGATCCCGACCGATATTGTTCTTTCCCGCCACGATCCGCTGTGCGGCGAGTTTATCTCGCTGGTTGCTGCGGGCATCTATATCAACAAGCACGCGGAGACGATCCGCCGCTGGATCGTGCGCGGCGTGGGCGGACGACAGTTGCCCGCCGTGCGAATTGGCGGGGAATTACAAGTACACCGAGAAGAACTGCGGAGCTTTTTGCAGAGCGCTTCCAAAAACGCTGTGGCGACTACTGCGGCAACTGCTAGTGCGGTTGAACAAGCGCCGGCCGCGGAAACGCAGCCAATCGAACATGCGGAATCGCAAGAATCGACAGAAACGCATGGTGCGCATGGTGCGCAGTTTGAGTCCGCCGCGGGCTAATTGCTGCTGGCGCTGCCATACCCTTTGCATTGTCTGCGATGACGGACTCAACCGACTTACCGCCGAAACCCGAGGCCGAATGTTTCGAGCCGTATGTGCGCGTGTCCGCAGTACCATTCGAGGATATTGAGCACCCGCAAGCGATGCTAACGTTCTTCATCGTCGTGCATGAAATGCGACAGATTGCTTCGCGGGGACAAGCGAGACCACTATCAGAAATCGCGTTTTACCAGCGCATTCACACGCTGGCAGACCGCTATCACATTTCGCCTTCCGTAATCGTCTCGCATCTCGCGATACTGTCAGACTCGACTAAAGGCGACAATTTGTTGACAAAGCATGAGGAACAGAACGGCCGCGCTCGGCGACGTGCGAAGCCGTACACCCTCACCGATAAAGGGCTGGCAATTGCGCAATCGGATAAATTCTACCCAATTCCGGAAGCCCTCTTTAACGTCCGGCGCGTCGGGCGACTTGTTCGGCTAACTAAAACGCAGCGCGACGAACGAATTAAAGCGAACAAGCCAGTTGAGCGTACACGTCGCGAGCAACGCTTGTCGTTTCTAGAAATGCGTATCTTCGGATTGTCGCTGCGGTACTCTGGCTTGTTAAAAAAGGCGGACACGTCGCAACTCGCCGCGATGACTGACGAAGAGAAAGGGAAGTACATTCTAGAAATTGAAAAGAAGCGAATAGGCTACTGTCGCAAGTCGCTTTCGGCGATTGCTGACGAGCTACATGCGAGTCCGCGAGATGTTCGTCGGGCGATTGACAATCTCGTGTCCAGAGGACTCTTGCACTACAAGCATCTTCCTGAGGATTCCCCGTATAAACATGCCAAGGTACTCGTGCCTCTGCCGCCGCAGCCAGCAGACGTAGGGGGCAACTCAAAACATGCTGAGTTGCCCCAGACTAGGGCAACTCACGTTTACTCAGGGGCAACTCAAAATGAAGAGGGGGCAACTCAGTATGAAGGTCAGGGGCAACTCAGTACGCCTATTAAGAGTTGTGATTTAGATTCTAAGAGTAAAAAAGAAGACGCCACACCCGCCCTTGGCGGAGCGGGCGATGGCGTCTTCTTAGAGGAAAGAAGCGTTTCCACAGGTGAACAAAGTAGTACGCATTTGAACATGCGAGAAGATATCGCAAAGCAAGGATTGCAACGTCTGCAAAACGAATCGGAGCACTTAGCTAATGCATCGAAAGTGACTACCGCAGAATTAGAAGTAGTCGCCAGCAGAATGGGCTACAGGTATGCAGATCGAAACATGGAAATACCGAAAAGGAACATAGTGCTGTGGAACATTGTATTCGAGGTACTTAGTATCCGCAGAGAAATGTTTCCGGCACTCGGCAGAGAGTTTGAGGAAGTACAACGCAAGCTGTGCAAGGCACACAACCAAAAGATGACCGAAGACCACTTGGCAGGATGGTTCCGCAGAAAACTGCAACTCTTTGAGGGTCAGTATCACAGTAGCGGGGACAAGGTTGGAAAACCTAAAGATGGACCTTTTGCCAAAGCATTTTTCACGTCGCCACTGCGCAAAGAGGTTGACCGCAGATTCGTTGACTATTGTAACATGGTTGATAAACATGCGCAGAACAGATACGGCAAGATGCGGGTGCGTTGTACTCGTTGTAGCACAGTACACGAGAATTGTAGAAGCCAGGATGGTAGTTGGGAGAGACATGATATGTTGAAAAAGAACAAGGCAGAGCACGAAACAGGAGTGGAAGATTGTACTCACCCAGTCTGCGAAAGCTGTTGGAGACAATCAATGATGGAATGCACAGACTTCTGGAATAGCATAAAGGAACAACGAGAACATCAACAAGAGATATGTCCACTGTCGAAGGCCGTCAGCGCAGAGACAGCAGAGAGCGCAGCATAGCTAGATATTTTGCAGCTTGCCGACCAGTCACTTTACCGCAACGACAGTGCAAAATGCTCAGACATTCGCCGCCTATCGCCGCTAAAGCGGCAGTCGGCGGCGTGGAAAACATTGTAATCACGTTGGCACGAGCACGAACTTCCGCATTTCGCCCCACTAGAACATCCATTTTCCCCGTTTTTTGGAGCAACCAAAATGTCCGAATCAGCAGCGAACACCCAAACCGAAAGCGATTTCGACGCACTCAACGCGCGAATCGCTGCCCTAGAAGCGCAACTTCGTGACCAATTGGACTCACAAAAGCAAAAAGAAAGCGTAATTGAGGAGCTTCGTAAGCGTAACACGATGCTTCGCCAACAAACCGGCGAAGCCGATCCGGAATTGCGAAAGCTTCTGGACGATGAAATCGCAGAACTGCAAAACGCACTCGACAAAGCCACAGCAGAGTTTCGCGCGCGTCCGGGTGATCGCTACCTTGCTGTCGCTTACGACCGCGCGAAAAAAGCGTTGCGGCTTGCGCGACAGCAACGTGACGCGCAGTTTCCGCAGCCCGCGCCGATCCCGCGTTCGTTGACGCCAACGCAGGAGCTTGAGAGGCAGAACTTACAAACTGAGTACGACGCGGCCAAAGCCGCTTGGGGCGGCCGGCCGAACGCTACTCTTGAGTTTCTTCGGTTCGATCGCGCGAAAAAAGCAATGTGCGCGTTTTGGGCGAAGTGCGGCATGAAACCGCCCGTTGGCGCTTGATTGATGATCTTGTCCGGCCGCCGCGAGGCATACGCGGCCGGGCACGCTGCCAAGCGGTTGCTCCTAGCCGCTTTGCAGCAAGGCCCGCCTTGATCGCCTCACGGCTCGCGTCGTGGCTGTGGGGCGGTCGGGCGGGTTCTTTTACTTCGGGCCGGCGACGGCCGCTATAGCGGCTTGCTCGGGCTTTTAGCTCGTGTCGTGGGTCGAAGTCGAGGGGGAATGGCCGATGCTTGGCTGGGGCCGATCGGGCGATGATCCGGCGGCGAATCTTGGATCGGCTCGATAACGGTTGAATTCACCAAATCGACCACATTCCTGATGAAGTGCGGTCGATTTCGTATTGCATGGCCGGCTTCCCTAGGTAAAATCAAGGCATTCGCAAGTATTGCGGTCGATTTCGTAATAGGAGCCATCGCCATGACGACTTGGACAGTAGGCCGTGAAAAGGTACTCACCCGTTCCGAGATTCAAGCCGTCTTGGCGGACCTTCACCGCAAAGCTCGCCGATCCATCAACACTCGAATGAACCTTGTTCTATTCCGCCTTGCGACGTGTTGCGGGCTACGCGCAAGTGAGCTTTCGAGCAAGACAGTTGGCGAAGGTGCGAACAAGAGGTTCGTTGGCGGCTTACGCCTTCGCGACGTTCGCGTCAGCAGTACGTCGCCGAGTATTCGTATTCCCAAAGCACTCGGCAAAGGCGGTAAAGCTCGTGTTGTTCCGTTGAACTTCGATCAAGGTACGCTTGACGATCTTCGCGCATGGAAGCAAGATCGCATCGCCGCCGGTGCAACCGAAGACGATTTCTTTCTCTGTACGCAGAGCAAGCGTGGCAAAGGTAAGCCGATCGACAGGCACAACGCTCGAAAGAGATTCAAGGCGTGTTGTCGAGTGCTCGGCAAAGAGCGACAAGCAGAAGTGACAATCCATCATGGTCGCCACTCGTTTATCAGCCATGCGTTACACGCTGGCCGTAGCGTGGTCGAGGTGAAGGAAGCTGCCGGTCACTCATCGCTCGCAACGACAAGCATCTACTCCCATCTTGTCGGCGACGATGACGGGGCAATCGGCAACATCTTCGGTTAGAATGCTGTCCGTAACGCTCTAGCACTTGTTCTCTCTCACCCGCGCGCCCGATGAACAGCACTTCATCGGGCGTTTGCGTGCGCCCATCGCGTTCGTAGTTGCTCAGGATCGACGCCGCAGAAAATCAAATCCGGGGAAATCTGGCACAGAAATAGCCTACCGTCGCGAAAATGTCACATGTCATTTTGCCCCGCAATGCGCATTTTGCACATTCACAAAGCCGCCCAAGACGCCAAGAGCGTACAAAGCGCAAAAGTGCTACATGGGTTGCGCTACGGCGTCAGAAGTGGAGAACGTCCGAATAGTACCGCTGCGTGAGTTACGGCACGTAAAAAGCGGCCAACGTGTCAACACGAGAAGCCCGCGACCACGACGGCGGGATTATTTAAGAGAGACTACACGTTCAACGAGAAACAGCGATGCGAACAACGTACAACTCTCTACCCACCGTAATGCCACCGTCCGCGCCTTCGCCTGCAAAACCATTGAGCAACACCGATCCGCTACACGGCAGCGCTCCGGAAATCTTGCAAGCTCGTGTAAGACAGCAACGAGAGCAAGCAGCAGCAGTCGCCGCAGCAACAAACGCCACCGGCGAAGAAACCCCGATATCCGAGAGACAATAACAATGGCCCAGCCCTCAGAAAAGAAAATCGACGAACTTCTCGCCACAATCGCCGAACTTAAAGACGACTTGAACAAGCTCCGCGATGATTTTCTAAATCACGAGCATGGTACAGCGTACAACGCAATGACATTGCGTATGTACTCTGTTGGTACTACGGTAACGCCGTCCGGCGGCACGTCCACGGCTATCGCCGGAAACGTGCCGAGCAAGATGTTTCAGGTGTGATCGCCGAAAGCGCGGAAGTTCGTCGCGGTGCTCGCGGTTTGATTGCCGCCAGCATGTTGATGCAAGAAGTCCCGCGGATTCGGTCGTGTCTTAGACCGCCGCGGGGGCGTTCTATAGGCCGCTGATCCTCGAAAAATGACAAAAACCCGCCGCTGGTACGGGAATTGCTCGCACAGAAAACTGGCATTGGGTCGATTCGCCGGAATTCGGTATGATTCGCCGCACGGAACCGTTGCATTCGACTTGCGACCCGCGCAAAAATGAAGGGACCGGCCGGTTTCCCGACCGATCCCCCGAAACAGTTGCTTATGATCGCCTGCCGATCGGCCAAGCTTTGTATCCGTAGTCGTGCGCGTCCAAAACCTTGCCGTTACGCAAAGTAATGAAGCGCACGAACTCCGGTGAGCCGCGGCCGTTGGCCGAAGACGCATTGCGTGTGCCGCTTTGCGCCTTCCTTTGCTGTTTCTTACCGTCTTTTCCCATAACAACACCTCTAAAAAGAACGAGTATGCTCCAATTCTGGTGGCGGAACCCGCTTTACGCGGTTCCCTGTTCCGCCATCAAGGCTGGCGCACTACGCCGACGCAAATTCTGCCACAACTCTGCGAAAACACCAATACCAATGCGCGACAACATGGTCACTTTGCGACCCGCATACGCCTGGGATTGCGAAGAATGCGGTCGCGAGAATTTTTCTCGCAGCTTGATCCCAGAGTTTTCCGAAGAGGATTTGCAGGAACTTCGCGACGAACACGGCGTCCAACCGTGGGAAACAGGGGCGTTCGTATCAATGCCGGAAAGCGTTAAATGTCCGCACTGCGGTGCGGTTTTCGGAACCCGACACTTGAAAGACGCCTGACTCGTGGTAGACTTTCCACACCGGAGGTTCCCATACCCTCTGGAAAGAACGGGCGGTTGCGGTCAAACAGCAACCTGTCGTCCGTGATAGTACAGAAAAGGCCCCGCTTTTCCCGGCGGGGCCTTTTCGTTTGGTGGAAAAAGTGTTCGTAGCTTGAAGCGAGCGCAAATTGCGGCCAAAAGCACCGCGAGAAATGCGAGTGCGCTGCGGCGGCCACCGCCTGTCCGGCGTGCAAGGTACGGCAAAGCTCAGCCCTGCCCCAGCCGGCCGGGAGAGGCCCGGAAAGCTGCCCGATTCAGGCACAAAACGGTACAAAAAACGGTACAAGCTCGCCGACTTGAAAACGGTACAAGATCGGCTAAACTGCTGTCGTTCTAAGTCCTTTGCTGGCGAGAACTTGTATCGCTCAAAAAAGTCGGGGCGAGAGGATTTGAACCTCCGACCCCCTGCTCCCAAAGCAGGTGCGCTAGCCAGGCTGCGCTACGCCCCGAGCTGTAAACATTTCTCTAGCAAGGACTTGAGCCGAACGCGAGTGTAAAGCAGCACGGCGGATTCGGCAAGCGTTCCGCCGACGGCGGCTCTGGCAGATCGCACGCCAAACGCGCGTGTTATCCGCGAGTTGCGCACGCGGGTGCGAGCTTCTTTAACACACACAAATATTCTACGGCCGCGGTTCGGTTGCGGCAATTCGGGCAGCGGCTCGCCACGCGCGAAACTGCGAAGTTTCAGCAAATATACCCTACCCAGCCATGAGTGACGCGTTTTCGAAGGTCTGAAAGCGGAGGGTCATTCGGGAAGCCAGGGACGATTGGTGAGTGGTGAAGCGTCTGCGAGTGCTGGACATGGCGTTTTGCTCCGGTCAATATTTGAGAAAGCTGGACGGACCAAGATTCCAATTTCATCTGAGGCAGGACAAAACGTCCAAGAGAACCGCTGGCGTCGCCGAAGCTGCGCACCGCGCCCGCAAGCCACGCTCCGGGGTTGCCGGCGTACGTTCCCATGTTCGGGCGAAGCAATTGCGGACTGAAGTCCGCGTCGAAACCTGGTTTTACGGGAAACGGGCACGCGAGGAGACCGGCTGCTGGCCCCGTTAAGCCGCGCGACGCTGCATTCTGATAGAATCATGCAGCGTCGGATCTTGGGGCTGCGACGGCTGTCCGTCGCGACCCGACGACCCTGCCATCGCACTTCGAACCGGGGGCCGCATTCGTATGAAGCCGTTCCACGACCACAATCCGCCGGCCCGTCAAATCGGCCGAATATTCAACATCAACCGTCGCCGTTTCCTGCAGACGGCATCGGCTGGATTGGCGCTTTCCGCGTTGGGCGCCGACGGCGCCGACCTCGTCAACGCAAAGCCCAAGCGCGTCGGTCTTATCGGGGCCGGCTGGTACGGCAAGAGCGACTTGTGGCGGTTGATTCAAGTCGCGCCGGTCGAGGTCGTTTCGATTTGCGATCCGGACCAGCGCATGCTGTCTGGCGCGGTGGAAATCGCCAGCGAGCGGCAGAAATCGAAAACGAAGCCGCGAACGTATTCCGACTATCGCAAGCTGCTGGCCGAAAAAGACCTGGACATCGTTCTCGTCGGCTCGCCGGACCATTGGCACGCCTTGCACGCGATCGCGGCGATCGAAGCGGGCGCGGACGTGTACTTGCAAAAACCGATCAGCGTGGACGTGCTCGAGGGGGAGGCGATTCTCGCCGCCGCGCGCAAGCACCGGCGCGTCGTTCAGATCGGCACACAACGCAAAAGCACGCCGCATTTGATCGACGCGAAAAAGCAGGTCGTCGATGCGGGCTTGCTCGGCAAGATCGGCCACGTGGACATGTGCTGTTACTTCCACATGCGGGCGAACGGCAACCCGCCCGTCGAGCCTGTGCCGGACTTTCTCGATTACGAAATGTGGACCGGCCCCGCACCGCTACGGCCGTACGACGGTTTGCCGCACAAACGCTGGTGGCGGACGTTCATGGAGTACGGCAACGGGATCGTCGGCGACATGTGCGTGCACATGCTCGACACGGTGCGCTGGATGCTCGGGCTTGGCTGGCCGACGCGAATCGCGTCTGCCGGCGGAATCTTCGTGCAGAAGGAAGGCAAATCGAACATCACGGACACGCAGACGGCGACGTTCGAGTACGACGGCCTCACCGCCGCGTGGCAGCATCGCACTTGGGGCGCGCCAACTGATCCGGACTACCCGTGGGCGCTGTTCATTCACGGCGAAAAGGGCGTGCTCAAAGCCAGCACGATGCGGGCCGATTTTATTCCGCACGACAAGCGGGCCAAGCCGGTGCACTTCGAGTGCCTGTTCGAGCGCGAGCAATTCCCCGAAGACGTAACGGAGGCCGACATCGAGCTCAACGCGGCGCCGGCCACGCGGCGGCACATGCTCGATTTTCTCGCGGCCATCGAATCGCGCGGCCGTCCGATCGCGGACGTGGAGCAGGGCCACATCTCGACGGCCAGTTGCATTTTGGCGAACGTTGCGATGCAGGTCGGAAGGGCGTTGCGTTACGACCCGCAAAAGCACGAGGTGATAGACGACCCGGAGGCAACGAAGTTGCTCGGCCGCGCGTACCGCAAGCCGTGGCAACGGCCCGGCCTGGCGTAGGTTTGCATACTATTGAGGGGACGCGGAAAGGACGGCTCCACGAGCGGGCCTGGGCGAGTACAACGCTTACGAGCGGGGCGTTCCCAGCAGCGCGATCAGGCCTCGCCCTAACGACACGCGCCAATTCACGTGATCGTGTCCGCCGTTGTATTCCTCGTAGATCACGGCGTTTCCTTTCGTCCGCAAAACGTCGCGCAGGCGATGGTTATTCCCGACCATCGATGGCGACTCGAACCGGCCGACTTCGAGATAATAGCGAACGGTCGTCGCTTCGCTTTCGGCCACGCGGCCTGGGAACCAGCCCTGGCCTTGTGGGGCTTGTGCCTTGTCGGGCCGCGGACGCCAGAATGCGCCGGACTGCGACAGCACGTTGCCGAACACCTTCGGCCGTTCGTGGGCGGCGTAGGCCGCCGTCAGCCCGCCGAGGCTCATTCCGCCGGCTAACGTCGTTTCGGGCGTCACGTTCAGGTCGAGTTTCTTAACCGCCCACGGCACAAGCTCGTCCGCTACGAACGCCACGAACGCATCGGAGAACACGAGGTCGCGGCCGCGCGTGCGTTGCGCGTCAACCAGGATGGCGACGGTCGGCGGGATTCTCTTTTCGGCAATCAGGTTGTCGAGTATGGCCGGCAGATTCATCAGTTTTTCGCACTCGTCGCCGTCGAAGAACACGGCCAGAGCGTGCGGCGTGCGGGAATCGAACTCAGGCGGCACATAGATCGTCGCCTTCCGCGATTCGGCCAGCGCTTTGCTTTCGAGCGACAGCCGTTCGACGCGCCCCTTCGCCGCCGATTCCTGCGCCACGTGCCACGCATCCTTCGGCGCGTCGGGCAATTCGACCACCGGTCCGCCGTTGAACTGATTGGCGTTGAGCGGATCGTTCGGATACTCTTCGACGAGCACGTATTCTGTTGAACCGTCGGCCGCGCGGCGTTCGACGCGGCGGTTCACGATCAGGCCATACACGTATCGCGCGTCCTTGGGGACCGGCTCGCTGCGATACCAAACGTCCGTGTCGCGCAGCCGAGCGAACGGTTCGCGCGAAGCGGCATACGGCCCGCCGCGGGCTTCGACCCGCTCCGTTGTTGCGTCGCCGCGCCAGAGGTACGTTACGAGAAGGCGTTTGTCGTCGCCGGGAATCTCCTCAACCAACGGGCACCGATTTTTGGCGGCCTTCCAGAACCGGTCGAGCGCCGCGGTCTTGTCGGCGGCAATCTCTTGGTCGAGCGCCCGAATGCGCGGACTGGCGATTTGCGGTTTCTCCGCCGCCATCCCCGCCGTTGCGGATGCAAGCAAGACGACGCACAGCAATCGCGCGCTTGACGACAACGTTGCCGTCAAGCTTCCGCGTGACAGAAAGCCGCGGCAGGATTCAAGGTTCATGAGAGACCTGTTGATTCGAGAGCACACATTCGCTCGCGTTTGAGACCAGACGCTGCGCGGCGGTCTCGCGGGAATCTGGACCGTTCAACGTTATCGCTGACGCCGATCGGTCGATCGTGATTTCGTCATGGTGCTCGATGCACAGCCGCTTTCCAGGAGGTTCACCAACTAGGAAGCGGAGTTTGCATTCCGCCCTTGACCCAGAGGAACTTACCGGTATGCGTTGGGTCAGGATCGCGTAGGATTTCGAGAACGAGATCAACGGCTTTTTGCGGATCGTCGCCGCCGGTTTCGCCGACGTTCTCCGCCCATTGGCGATAGCCGGCCGCGACTTCGCCGAGTTGTTGCGACTCGTCGCGGATGCCGGCCCACATGGCCGTTTTCACTTCGCCCGGGTGAATCACGTTGGCGGTGACGCCGGAACCGGCAAGTTCGGCCGCGAGGTGACGGGTGAACTGATTGAGCGCGACCTTGCTCGTGCCGTAGGCGCTGTTGAGCGGACCCGGCGTGTGCAGCGACGCGGCCGAACTGAAATTGACGATCCGGCCCCATCCGGCCGACAGCATATCGCTTGCGAATGCACGGCACGTGAGGTATGGGCCGATCAGGTTGATCGCGATCGTTTCGATCCATGCTGCGGGGTCGCTATCGGCAACGAGGCGAATGGGACCGAAGATTCCCGCGGCGTTGACGAGGATCGTCGCGGGCCCGAGCTCGGCGCGCGTGCGACGCGCGAGTTCATCGACGGCGCCGGCATTGGAAACGTCGAGCGGCAGGGCGATGGCTCGGGCGCCCGTGGCTCGGATTCGCTCGACGGTTGCTTCGACCTGCGACGGCGTGCGTGCAACGACAGCCACGCTCGCGCCGGCCTGGGCTAGCGCGACGGCTACGCGCTGCCCCAGGCCGCGTCCCGCGCCGGTTACGACGCCCACCTTGCCTGTCAACACATCCGTCCTGTTCCGCGCGCCCTGCACGATTAACGCTCCCAATCTTCGGTTCCTGGGAAGATTCTTTGCGGATCATGAAAGCGCGAAATCACGAAAGAGCAAGAGCGTGGAATCGCTTGGGCGATTGGCTCGCGTCATCCGGCGGCCTTGGTTTCCAGGTGAAAGATCTCCGTCAACTCGCCGGCGTCGACGATTCCGTCTACGGTGAGGAACATGAGCGGCTCCATCAGTTCGGCCCACTTGCGGTGAACCTCGGAGTTCCAGAGCCGCATCCAGGCGCCTTCGTCTTGGATTTCGGAGTAGAGAAACAGCGTGTTGCCGCTGCGAAAGGTCGAGATCGACGCGATGCCGCACTTTTCGATCTCTTCGACCAGAGCGGGCCATTTGACGGCGATCGTGTCGTGGTGATCCTTATACTCATCGAATGCCCCATCCTTGAGCCGCATGGTGAATGCCCGGCGAATCATGGCGTGTGCCTGCGTGAATGGAGGAGATGGTAAGCGTTCTCGGCAAGCGGCGAGACGCGATTGGATCGTCGGGCAACGTCCGAAGGACGAATTTCGGGGTCAGGCGGTCATACCTTCCGGGCAGTTGCGAACACGCGACAGCAAGGACTCGTAAGCCATGCCCAAATGGCCTCGCATCGCGTCGCGGGCCTTGTCGGGACGTCCTTCGACGAGGGCCTGATAGATTTCAGCGTGCGAGCGATCGGTTCGGGTTCGCCGCTCCGGCGTCCACGGCAGTCGCACGAGGTAGGGCCTGAGTAGTCCGAGCATCGCCTGGAGCATCATCGAGAGTACGGAGTTTCCGGCGATTGCGGCGATGGCCAGATGGAACCGGACGTCTGCTTCGACGAAATCGATGCTGCGGTCGGCGGCCGCCGCGCCGACCATCGCGTCGAGGGCCTCGCGGACGGGGAGCAGGTCTTCAAGCCGCCGCCGTTGAGCCGCCATCGACGCCAGCTCGACTTCGACGAGTTGCCGCGCTTCGAGGAGATGAAACAGATTGTGGTCGGTCTGAAGCAGCGACGCTTCGAGGGTGGTCGAAAGGGCTTCGACGAGCGGACCGTAGTTGAGCGATTGCACGAACGCGCCGGACCGCGGCCGGATTTTCACAAGGCCCATCGTTTGGGCCTGCATCATCGCGTCGCGAACGGCGTTCGTTCCGACGGCGAGTTTGTTCGCCAGACTGCGTATCGACGGCAAGCGGTCGCCGACCGTTAGTCCTTCGGCACGAATCTGCTGGATCAGATCGCGAACGAGTTGCTGGTTTTTGTCCGCAGCGGCTTGGGGCATGGCGCGGCTTTCGTCGATCGAGGAACGCGCGGATCGGCTGACAATCACATTGTTCGCTCTTGTTCTAGATTGCGGCCGTTTACGTGTCAAGTAACTGGGCCGTTTGCCGAGGTTGACACGATAAATCGGCCATTTATACTGACACGAGCCTTATGCATCACTGAACGATCAGCTTTGGTTCAGAAGTCGCATTTGCCGGAATTTGGCGGTAGTCCCCTCCATGAACGCCGACGCGATCAAGAAACTGCGCGCCAAGCTCGCCGGGGATGAATGCGCCTATGGTCTGTGGGTGACGCTCGAATCGCCGAGCATTACGGAGATGGCGGTCGCCAGCGGCTTGGACTGGGTCGTGATCGACGCCGAGCACGGCCATCTCGACTGGGGCGATATCGTCGACCACCTCCGCGCGGCGGTTCGCAGCGACACCGTGGCGCTGGTGCGCGTGGCCGAGTTGAATCAGGGCCTCATCAAGCGAGTGCTCGACATCGGGGCCGATGGCGTGGTCGTGCCGTGGATCGAAACGGCCGACCAACTCCGCCAGGCCGTCGCGTTTGCTCGCTACCCGCCGGAAGGACGCCGCGGCATCGGGGCCGAACGGGCGACCTGCTGGGGACAGTGTTTTCCCGAGCACGTGCAAGAGGCCAACGACAACGTGCTCGTCGTGCCGATCATCGAGTCGGTCGACGGCGGGCGGAACGTCGATAAGTTGCTGGATGTGCCCGGCGTTGAAATCTTCTTCTTCGGTCCTGCCGATTACTCTTCGACGGCGGGCTATGCGGGCCAGTGGGAAGGTCCGGGCGTTGCTGAGGCGATTCTCGCCGCACGGAAGAAGATCGGCGCGCGGGGGAAGCACTGCGGAGTCGTCGCCACCGACAACGACAACCTCGCCGCGCGGAAGCAACAGGGCTTTCGCATGTTGGGCCTGGGCATGGACGCAGCGCTATTGATTCGTTCGCTTCGCGCGTCGCTGGCGAGCGTTCGCCGCGACCGCAAGATGACGCCGGGGTTCGCGCTCGAAAATGGTCCCGAAACGTCCGCCGCGCCGCTAGCGCGACCGCCGGAGTCGATGCGGCCCGATCGGCCGGAGGTGACGACCACGCCTGGGGCCGGCGTCAAGGCCGAGCTTTCGCCGGGCGTTGTATTCGAGTCGCTCGTGGGCGCTCAAGTCGGCGCCCGCGGTTTAACGACGGGCATCGTGACGTTCGGTCCCGGCGTGCGGCTGCCTTATCATCGGCACACGTTCGGTGAATCGATTACCTTGCTTGCCGGCATGGCGACCGTCGAAGTCGAAGGGCGGATGTACCACCTCGAACCGTTCGACAACGTCACGGTTCCGCGGGGTCTGGCCCATTCGGCCGTGAATCGTTCAATGAACGAGCCGGCCCGGTTCCACATTGCGCTGGCAAGCGAGCAACCGCACCGGGAACTCGTGGACCGCTACTTTCCGCGGCGGCGGATGGCCGACGACAGCGACGGCACGTCCGGCGGCGAGCGCGTGACGCGATTCCGACGCGCGAAGACGTATTCGCCGGGGCCGAACGCGCAATTCGTCGACTACGCGAACCGCGAACTCGTAGCCGACATCGAAATGAGCGGCGGTTATGGCTTGTTTCAGCCCGGCGGGCGGTTGCCGGCCCACTTGCACGACTTCGACGAATCGATTTCGATTGTGCAGGGCCGCGCGACATGCGTCGTCGAGGGCCGGCGGCATACTTTATCGGACATGGCGACCGCCTTGCAACCGCGCGGGCGAGTACACTATTTCATCAACGAGTCGACGGCGCCGATGGCGATGATTTGGTTCTATGGCGGCCCGATGCCCGAGCGGTTGGTCGTCGACGAAGCATGCGCGACGGTAGCGGGAGATCCTTGGCGGTAACGGAGTGTTCGTCGTGGGTGGAACGAAAACGAACGAGTTTCAGGTCGTGCTGACGGCCGATTTCTTTCGGGCGGATGGTTCGCCGCGGTATCGCGACCTGGGGCTAAGCTTATTCGACGAGACGCCGGAGATTACCTGTCGGCCTCTGGCCGAACATCGAGCGGAACTGGGCGCGGACCAGCTTTGCGGGGCGAATGGCGTCATTGTGCTTACGCCGCGCGTGACTGCCGCGAGCGTTGGCCACGCGGACGACCTGCTGGCCATCGGGCGGTTTGGCGTCGGATACGATTCGGTCGACGTGGCTTCGTGCACGGCGGCGGACGTGCTCGTGTTCATCTCGGCGGGGGCGGTCGATCGCTCCGTCGCCGAAGCCACCGTGGGCTGGATGCTCGCGTTGACGCATCACGTGCGCGTGAAAGATCGGCTCGTGCGAACGGGCCAGTGGGACGAACGGTCGTCCTACATGGGGTGCGAACTTCGCGACCGAACGCTCGGCGTCGTCGGCTTGGGCGGAATCGGGCGGGCGCTCGTGCGACTTCTCTCCGGTTTCGGTATGAAGCCGCCGATTGCGTTCGATCCGTTCGTCGAGCCGGCCGCCGCGACGGCTTGCGGCGTGAAGCTCGTTTCGCTCGACGAACTGATGGCGAGCGCGGATTTCGTGTCGATTCATTGCCCGCTCAACGACCGGACGCGCAACCTGATCCGCGCTCCGCAAATCGCGCAGATGAAGCCGGGCGCATACCTTTTGAACACGGCTCGCGGCGGGATCGTCGACGAGGACGCGTTGTACGCGGCACTCGCGGAACGAAGGATCGCGGGAGCGGCCCTCGATTGCTTCGCCGAGGAGCCGGTCGTGAAGCCGCATCGCTTTGGCGAACTCGACAACGTGCTGCTCGCCCCGCATTCGATCGCCTGGACGGACGAACTGTTCCGCGACATCGGCCGTACGACGTGCCAGGGAATGATCGCTCTGGCGCGGGGGCAGCGGCCGCGGGGCGTCGTAAATCCCGACGTATTCGATCGCCCGACGTTTCAGGCGAAGTGGGCGCGGCTTCGCTGCGCCGATTGAAGGAACTCTTTTCGCACGCCAGGCAAACCGGCATGACGACCTATCCCCTCTCGCCCGAGCAAGTTCGGCATTATCGGATCGAAGGCTACGTCGTGGCCGAATCGGTCTTCGGCCGCGAGGATCTTGCGACGATCGACCAGACGATCCGCGAGCTGACGGATCGCGCGCTCGGCGGCGAAGACATGAGCAAGATCCTCGAACTCGAGCCCGAGCCGCTCGACGGCCGGCGCGTGCCGCGGCGGATTTTCAATCCCTACGATCAGCATCCGGCGTTTCGCGCGCTGGCCGAAGATCCGCGACTGCTCGACCGGATCGAAACGCTGATCGGTCCGGACTTCAATCTTCAGCACAGCAAGCTCAACATGAAGCCGGCCAAGGTCGGGTCGGTCGTCGACTGGCACCAGGATCTCGCGTACTTTCCGCACACGAACGACGATCTCGTCACGACGCTCATTTACCTCGACGACGCGACGGAAGAGAACGGGTGTCTGCAAGTCCTGCCGCGGCATCAGCATCACTTCTTCGACCACACCGGGCCGGACGGTAAATTCGCCGGGATGATCCGCGAAGACTTGAGCGACGGGCGATTCGGCAAGCCGGTGTCGCTGGCCGCGCCGGCGGGAAGCGCGATCTTCATGCACTGCATTACACCGCATGCTTCGCTGCCGAATCGATCGAGCCGGCCGCGCCGCACGCTGATTTACGAATACCGCGCGGCCGATGCGTATCCGATTTACTACGGCGAAATGACGGCGATCGCGGAAGCGAAGCAGCGGCCGATCCGCGGGCGGCCGGCTCCGTTCGCCCGGTTCGGCGGTCCGCCGCCGCTGATTCCCAACGTCGGCAAGTATGCGTCGCTTTATGAACTTCAGGCCCAGACCAAGACCAAGCTCGCGGCAACGAGTTGAATCGCCGACCCATTCCGCAATCCTCAATCCTCGTTGTGGGCCGGTCTCCCGACCGTGCCACGGGTTGACTTCACATGTCAGGTAAACTCTCCGGCAAGGTCGCGTGGATCTCCGGCGGCGCTTCGGGCATGGGCGAAGCGACGGCGAGTCTGTTCGCCGACGAGGGCGCCGCGGTGGCGATCGTCGATATTCAACGCGAACTCGGCGAAACGCTGACCCGGCGGATTAATGATCGCGGCGGCCGAGCCACGTTCATCGAGTGCGACGTGCAACGCGAGCAGCAGGTCGCCCGTTCGATCGAGGCCACGGTCGCCGCGTTCGGTTCGCCATCGATCGTCGTCAATTGCGCCGGCATCGTTCACGTCAAGCAACTGCACGAATACAGCGAAGCCGAATGGGACGAGTTGATGGGCGTGAACGTCAAGTCGATCTTCTTCTCGATCAAACACGGCCTCGCCCATCTGACGAAGCAGCCGCGCAGCTACATGGTCAACATCGGTTCGATCGGCAGTTTCATCGGCCAGGCGAATACGCCGGCGTACACGACGTCGAAGGGGGCCGTGCTGCAATTGAGCCGTTCGATCGCCCTCGATTACGCGGCGCTGGGCCTGCGGTGCAATTGCGTCTGTCCGGGGATTACCGATACGCCGATGTTGCGCTATCACATGAGCAAGGCCTCCGATCCCGCGGGCGCACTCGCCGAACGGCTGCGCCGCGTCCCGATGGGAACCGCGCTGTCGTCCCACGACGTCGCCAAGGCCATGTTGTATCTGTCGTGCGAAGATTCGTCGGGCGTGACGGGCGCGTCGCTCGTGATCGACGGCGGATATCTTGCGGCGGCCGAGTGGCAAAGCCCGCCCCGCACCGCGTTCATGGACCCTTGATCATCGGAGCGCCAATGCCTCGCGAACTCGCCTGCGCCGATTTCACGTTTCCGCTCTTGGACCACGACCGCGTGCTCGATCTGATCGCGCTGTTGGAATTTCCAGCCGTCGACATCGGGTTGTTCGAGGATCGCTCGCACCTTTGGCCGTCGCGGGAATTCAAGCAACTCGACAAGCGGGCCGCGCTGCTCAAGAAGAAGCTCGTTGACCGCGGACTTAAGGCGGCCGACGTGTTCTTGCAGACGGCGGTCGACTTCGTGTCGCTCGCGCCGAACCATCCGGATGCTCGGCGGCGGCGTAAAGCGCGCGACGTATTCCTCAAGACGCTCGACTACGCGGCGGGCTGCGGCAGCGGACACGTCTCGGCGCTGCCGGGAGTGCGGTTTGCTGAGGAATCGTTCGCCGATTCGTTCGGCCGAGCGTGCGACGAACTGGCCTGGCGGTGCGAACAGGCGGCGGCGCGGAAGATCGTCTTCTCGGTCGAGGCCCATACCGGTTCGCTCGTGCCGAAGCCGAAACCGGCCTTGCGGCTCATCCAGCGCACGCCGGGGTTGACGCTCACGCTCGACTACACGCATTTCACGCGGATCGGCATTCCCGACGCGGAGGTCGAGCCGCTCGTGGCCCACGCTTCGCACTTTCATACCCGCGGGGCGCGAAAAGGCCGCCTACAAGCCGCGTTCAAGGACAACACGATCGACTACGGCCGTATCTGGCGGGTGATGAAAGGGACCGGCTATCGCGGCTACCTTGGCATTGAGTATGTCTGGACCGACTGGGAGCACTGCAATGAAGTGGACAACCTGTCGGAGACGATTCTGTTTCGCGACTTCTTTCGCGGTCTGAAGTGATTTCGCAGTGATGTGCTTGGCGGTCGCGAGCGTCGACTTCGACGCCGGGCCGGAGCAAGCGGCGTTGGCTGGCTAGCGCTAAAAAAAGAGAAAAATCTGCGAATGCCGGGGCGTGATTTTCTTGACATTGCCCCTGGCGGCCAATTAAACTACGCCGCATTCTGATCCGCGACTGATTATCAGAGCTTGGAAACCGGCCAGAATCCGACGGCGGCCGGCTGCAAGATTGGGTGTTGGGCGATATGCGATTCGGGCGGGTTGCGGCGACGTATTTGGGTCGATGGCGACCGGCGACGCGCCGCTAAGAGTTCCGAATGACCTTTTGTTGCGTCCTGTGCGTTGTCTCTTTCACCAAAGAAAGTGGAGCTAATGATGAGAACGTTCACGAAAATGGCCCTTGGCGTCTGTGTTGCCTTCGCGATGAGCATCGCCACAGCTTCGGGACAGGTCACGATCAATGTCGACCTCAACGGCGCCACGGGTAGCGGCACGTTCTCCGGCGTCGGCGCCGCGCCCGATGCGGGCACGATTTGGAATGGAGTGTCTCCCGGCGCGGGTTCGTTTACATCCGCGCCGCTGGTCGATTCGACGGGCGCTGCCACGCCGGTGACGGTTTCGCTCGAAGCGTTCCTTTCGTACGCCGCTAATGAGAGGCCCGCGGCGTTCGCTACTCCGCTGCTGACGGACTTCGTGTATCAGACAATGCTCGGCCCCAATGGCCCTCCGGGACTATTCGCGATCAACAATCTGACGCCGGGCGGAACGTACAACTTGTACTTCTACGCGCAAAACGGCGGGTACTCGAACACGGCGACCAGTTTCACGATCGGCGGCGATACGAAAGTCGCGACGAACGTCAATCCGTTCGCCGGCGGTCCGCCGAGCTTCATCGAAGATACGAACTACGTCGTATTCTCCGGCGTGACCGCGGACGCGCTCGGAACGATCGTGGGCGAATTCAATGATGTGGCCGCCGCTAACAATGCGGCGTTCAACGGCCTGCAAATCCAGCAAGCGCCGATTCCCGAGCCGGCAAGCATCGCCAGCGCGATCGTTGGCGGCGGCATGTTGCTCGTGGGCGGAATGTATCGTCGACGCCGCGCGTCCGGCGTGTCGCGGCAAGAAGGCTAGCGGATTGGCGGGCCGGAGCGATGCTCCGCGACCGCGAGGGCAATAATGGACTTATACAGGCAGGAGAGACAATCGCGTCGCGTCAGCCTACGGCAATTCGCCGTGGGCTGACCGTCGCGCGGGCCGACGCCGACGATTGAGCTGTAGGAGGCGATTATTCGGCGAGAGGATTCGCCTCCTACAAACCGGACTCCTCCTTGGCGAAACGTTCAATTATGGAATGCTCCCGCACCGCGCCCAAGTCGGCATCGCGACGCCTGTCGCTGGAATTCCTGGAGCCGCGCTGGACTCTCGACGGCGTCGTGGCCTTCAACGAGATTCATTACCATCCCGCCGGCGCGGGCGGAAGCGAAGAGTTTATCGAGCTGCACAACCAGATGACGATCAACATGGACGTCTCCGGTTGGCGGCTGGCAGGCGGCGTGAACTTCGAGATTCCCGAGGGCACGGTGATTCCCGGCCGAGGATTTCTGGTCATCGCCCAGAATCCCGCCGAGCTTCAAGCGGCAACGGGCATTGCCGGCGCGCTCGGACCCTGGACCGGTAGTCTCGACAACAGCGCCGAAGGAGTCCGCCTGCTCGACAACTCGGATCGCGTCGTCAATGAAATGGAATACCGCGACGACGCGCCTTGGCCCATCGGACCGGATGGCTCCGGCGCCACGCTTGCCAAGCGAAGCCGCGACCTGGCCAGCGAATTTCCGGAAAACTGGACGACCAGCGCGCAGCTTTGGGGTACTCCGGGCGCGGCGAACTTTCCCGAACAAAACGTCGAACCGATCACCACGACGATCGTTCCCGAGGACGCCATTTGGCGCTACGACGACACGGGCACGGACCGGCAGACGGCGTGGCGTCAGCCGGGCTACGACGACGATGCTTGGAGTTTCGGACCGGGTTCGTTTTTCGCCGGCTCGACGATCAGTCCGATGGACGTGAGCGGCCTGGCGCTGTGGCTCGACGCGGATGCTACTCACGTCGTGAAGGACGGCTCGAACCGCGTTTCGGCATGGAACGATCTGACGGGTACGGCCAACAACACGGTCGCCCAAAACGTCGCTCAGAGCAACGCCGCCCTCCAACCGACGTGGATTGCCAGCGCCATCGGCGACCGACCGGCCGTGCGATTCGACGGCATCGACGATCTGCTCAACAACACCGTCGACAACCTGCTCACGCCGGGCATGGACCGCACGATCATCGTCGTCGGCGACGCGAACGACGCGGGCGACGGCGGATCGCTCGTGACGCTCCGCCGCACGGGCGCGGTTTTCAATGCCCAGATCGCCGGCACGACGACCTACGTCTACACCGACGGCCAGGTCCTCAACATCACCGCGCCGAACCTGTTGCCGACGATTCGCAGCCCGTTCGCGTCGGTCCACCGCGTCTCGGGCGGCGTGCTGACCGTCGACATCAACGGCGAGACCAAAGCGTCGGGCACGATCCAACGGCCGGAAAACGGCCTTACCGGGTTTACGATCGGCAACCGTGAAGACCACCCGTCGCAGCGGTGGAACGGCGACATCGCCGAGGTCTTGATCTACAACCGCAATCTTTCGGCGGCCGAACTCGGGCAGATCAATACCTACCTCAACGAGAAATACAGCCTCGCCGGCACGAAGACGCAACTCGCGCTCGGACCGACGACCGATTATTTCCGGCACGAATTCCAATTCAACGGCGACCCGGCGCTCGCGGAGTTGAGGATTCTCGCCGCGGTCGACGATGGGGCCGTGTTTTATCTCAACGGGCAAGAGATTCACCGGCAGAACATGCCGGCGGGCGCGGTGAACTACGACACGTTCGCCAGCAGCACCGTCGGCCAGCCCCAATTCGGTCCGCCGATTGCCGTGCCGGCCGGCATCTTGCAAACGGGCAAGAACGTGCTCGCCGTCGAAGTCCATCAGGCGACGGCCGCCGACCCCGACATGGGCTTCGAAATTTCGATGACGGTCACGATTTCGCCGCCGACGGCGGATGCCGCGCGGAAGCTGGTCATCAACGAAATCGCGTCCGCTACCGATCCGCAGTTCTTCGTGGAATTGTCCAACGACGGCGGCCAACCGATCGCCTTGGGAGGTTACCAAATCGTTTCGTCGGGTGATGGCGCGCCGGCCTATGCGCTGCCGAGCCAAATGTTGGCCGCCGGGGCCCAATTGGCAATTACCGGTGCGGAGCTCGGATTCGTCCCCGCCGAAGGCGATCGGCTGTTTCTCGTCCATCCCGGCCAGTCGCTCGTCGCCGACGCGGCGATCGTGAAGAACCGCCTACGCGGACGTTCGGCCGAACACGACGGCGAATGGTTGTATCCTAGCTCGGCGACGCCCGGCGCTGCCAATCAATTTTCCTTCCGCGACGAGATCGTGATCAACGAGATCATGTATCACCATCGGCCGAAGGCGGCCACGCCCGGGACCCCCGCCACGTATGAAACCACGACGCTGATTCCGTTCGGCGCCGATTGGAAGTACAACCGGCAAGGCGGCGCATACCTCGGCCCGAATTGGCATCAGACGAACTACGCGGTCGACGGCACGATCTGGCGCTCGGGTCAGGGGCCGATCGGCTTGGAAGCGCCGGGCGTACTGCCGGTTCCCATTGCAACCACGTTGCCCAGCTACACGGCCTCGACGCGGACCTACTATTTCCAAAAGGAATTTGCGTTTGCCGGAACGTCCGCCGGCGCCGTCGTGCAACTGCGGCACCTCATCGACGACGGCGCCGTGTTCTATCTCAACGGCGCGGAGATTCCGGGCACGCGGTTCATGATCGCCCCCGGCACGCTCACGGACACGACGCTGGCGTCGCCGGGCATCGACAATGCCACGATCATCGCCGTCGACATTCCGGCGAACCTGTTCAATATCGGTTCCAACATCTTGAGCGTCGAGGTGCGCCAGAACAGCGCGATCAGCTCGGACATCGTGTTCGGCCTGGAACTGGTCGCACAGCAAGAGACGGCGCCCGCGATTCCGGGCGAGCCGTTCGAAGAGAACTCCGAGGAATGGATCGAACTGTTCAATCGCTCGGCGGCGGCGGTCGACATATCGGGTTGGCGCTTGGACGACGCGATCGGCTACACGTTCGAGACGAACACGATCCTCGGACCGGGCGAGTATCTCGTCGTGGCGGCGGACGCGGCGACGTTGGCGGCCCGATATCCGACGATCCGGATCGCGGGGAGCTATTCCGGCTCGCTTGCCAATTCCAACGAGCGGATCGTGCTGCGCGACGCCGCCGGGAATCCAGCCGACGAAGTGCCTTACTACGACGACGGCGCCTGGCCCGAAGCGGCCGACGGCCAGGGATCGAGTCTCGAACTTCGCGATCCCGATGCCGACAATTCGCGGGGCGAATCGTGGGCGGCGAGCGACGAGACGGCCCGCGGCGCGTGGCAGACGATGACCTACACGGGCGTCGCGCAACCCAGCGCGGTCGGTCCGGATGGTCAATGGAACGAATTCGTCCTCGGCTTGCTGGACGAGGGAGAGGTTCTGCTCGACGACCTGCACGTCGTTCAGAGTCCCAACGGCGCGGCAATCGAATTGCTGCAAAACGGCACGTTCGAGAACGACGTCCTAGGCAGTAACCCGGCGTCGTGGCGCGTACTCGGTACGCACGGCAGTCACGGCCAAAGCCGTGTCGTGGTCGATCCCGACGACCCGACCAATCACGTGCTGCGGCTCGTGGCCACCGGGCCGTCCGAGCAGATGATGAATCACGCCGAAACCACGCTCAAGAACGGGGCAAACTTCATCGCCATTCAGAACGGCACGGAATACCGGATTTCGTTTCGCGCGAAGCCGATCTCGGGCTTGGCGCAGGTCAACACGCGGCTGTACTTCAACCGTCTCGCGCAAACGAACGTGCTGTCGTTGTCGGAAGACGTGGGAACGCCGGGCACGGTCAATTCGAGGTACGTGGCGAACGCGGGACCGACGTATCGCGATCTCGTTCACGCGCCGGCGGTCCCCCAGCCCGGCGAGAATGTGATCGTGTCCGTCGCGGCGAGCGATCCGGACGGCGTCGCCGGTGCGACGCTTTGGTACTCAGTTGCCGGGGGCGCATGGAACAGCGTGGCGATGACGCAGTCCGGCGGGTTTTACCGCGGGACCATTCCGGGACAAACCGCAAACAGCGTCGTGCAGTTTTACGTGGCCGCCGTGGACGGACTCGGCGCTTCGTCGACGTATCCCGCGGCCGGTCCGCAGTCGCGGGCACTCGTGCGGTTCGACGACGGGCTGCCCAACAGTAGTCCGCTCGACGAATTCCGGATGATCATGACCGCGGCCGACGCGACGTTCTTGCACCAGCCCACCAATGCGCTAAGTAACGATTTGCTAGGCGCCACCGTCGTGTACCGCGGCGAGGTGTTCTACGATGTCGGCGTGCGGCTCCGCGGAAGCGGCAACGGTCGCGGCCAGGACGTGAGGTACGGCTACAATCTGCGGTTTCAGCCCGACAAGCTGTTTCGCGGCGTCTACGACGGAGTGGCGGTCGATCGCTCTTCGCCGTTCGACGTCAGTTCGCGCGAACTGCTCGTGAAGTATGCCGCAAATCTTGCCGGCCACATTCCCGGAACGTACGACGATCTCATCCGGTTCGTCGCGCCCCGATCGCAACAAAACGGCGACGCGACGCTGATGCTGGACCGGTACGACGATAACTATCTCGATACGCTGCTCGACGACGGCAGCGACGGGACGCTTTTCGAACTCGAAGCCGTTTATTACCCGCGCGGCACGGTCGATGGGAACATCGAAAGCCTGAAAGTGCCGTACCCCGCCTCATCGGGCGTGGTCGGCATCGGCAGTCTCAGCGACATGGGCGACGACAAGGAGCGCTATCGCCACACGTACCTGATCCACAACAACCGCGATCGCGACGATTACACGCGGATCATCCAAATGGCCAAGACGTTCGGTCTCAGCGGCCAGGCGTTGCTCACGGCCCTTCCCGACATCATCGACGTCGATTCGTTCCTCCGCGTGTACGCCCTGGAAAACCTGTTCGGCATGGAGGACACCTACGTCACCGGCGGGCTGCTGCACAACGTAGCGTTTTTCGTGCGTCCCGAAGACGGCCGCGTGATGATGTTCCCGTTCGACGTGGATTACGCGTTCGCCAAGTCGACGACCGGGCCGTTGGTACAAAACGGCGACTTGCAGGAGATGATGGCCGTTCCGGCATACGCGCACGCCTATTACGGACACCTGCACGACATCATCACGAAGTCCTTCAATTCGGCCTACGTCAGCACGTGGGTCGCCTATTTCGATAGCCTGCTTGCAGAGAGCTTCGCGGGATTCGGGAGCTACATCAATGCCAGGTCGAGTTCCGTCTCGTCGCAACTGAACAGCGCCGTGCCGAACGTCGCGTTCAATATCACGACGCCCGATTCGACCGTGAACAGCGCCGTGGCGACGATCGCCGGGACGGGTTGGATCAACGTCCGCGAGATTCGCAGGGCGGGCGATCCGAGTCCGCTGCCGATTACGTGGAACACCGTGACCGGTTGGAGCGTGACCGTGCCGGTCGAGTTTGGCCCGCATCCCGTGACGCTCGAAGCCTACGGTTTTCAAGGCAAGCTCATCGCTAGCGACACGGTGACGATCGACAGCACCATGTCGAGCCGGCCGCTGCAAGATTTCTTGCGGGTGAGCGAGTTGATGTATCATCCGGCCGATCCGTCTCCGGCGGAGCTGGCGGCGGGATTCGGCGACGCCGATGACTTTGAGTTTTTGGAGCTGATCAACACGAGCACCACGGCGACGCTCGATTTGAGCGGGGTCGAATTCATCCAGGGCATTACTTTCGACTTTGCCGCGGCCGCCGTCTCGTCGGTCGCGCCGGGACAACGGCTCGTGATCGTCGAGGACGCCGAAGCATTCGCATTCCGCTATCCCGGCGTTTCCATCGCCGGGCAGTATTCGGGCCGCCTCGACAATGCCGGCGAGACGTTGACGATCGCGGATGGCGACTCGGCCGTCGTTCAGACGTTCACGTACGACGACACGGGCGAGAGCTGGCATCCCACGACGGACGGCCTCGGGTATTCCTTGACAATTCGCAATCCGCTCGGCCCGCCAAGCAGTTGGAGCGACGGCGCCGCGTGGAAGCCCAGCGCGTCCATTGGCGGCTCGCCCGGCGGCGATGACGTGCTGGACGGCGACGTGGACGGCGACGGATCGGTTTCGCTCGTCGATCTCGCGATTCTCCAATCCCATTTCGGCACGACTGCCGGCGCGACGCGGGCCACCGGCGACTTGGACGGCGACGGCGCGGTCGATCGAATGGACGCGTCGCTACTTGCGCGCAATTTCGGCCGAACGAGCGCGGCGCTCAGCCCCATTGCCTTTGCCCCAGCGGCGATCGTGCGCAACGCATCCTCCTCGCCGGTCGCTGGCGCGTTCGCCGTCGCGCGCCATCGGGACGTGACCGCCGACGTTCGCCGCGAGGGCAGTTCCGCCGACCGACTAGCGGCATCGCGCCGGTCGCAAATGTCCGCGACGCAAACGACGCCGAGCCTGCGAGCGATCGACGAAGTCCTCAGTACGATCGGTTTCGCTCGACTGCGAGCGAGAACCGTACATCAGCGGGCGAAAGTCTTCTAGCCGACCGTGGTTTCGCGATCGGTTTCTCGCAAATCATGCGGCCTCAAGTCGTGCCCTCGGCGCGTCCCGACTCCGCGCTGACCTTCGCCTTAACCGTTCGCCGATCTAGCCCGACGCGCCGCGCCGTCGCTTCGTAACTTCTGGTCTGTGCATACACGATGCGGCAGTACTCCCGCACGACGTCGTCGGCCGAGAGCTTTCCTTCGCGCATCGCCGCCGCGAGTCGTTCGGCCGCATCGCGCGTGGGCGACTCCGGCTTCGGCGGCGTGTACGACTTCCGTACCAGCACGTTGCGGACGCACTGCTCGAGTTCCCGCACGTTGCCCGGCCAGCCGTAAGCCGCGCCGAGATGCTCCGCGATCCAACGTTCGACCTCGTCGGCCACGGCGACCGCTTCCTCGCCCACGAGCCGTTCGGCAATATGCACGAGCAACTGCCGCGCCTCCCGCGCGTCGTCGGCGATGCGTTCGGCAAGCGACGGCGTGGCGATGATGTCGGAACAGATGCGGTAGTAGAAGTCTTCGCGGAAGCGCCCGGACCGCATTTCGGCGGCGACATCGCGATTCGTGGCGGCGATGATCTTGCCGCGGAACGCCCGCGGTTCGGTGTCGCCGAGGCGCTGGAACTGGCGAGTTTGCAGGACGCGGAGCAGTTTCACCTGAATCGCGGCATCGAGTTCGCCAATCTCATCGAGAAACACCGTGCCCAATTCCGTGCATTGCTCCAAGTAGCCCGCCCGGTCGTCGGTGGCGCCGGTGAACGCGCCGCGGCGATGGCCGAAGAGTTCCGATTCGACGAGCGTCGGGCTTAGCGCCGAGAGATTGATCGCATGAAACGCACCGGCAAACCGCGCGGCGAAGCGTTCGCTCTCTGCGTCGAACGGAATGTACCGCGACAGGGCGATCGCCCGCGCAACGAGCTCCTTGCCCGTGCCCGATGGGCCGGTGACGAGCGTCGTGAAGTCGCCCATGCGATCGAACAGCACGCGGCGATAACGGTCGAGGTCGTGCGTAAAGATCGATCGCCAGACGTCGGCTCGCAGCCGCGCCGTCGGCTTCGACACGCCGATGATGAAGTGAAACACGTTGTCGAACGCCCGGCGAATTTGAAAGAACCCGGCAAAGACGTGCGGCAATTGCGCGACGAGCGGCGAGAGATGCTCGCCCGCCGCTAGATAATGCTTCGCCGCCGCGGCGAACGTGCGATACAGCGTCACGCGCTTGCCGGCGGAACCCGCTTCGCGCTCCGACCGCACCAAGGCATCGAGCTCGCGCCGATAGCGATGGTAGAGCACGAACAGCAGCAGGTTTTCATACAGCGCGGGCTCTTCGTCGCGCTCCGCGCGATTCCGCGCGCCGACGAGCCGCTGACGGGCCGTATCGAGCACGGCTTCCGAACGCGCGAGCAACAGCCGCACGTTGGGATGGTCTTCGGGCAGTTCCGGAAACAGATTCCAATCGGCTTCCCGGTCGTCGAAGGCGTCGCCCAACGCGACTCGCTCGTGTTCGATCCGCTCGGCAAGAAACGGGTTGCACGTGCTGAGCCGGCCGACCACCTCGGCAAACCGGCGGTCGGCAGGGGTGAACAGGGGCATAGTCGGGACTCAGGGACGTTCGAGACGACGACCCAACAAAGTACATGCAGTGTACGTCGCCCGAACATCTATTGTACCACAGCGGCTCAGTGCCCAGTCGCGCCGCCAGCCGATCCGCCTCCATAACTCTTTTTCGAGAAATACGTTATGCGATTTTCGCAGGATTGGCACGGCGTTTGATCTACCCACGCGGCGCGTGAACGATGAAAACCCAACGGGAACCCAGCCATGACCGAACCCGATTCCATCGTCGCCGAAAGCGCTCCCAGCGGGGCGGCGCGTCGCAACACGGGTCCGTGGGCTCATCGCGTCGCGTTTGGCGTGTTCACGGTCGTGCTCGGCGTGCTCTGTTACTGGTTGATTAGCTTCGTCTTGTCCGACGTGTCCGACCGGCCGACCCCCGACTATTCCGCCATCGAACAGGAAATGCTCGACGAGTCGCTTGTCGCGGATTCGAAGGACATCGATGCCAAGCTCGCGTCGAATGCGCGGTCGATCGCCGACGAGCGCCAGCGGCAACAAGTGCTCCGCGAGAGCACCGCCGAAGCCCAGCGGACGATGAACCAGTTGCTCGACTTCCAACGGCTGGCGCTCGACAAGGGCGTCAATCCGACTCCCGAAGAACAAAAAGCACTCGCCGATAGTCAGCAACTGTTTCTCAACAACCAGCAACAGTTCCAAAGCTTGAACGAAACGGTCACGCAGCTCGAAGAAACGCAGCGCGAACTCGACGCGCGGCGGCGCTCCGTCGACGAGCGGCTCGTCGAGGCTCGCAAGCCGGTGCAAGAGGAATTCGATCGCCAGTGGGAGACGTATCGCTGGCAGACCGCGGCGATCAAGCTCGCCGTGTTGCTGCCGCTGCTCGTGCTCGCCGCGTTTGCGTGGCAGAAGCTGCGCGGGACCCTGTACGTTCCGTTGGCCTACGCCTTCGACGCCGCGGTCGCGCTCCACCTGATCCTCGTGATGCACGAGTACTTTCCCCAGCGATACTTCCGCTACCTGTTGATCGGCGCGGCGCTCGTCGCGGTGTTGCGGATTCTCATCTTCCTGGTGCGGCAAGTCGCCAAGCCGAAGACCGACTGGCTGGTGCGGCAGTTCCGCGAGGCTTACGAGAAGTTTGTTTGTCCCGTGTGCAGTTTTCCGATCCGCCGGAACGCGCTCGCTCAATCGGCATGGGCCCGAGGTCCGACAAGCCCCGCTGCGATGCTTCCGTCGCTTCCGGTCGTCGGAGCGAAGGACGAACCGTATACCTGTCCCTGCTGTGCGGTGACGCTGTTCGAGGAATGTCCGCAATGTCACGGCCTGCGGCATGCCTTGCTGCCGGCCTGCGAACACTGCGGCGCGACGAAGACCGCCGAGGAAATTTCGCTCGCGGCGCGAGCGTAATGCACCGCGGCGCATCCTGACGTTCCGTCCGCGTTCCATGCCTACGAGGCAAATCGAGCGATCGCGGTGCGCGCCCGCTAACGAAAGTCAAGTTCATCCGCGGATTGCGCAGATGGCCACCGATATGCGACGTTCACCGTGCCTGCATCGCATCTGCGGACATCTGCGCCATCGGTGGATCATCCCGTAGTTGCGGCCGACGGCCGCTTCGCGGTTTCCGCAGTTTTCGCGTGTTTCTACCCGTTTTGAGAGTTTCGCTGTTTGCAAAGGAGAAGTCATGTCGACCGCGTCAACAAACCGTGTTCCTCGCACCGAAAGGACGTTCGCCGTCTGGCGGTGGGGCTTCTGGCCGCTCGCGGCCGCGGTGTGCGTCGGCTGGCTGACCTCGCCTGCCGTTGCTGCCGGTCTCTTGATCGCCGACGGCGGCTTTGGCGGCGTGCTCGAAATCAAAGAGCAGGTCGTCAAAGTCACGATCAACAACGGCATCGCCGTCACCGAAGTCGATCAGACGTTCGTCAACAAGGAGAACCGCGTCGTCGAAGCGCTCTACACATTCCCGGTTCCCAAGCAAGCGTCGGTCTCGAACTTCAGCATGTGGATCGACGGCCAGGAAATGATCGGCGAAGTCGTCGAGAAGGAGCGGGCGCGACAAATCTACGAAAGCTACAAACAAACCCGCCGCGATCCCGGTCTGCTCGAACAGGTGGACTACAAGCGGTTCGAGATGCGGGTTTTCCCGATCGCCGCCGGCGCGGAACAGCGGGTCCGCGTGACCTACTATCAGGAACTCGACTTCGACCACGATACGGCGGCTTACGTCTATCCGCTCGCCACGGTCTCGCGGCGCGACGCCGATAGCCGCACGACCGGCCGATTTGCCCTGTCGCTCGACGTGAAGAGCGAAGTGCCGATCGTGGGTCTGGCGAGTCCCTCGCACCGCGATCAGTTCGCCGTCGTCAAGCACGCCGACGCCCACTATTGGCAAGCCGCGATGGAGACGAAGGCCGGCGACTTGTCGCAAGACGTCGTCGTCAACCTTTCGCTCGAACGTCCGCGCACCGGCGTCGACCTCGTAACCTCAAAACCCAACGGCGAAGACGGCTACTTTCAACTCACGCTCACCGCCGGAAAAGACCTCGAACAGCAAGTCGGCGGTGCGGATTACGTCTTCCTCCTCGACGTTTCGGGCAGCATGATGCTCGACGGCAAACTCGCCACGTCGCGCAAGTCGATCGAGGCGTTCACCGACGCTCTCGGCAAAGATGACCGCTTCGAGGTCATCACGTTCAACATCGCGGCCGACGCGCTGTTCGACAAGCTCGCCGACGTAAACGACGACACGAAGAAGCGAGCCGCCGAGCACCTGCGCTCGCAACGCGCCAGCGGTGGCACGGTCCTCCGCCCGGCGATCGAAGCGGCGTATCGCTATCGCACGGCCGACCGCCCGCTGAACGTCGTCGTCCTGTCCGATGGCATGACGGAGCAGCAGGAGCAGCGCGAACTGCTCGAAGGGATCAAGCGGCGTCCCTCGGGCGTAACCGTCTTCTGCGTCGGCGTGGGCAATGAAGTGAATCGCCCGCTGCTGGCGCAACTGGCCGAAGAAGCCGGCGGCTTAGCTGCGTTCCTTTCGGCCGGCGACGATTTCGAGCAGCAAGCCGGCGCGTTTCGCCGCAAGCTGACGCGGCCCGCTGCGGCGGACGTGAAGCTCACTTTCACGGGCGGCGACGTCTACGATCTCGAACCGGCCGTGCTGCCGAACTTGTACCACGGCCAGCCAGTCCGCATGTACGGCCGCTATCGCAATCCGGGCCCCGCGAGCATGAAGCTCACTGCCACGGTGCTCGGCAAGGAAATCGAGCAACAAATCGACCTCAGCCTGCCCGAGCGCAACGACGCCAATCCCGAGATCGAACGGATGTGGGCATCGCGGCGCGTCGATCGGCTTTTGGGAGAAGAGCGCCGCGCCGGATCGCAGCAGCACCAGAGCGAAATCGTTCGCCTGTGCGAAGGTTATTCGATCGTCAGCCCGTATGCGTCGTTCATCGTACTCGAAAACGACCGCGAATACCGCCGCTGGCGGATCGAACGCCGCAATGCGTTGCGGGTCGAGCGCGATCGGGCGGCCCAGGAATCGGTGCGCGAGCGGCTCGCCCAGCTCCGCGAAGCCACGGCTAGCAAAGTCGGCCCGCAAGCCGACGAAACGGTCCAGCGCAGCGAACGGGCGACCGAACCGCTGCCCAATTCGCCGTTCGTCCGCCCCGGCGAAAACTTCGGATTCGATGCTCCGCGCGGGGACGACAACTCGCGAGGCAGCGGCGGCGGGTTCGGCGGCGGCGCGATCGACCCGCTCACGGCGCTCGTCGCTGCCGGACTGGCAGGGCTAGGACTCGCTTCGCGAAGGCGGCGCGACGTGGCAAGTGCCGCATAACGTAACGATCAGGTAGCCAGGAGACAGGAGCAGGAGGAGCGCCCCACGGCGCGACTCCAAAACTCCTGTCTCCTGACTCCTGGATACCCAACGCATGGATCTCCCCAATAACTCTCCCTACTCGTTACCGCCAGCCATGATCGAACTCAGCGAATGCCTCCGCGAAATCTCGATGCGTTCGGCCTCGTTCGCCGGCGCTTTCTCGGCGCCGTGCTGGTCCGCAACGAGCTGGCGCTCGTGCCGATTCTCCGCCGAACGCGGCCTAGACCTCGCGAAATCTTCGGCCGTGACGTTGATCGTCGCCCTCGCGGCCGTCGCGGCGTTTGCCAGCGACGGAGCAACCGCATTGCTCGAAGGCTCCCGCGTCGCCATCTCCGACGGCCAGTGGTGGCGCGTCTTCACCGGCCACGTCACGCACTGGAGCGGCGACCACCTCGCCTGGGACTTGTTCATGTTCGTCGTCCTCGGCGTTACCCTCGAACATCGCAACCGCAAGCGATACCTCGCGCTGCTCGTCGCGTCGGCCGCGACGATCTCGGCCTCCGTGTTCCTCTTGCAAAGCAACATCGCCAGCTACCGCGGCCTCAGCGGCGTCGATTCGGCGTTGTTCGTTGCCGTATGCGCGAACTTGCTCGTTGATGCCCGCCGCGACGAGCGACGCGTGCCGCGCCGCGCCGATCCGTCGACAGTCGTCGCGACATTCCTCATCGCCGGTTTCATCGGCAAAACGATCTTCGAGTACGCGACGGGCGACACGTTGTTCGTCGCCAGCAACGCCGCCGGCTTCACGCCCCTGCCGCTCGCCCATGTCGCCGGCGCCGCGGCCGCGGTGTGCCTGGCGGCCTATTACCCATTGCGCGGTTCGCTGGCCGCCAGGCGTCAACGCCGTCGGCACCACGCTCCCAACCAATCCAACCGGCATCGTCGCCGCCATCGCCCCGAGAGACCGCCGCGGCGCGCCAACCGGCCCCTCCCTTGAACGACGGAGGCACATACTATTCTTGTTGAGGACTCATCGCCGCAAACCCATGCGAGATCTGCCATGTACCAAGCCGGCCAGGTGGAGTTACGCTGTACATCGATTCTCAACGCCTACACGGGTGATCGCGCCACCTTCGAGGCCACGATTCGCCGCGGTCTCGGCGGCCCGCGGCAATATCAGATTTTCGCCATGCAGTCGGGACTCCTGTTTCTCGACCGCCGAGATCAAAAGGAAACGGCCGAGTACGACAGCAAGCAGCGAACCGCGCTCGCCCTGGCCATGTTCGGCGGCGCGATCGGCGGCGCCATCGGCGGCATGCTCGTCAAACCCAAAGTAAATCCCGCCAAGCGCGAGTCGGGCTTGGAACTCAAGGCCGACGAAGAGCTGCTCGAACTCGCCCGCTCGCGAAAAAAGAGTTTCGTCGTCCAACACGAGGAAGTGCTCTCGGTTTCCATCGACCCGCCGAGCGGCTGGGACAAGCTGTTCGGCCACCGCACGCTCGCGGGCTGGATCACCATCGACACGATGAGCCAGGGCAAGCTCGTGCTCGAATTCCGCGAGGCCGCGATCATGGCCGTCGCCGCCGAATCGTTACCCCGCCGCTACGGCACGAAAGTCGCCGTCAACGCCGAGCTCGACGAACGCCGGAAACAGTTCGTCTCGCTGCGACGGCGCTAGCAGCGCGTCGTGCGACGACGGCCGCTTGCGGCAACGCGACTGGCAACGCGGCATGGCCGCGGCTATGCTCACGATAGCCAGCCACCGTCGGCCCGCTCGCGACCTCGCCGGAGTTCTCCGCCGTGAAGCTCATCCTCGCGGTCATCCAGCCGCCCAAGCTCGAACCGCTCCGCGAAGCGCTCGATCGGCTCGGCGTTACGCGGATGACGATTTGCGATTCGCAAGGCTACGCCCGCCAACGCGGCCGCTCGGCCATGTACCGCGGGCACGAGTACAAGACGCACCTGCTGCGCAAGGTCACGCTCGAAATCGTCGTCAACGACGATTTTCTGGAGCGGACCGTCGACGCGATCGTCGAAGTCGCCCGCACGGGTCCCGAAGGCACCATCGGCGACGGCAAGATCTTCGTCCTGCCCATGGACGACGTAGTCGACATCAGCAACGCCGGCCACGGCCCGCAGGCGGTGAATTAAGCGTCCTCCCATAAGTGTATGGAGGCGAACCTTTTCGCCGATGGGCCGCGCTCGCGAATGCGGTCGGCGAAAGCATTCGCCTCCTACAGTTATCTTCTCTTGCGGTGCTAGTCTTCCCGCCGCCCGCCGGCGAAGATCATCAGATAGTACAGCAGCGTCAGGACCGATTGCAGCGTTGCAGCGACATAGGTCCATGCGGCGGCGCTCAAGACGCGGTTGACGTGGCCCAGGTCTTGCTGCGGCACGATGCCGAGGGCGACGAGTTGCTGCTTCGCCCGGCTGCTGGCGTTGAATTCGACCGGTAGATTGATCAACTGAAACAGCACGACGCACGCGAACAGGCCGATGCCGAACAGAAAAACCGGTTGAGCTCGGAGAAGCAATCCGGCCAGGATGATTAGCATGCCGAAGCCGCTCCCGAAATTGGCGACCGGCACGGCCGCGTTGCGCACGACGAGCGGGGCGTAGTTCTTCGCGTCTTGCAGGGCGTGGCCCGCTTCGTGCGCGGCGATGCCCACCGCCGCCATCGAGCGGTTGTGGTACACCTCGGGGCTGAGCCGCAGGACTTTCGCCCGCGGGTCGTAGTGATCGCTCAAATACCCCTGCACCGGCTCGACGTCGACTTGCGTCAGGCCGGCCGAATCGAGAATGTGCCGCGCCGCCGCCGCGCCGCTCAAGGGCGCCGGTTCCTGCTGCGCCGCGGCATACGTCGACCGCACGCGGAACTGCGCCCAAAGCCCCAGCAAAATCGCGGGGCTGACGAACAGCAAGTACATCGGGTCAAAATAAAAACCGAAAGGCACGTCGAAACTCCTCGTTGGGGGTGCTGTCTCGTTATTCGTGGATGTTCGGACAATTCTTGCCGCAGCGGCAAGAATTCGCCCAGAACCTCAAGCTGAGCTGCGATCGGTTAACAGCCCGTTGAAAAAGGGGACAGACCCTTGGGAAAGTGCGTTTTTCGCCGCAGATTGCGACATGCTTGAGAGGGTCAGTCCCCTTTTTCAAAAGTCTGTTAGACCGCGCAATTGGCAAAACCTAGGCCCGGCGCCGCGACGATCGAGCGACGCCGTTTTGGCAGTCGATATACTCATTGCCCACGAAGTGCAAGGTCCATACCAATCGCACCCCGTCGCCGGGAACCGCCGATCGCGCAGCCGCCTGCGAGCTTAACCTTTGCCGAAATCGCCAGTTGCGTCATAATGTGGCGCCGCCAAGCACCGCCGGTTCGGCCAGTCTATCGCACTTTCTACGCCGCGCGCCGCCGAATGGCAAATCCTTCCAACGTACGAATCTCGTCGGAAAAACCTATGCTTCGCCCGCTGTCGAGTTCCGCCGTCCGACTTTCGCTGCTCCTGGCGGTGATTCTCGTCGCTAGTGCCATCACCGTCGGCATCGTCGGTTGCGGCGCGTTCGACCCACCCGTGCCCGTCGACGTCAAGCTCGATCTCGACAACATGCCGGACGACGAGTTGGTCGAACGGCTCGATGCCGCGATCGAACATGCCTTTCGCCATCGCCGGCTGAACACCCGCGACCACGCCGCGTGGCAGATCATCCACGCCGTCATCCCGTTCGGCCGCAACCTGCTCATCGAAGACCCGCAAGGAAACGTCGTTCGGGCGATGGACTACGTCTTCGACGGCGGCGCGATGCGGGGCTGGAATCTCCAGCCCGGCGTGCGGCTATCCGACGGTCGCACGGGCGTGGTCGCGATTCTCGAAGAAGGTTCGTCCACCGGCCAGGGACACAAGGATCAGTGGCTCGGCTATATGGCCGTTTCGTCCGTAACGCACTCCGACGCGCCGCTGCTGTTGGAAACGAAGCTCAAAGTCCGCGGCGAGGAGCACACGATTCGCGATTGGGTCGACCAGATCAAGGCCGACATTCACGACGGCCGCGAGCGCGGCTGGTCGCTGATGGCGCTGTCGCAGTATCTCAAATCGACCGACAAATGGACCGCGGGCGACGGGCAAGAATGGACTCTCGACCGCGTGATGGGCGTCGAGGCGGCCAAGGATTTTCGCCAGGAGTCGTGCGGCGGCACGCACGCGCTCGGCGGCATGACCATCGCCCTGCTAAATTATCTCAAAGAAACCGGCGCGGATATCGCTGCGGAAGGCCCCAATCAGGGCAGGCTCGTCGACAAGGACGGCAACCCTGTCGCCGGAGGTTACGCGGCGGCCAACGATCGCATTCAAGAAGCGATTCGCCTGTCGAAAGCGTATCAACAGCCCGATGGGTCGTTCTCGTCCATGTACTTCCAAGGCTCGGAGCACAACCGCGAGCTCGAAGACCGCTTCCGCAAGACCGGCCATACGCTGGAGTTCTTGTGCCTGTCGTTATCGCACGAACAACTCTCGGCGCCGTGGATTCGCCGGGCGGTGATTCACCTGATCGACGTGCTCGACCGCACCGAACAAACGCCGCTCGAATGCGGTTCGCTCTATCACGGCTTGAGCGGCCTCGTGCTCTATCGCAAGCGGATGTTCGACGAAACGCGCCCGCCACTCGAATTCGCGCGGTGGGCCGACGAAGAAATCGCCGCGTCCGCACAAAAGACCAAGAGCCGCTCGCACGTCGCCGACGTTCGCGACCGTCAAGGCTGAAAAGCGATCTCACAACTGTGGGAGGCGAATCCTTTCGCCGACGGAATCGCTAACCAGCGCTGTCGGCGAAAGGATTCGCCTCCTACAGGTCCGAGATAGTCTCTAGCTCCGCCCGCTCCGGTCGAGCGCCGCGAGCCCACGGCGGGCCGCTTCGCGAACGTGGCTTTCCGCCGCATCGGTTCGCGATTGGAGCAGGTGATCGTAGATCCGCCTGGCGGCTTGCGGATTGCCGGCCGCCGCAGTCCGCTCCGCCAAAACGACGCAGTGTTTGGTCACTTGCGTTCGTTCCCATCCTTGCGCCCGATCGGCGACTTTCAGGATCGCTTCCGCGGCGCTCGGATCGCCGAGCCGTCCCAGTCCCGCGGCGGCGGCGACGCGAATCTCCCGATCCGAGTCCTCGAGCGCGGCCGCAAACAGCTTCGCCGCCGCGGGTTCGTCGAGCGCAGCGGCGAGCGTTTCGCACAACTGCTTGCGAGCCGCCTCGTCTTTGACGACGAGCACGTGGTTCGCGAGCGCGTGCAACGCATACCGCGGCTTGACGTCCGTTTCGCTGCCCGGTTCGGCGAGCATGTCGATCAGCCCGCCAACAAACTCGACCCCGCCGGCGTGGATCGCGGCAATCGCCCGTTCGATCTTCTCCTTGTCGATGTTCTCGGTAAGCATCCCGCGGCCATCCGCCTCGGGCATCTGATCGACAAGACCTTTGAGCCGCTCATTGATGGACATCGTCGGATTCCCAAACTATGAGGCGTGGAAGTCGCGTGGCCGGTGGGCCGTCTGTCGTTGGGATAAAGAATAACCAAACCACGACCCGCTATCCACTATCCACTGCCGACTGCCTGCCCGCTCGGACAAACGAGTGCAGGACGGGGTTTGCTATGCGGCGGAATGCGTCTTGCGGGGTTTGCGAAAGCCGGTTTGTTTGTAGTCGCAGCGGCCGGTCCGCCGGTCCGTCGGCGCGGAACGCCTTACGGTCGGCGCCCGCCAATCCGCGGCGTCACGCCTCACTTCCGCGAATTCACCCAACGGCCGATAATCGCCGAACGTGCCCACCACGATTTGCGCGAGCGGCTCGCGCCGACCAACGCTCCCGCGACGCGACTCGCGGCGGCGAGGGCCAAGCGGCATTGGAAGGCGCGGCGTCGGTTTTCGCCTGCGGCAAGCGTAACGCCGCTAAAGTCGATGAGCGGCCCATGACCGACGACTTACGCGACCAGATCAACAAGCGGCTTGCGCTCAACCTGCTCATCCAAGGTGCGGCCACACATGCGTTCTTGAGCGCGCACTACCTCGCGAAGGACGACCTCGACGCCCTCAATCCCGCGCTCGTCGGCCTGTACGATAAGCTCGCCGTGGGCGCGATCCTGGCGTATTGGCACGGCGACCTGGTCGTGATCCAAATGCACCCGGAACGCTTCTGGCGGCGGGTTCGCGACGGGGCGCATCCCTTTTCGTCGCTGTCGCTGTTGGCCAAACACGGCCTGACGCTCTCGCGGGCGGCAAAGCAACACGCCGACGCCCGGGCGGCAGAAAAAGGCATCTCGCCGCACTCCGGGTTCCTCTATTTCAAGCTGATCGCCGTCACGTTCCGCATTTCCTGGCACGAGTCGGGCATCGAGCGGGACCTCTCGCGGATCGCCGTGGCCGCCGCCAGCGATATCTGGGGCATCGACGCCGACCGCCTCGACGGCCGCGTCACCTACGACGTCGAATGCGGCAACGTGCGAATGCCCGCGACCTTCGTCGGCCGCATGTTCCGCAAGGCGGCCTCCGGCTGGAGCTGCGTCGAGCGCGACGGCGAGCGGCTTCGGGTCGTCGCCCGCGCCACGTGCTGGCCGCTGCTCTTGCACGAGCTGGTCAAGGGCGTGGCAGAACTGGTTTGCCTGCACGGACTGAACCGGCTCGATCGCGAAACCTACGACGCTGTGATTCAGGCGACGGACCATATCGAATACGAGCCGTGGATGATGCAGGTTGGCCCCGAGCTTTGGCGGCGGTTCCTCAAGGTCAAGCCGACCGACCGTGCGCTGGCCGAATCGCTGATGCAACTCGCGCAGCTAAGACCCCGGTCGCTCGAACGGCTCCTGCTGGCAATCGTCGAAGAACCGGACCTGGCCGCCGAGTGGCTGCAATCGCTCTGAAACCACGTGTCCATCCGCCCGAACCTCCGCGCATGCCCCCGGAAGCGCGCGACAACTGGCACGGCGAAGAAAATGTGCTAAAAAGTCCCAACCGACGCAAGTCGGCACACCCCTGAATCCCGACCCCCGAATCCCGACCCCCGACCATGCCCACCAACGCCCCGCTCAATCGCAAGCTCCGCATGGCTCTCGCCGGCGGCGGACAAGGTTCCTTCATTGGCCGCGTGCACGCGACGGCCGCCGTACTCGACAATCGCGCCGCCCTCGTCGCCGGGGCCTTGTCCAGCGACCCGGCCCGCGCCAAAGCGTCCGCTCCCGACTACGACATCGCCGAAAGCCGGGCGTACACGTCGATCCACGAGTTGGTCGAAAAGGAGTCGAAGTTGCCTGCCGGCGAGCGGATCGATTTCGTTTCCGTCGCCACGCCGAACCATACGCACTTCGAGATCGCCAAGGCGGCGGTCGACGCCGGCTTCAACGTCATCTGCGACAAGCCGCTGACGTTCGATCTCGCCCAGGCCGAACAACTCGCCGACGCCGTCGATAGGTCCGGCGTCGTATTCGGCGTTACGCACAACTACACGGGCTATCCGCTTGTTCGGCAAGCCCGCGAGATGATCTTGGGCGGCGAGCTCGGCGAGGTCAACGCGGTCCGCGCGTTTTACATTCAAGGCTGGCTCCGCTCGCGGCTCGAAGCGTCGGGCCAGAAGCAGGCCTCGTGGCGCACCGACCCGACGAAGAGCGGCGCGGCGGGCTGTTGGGGCGACATCGCGACGCACGCCTATAACCTCGGCCGCTACATGACCGGATTGTTGCCCGACACGGTAAGTTGCCACCTCAAAACCTTCGAGCAGGGCCGCAAGCTGGACGATTACGGCACGGCGGTGATTCGCTATCAAAACGGCGGCTTGGGCACGGTCACGGCGTCGCAGATTTCGCACGGCCGCGAGAACGACATCTTCATCGAGATCGACGGCACCAAGGGCGCGCTCCAGTGGCGGCAGGAAGAGCCGAACAAGATGTGGGTTCGCACGAACGGCCAGCCGCACCGGCTCTACACGCGCGACCCGAACGCCCCACTCATGAACGAGTCCGGCAAAGCCGCCTGCCGTTTGCCCAGCGGACATCCCGAGGCGTTCTTCGAAGCCTTCGCCAACGTCTACCGCGCGGTTTACGACAACATCGTTCTCCGCGCCTCGGGCCAGAAGTTCGAGACGAAAGATACGATCTATCCCAACGTCAACGACGGCGTCGAAGGGATGTACTTCATTCAGCAGTGCGTGGCGAGCAGCGCGGAGGATGGAGCTTGGAAACCGCTGTTGCATAAGCGGGCCAGAAAGTAGCCAGGTGGCCGCTTTTTTTCCCCCGCCCCTAGCCCCGAGTCCCCCGCCCCTCATCCGATGCCCAACACCGTCCGCCTGCACCGCGTCCTCCGAGCCCCGCCGGAGAAGGTCTATCGCGCCTTCACCGAACCCGATGCCTACTGCAAATGGGTTCCCCCGCACGGCTTCGTCGGCAAAATCGAGAAATGGGACCCGCGCGTCGGCGGCAGCTATCGGATGTCATTCACCAACTTCGGCACGGGCAAGAGCCATTCGTTCGGCGGAACCTACGTCGAACTCACGCCGCACGAACGCATCCGCTACACCGACCAATTCGACGATCCGAACCTGCCGGGCACCATGAACGTCACCGTCACGTTCAAGAAAGTCCTCTGCGGCACGGAACTCGAAGTCGTCCAAGAAGGTCTGCCCGACGTAATCCCGGTCGAGTTCTGCTACCTGGGCTGGCAGGAATCGCTCGCGCTTCTGGCCAACCTCGTCGAACCGGACATTCCGGACGGGGGATAGGTACCTCGGAGCGGCTGGGTGGTTCCGGCCCCGACCGGTATCTCGATGTGCACAAGTATCGCCGCGCCCTGTTACACGATCAGAATTTAACGAATTTCGATAAATACATATTGAAACACGATGATCCGCAGATTAAACTGACAGTATGGCCAATCTGAAAGCACCACTGCTGAAGCGGAGTTCGACGGCGTTTCTGCAGAGCGTTATTGTGCTCATCGGCATTGGCGCTCTTGCTCTGATGCTTTGGGAACCTCACCTCGAGGGCAGAAACGCGCACGCCACGGTCTTTGCGGTCTATTTCGGAGATCCCTTTCTGGCGTATGCGTATCTCGCGTCCATTCCGTTTTTCGTGGCGCTCTATCAAGGTTTCAAGGTGTTGGGATATGCGGGAAAGAATCAGGTCTTCTCGCAAGCCGCCGTGAATGCTCTGCGGACGATCAAACGCTGTGCGATCGCCATGATCGGATTCGTCGCGGGAGCAGAGATTTTCATCCTGATGCACGAAAGCGATGACGCGGCCGGTGGGGTCGTCATGGGCATCTTCATCGCCTTCGGCTCGATCGTCATGGCCACCGCGGCGGCGACGTTCGAACGGATTCTGCAGAATGCCGTGGATCTGAAATCCGAGAACGACTTGACCGTGTAAGAGGCTCTAACTGGACCGCATGGCCATCATCATCAACATCGACGTCATGCTGGCCAGGCGGAAGATGAGCGTCACGGAACTGGCCGAAAAGGTCGGCATTACGATGGCCAATATCTCCGTGTTGAAAAACGGAAAAGCAAAGGCCATTCGATTCTCGACTCTAGAGGCGGTTTGCAAAGCTTTGGAGTGTCAGCCCGGCGATGTCTTGGAATTTAAGGAGTAGGGCAGCGGGTTTTGAGTTTACAAACCAGTCGGAGCCTGAAAGTCCGACCCGAGCTTTCTAACCCCAGCCCCAGGCCCCCGTCACTCCTTCACCCGCTCCACATATTCCCCCGTCCGCGTGTCGACTTTGATGACGTCGCCCATTTCGATGAACGCGGGGCAGAGGATTTCGGCTCCCGTTTCGACTTTGACGGGCTTGGTCACGCCGGTCGCCGTGTTGCCGCGGACGGCCGGCTCGCAATACTCGATCTTCAGCACCACATGGTTCGGCGGCGTGAGCGAGATCGGCGTGTTGTTGAACAGCATCATCTGGCACAACATGCCGTCCTTGAGGTACTTCCAGGCTTCGTCGACCTGGTTGGCATCGAGCTCGTACTGCTCGTAGTTCGCGGTGTCCATGAACACCCACTTGTCGCCCTGGCGATAGAGGTATTGGGCCTCGATCTCGGTCACGTCGGCGGCGTCGAGCGAGTCGCCGCTCTTGTATGTCCGTTCGAGCGTCGTGCCGCGGAGCAGGTTTTTCATCCGGCACTTGTAGAGCGCCTGCCCCTTGCCCGGCTTGACGAAGTTGCACTCGATCATCAAGTACGGATCGCCGTCGATCTGGATCTTGAGTCCCTTGCGAAAGTCGCTCGTGTTGTAACTGGCCACGGATCGTATTCCTCTCGAATCAAAAAACGTTGGTCGTCGGCTGCGGAAAGGTAGGGTGGTTCGAACGAAGTGAGGCCCACCGGCGACGGCGTTCCGGCCGCGATCTCGCGGCGGGCCGTCGAACACCACTACGCCGCCACCGCCCCGGGGGCTATCTTGAAGGAATGCAAATTGTATCCGCCGCCAGCGAGATTGTCCGCCCCAAATCGCCGAGCACGGTCGGCGCCCGCGACGACCGCGCACCCCCCGGCGAAAGTCCCGCCGACCGCGCCCCGAACTGGCGGCACGTGCTCAAATCGGCGATCCGCGACGCGGCCACGCTCTGCCGCCGCCTCGAACTGCCGCCGAACTTCGTGGCGCCCGCCGAACGTGCCGCCGCCGCGTTTCCGCTGTTCGTTCCGGAGCCGTACCTCGCCCGAATCCGGCCCGGCGACCCGGCCGATCCGCTGTTGCGGCAAGTCCTGCCCCTCGACGCGGAACTTGCCGACGCACCGGGCTATACGGCCGATCCCGTCGCCGACTCCGCCGCCCGCGTGTCGGAAGGCGTGTTGCAAAAATACGCCGGCCGCGCCTTACTGATTACGACCGGCGCTTGTGCGATCCACTGCCGCTATTGCTTCCGCCGCCACTACCCCTATAGCGAGTCGCCCAGCGGGCTCGACGCCTGGATTCCGGCGCTCAACGCGCTTGCGGCGGACCCATCGCTCGACGAAGTCATCTTGAGCGGCGGCGATCCGCTGACGCTTTCCGACGGCTTTCTCGCCGAGCTGATCCGCCGGATCGCCGCGATCGGCCACATTCGCCGCATTCGCGTTCACACCCGCCTGCCGATCGTCATCCCGCAGCGCGTCACGGCCGAACTCATCGCGGCGTTGCGCGGCACGAGGCTCGCGCCGATCGTCGTCGTGCACGCCAATCATCCGCGCGAGATCGACACACTCGTCGCCCGCGCATTCGCCCAACTCGTCGACGCCGGCATCCCGCTTTTGAACCAGGCGGTCCTGCTCCGCGGCGTCAACGACGACGCCGACACGCTCGCCGCGCTTTCGCAGACGCTCGTCAATCATCGGGCGATGCCATATTACCTGCACCAGCTCGATCCGGTGCAGGGCGCGGCCCATTTCGCCGTCCCGGCCGAAGTCGGCTTAAGCCTTATCGAAGACCTCCGCGTCCGCCTGCCCGGCTATGCCGTCCCGCGCTACGTCAGAGAAGTGCCGGGCCAGCCGTCGAAAATGCCGATTGAATTGAGCGCGCCCAGCAACGCGATTCTGTAGGAGACGAATCCTTTCGCCGAAGGGATCGCGACGTGGCCAGTTCGGCGAGAGGATTCGCCTCCAACAATCCCCAGTCGGTCGTGACCGCGAATCGACCACATTCGCATCCGCTCAGCCGCGTTTCGACAGCGTCTCGAGCGCCGTTTTGGCGTCGATGCGCAGCCGCTGCGGTTCGCCCGTTTCCGCGAGCTTTTCGACCGCTGCGACGATCGGCTTGAGATCGGCCTGCGGGTTTTCGGCCGCCAGAAGCAGCACGGCCCGCAGCGCGTTGATCGTAATCTGCTGTTTGGAATTTGTGTCGATCGTCTCTTTGACCGACTCGTTGAAACCACCCTCGGGCTCTTCGACCTTCACTTCCGGCGCGAGCAGCATCTCGACGAGCGTGTCCGCAAGCCGCTCCGACGCGGCGCCGTGCCGGCACAGACTCGTCGCCGCGTTGTAGCGCACGTTCGGATGGGCGTCGCCGAGCATTTCGTCGAGCCGCACGAGCGCTTCGCCGCCGCCGAGCACGCCGAGCGCATACGCACCCCGTTCGCGCAACGAATGGGCATACGGCACGCGCCGCTTGAGCCGCGGATCGTCGCGCTCCTCCTCCGTAAACTCGCCCGCCGCGCCGAGCACCGCTTCTGCCAACGGCGACGATGCTTGCCAGTCAACCGCCGCCGCCTCGCGGGCTTGTCGAGCGATCTCGGCGACCGTCGCGCGGAGCTCGTCGATGCGGCCGCGGCCGTCTTCGCTCGTCGCAAACCGCTCGGCGGCGTCGACCGCGGGCGAGAACGCCTCGGCCAGTCGCCCCGCGCGCGCCCCGAGATCGGCCGACCGCGTCGCGATCCGCGCAAGCGCATCGGCCTCGTCCGCCAATGCAACGAGCCGGTTCGCGGCTTCCGCGCCGCCTTCCGAAGCCCGCACCGCGTCCGCCGATTCGCGGGCGAGCGCCGCCGCCTGCGGCAAGAGCTTTTCGGCGAGTGGCCGGCGAATGTTGTCGGTCAGTTGCGCGATCGCCTCGAGCGCCGACAAGCGCACTTCGACCTCGTTTGGGTCGCGTTGCGTCGTCGCCGCCTTGACCAGCGTCGGCAGCGACGTCGCGATATGAAAGTGCCCCAGCGCTCGGCTCAAATACGAGCGAAACGCCACGGCCTGCTCCGCCGTGTCCCCGCCGTCGAGCGACTGGTCGAGCACCGTCGCCATGTCCGCCATGAACTTCGGGTCGTACCGCAGCTCGGCGTGCTCGTCGCCAGCCAGTGCGCTCGCCAAATAGACCGCCGCGTGCCACCGCTTGTCGGTGCTCGACCGCAAATGTTCGAGATACGTCCGCGGATCGCCCGTGTCGCTGGCCAGCGACGTGAACAACAGCCAAACGCCGACGATCGCCGCGACGATCACGCCGGGAATGACAAACAACTGAATCAGAAAACCGGCCGACGGCGGCTCGACCGGGGGCAGCGGAGCTTCGGCGGCTTGACGGGGTGCGTCGGCGGAGGACATGGCAAAAATGGGGCGCAAGCGAGAATGAGCCAGGCAAGATTGCGGCGGGCAGTATCGGCAGTCCATCCTAACAGGTTCGCCGTCGCTTCCCAGGGCGCCGAGGTTAGCCCTAGGCGCCGCTTTCGATGCGATTTCGGGACCCGAATGGCGTCCGCGCCACCCTGCCGACCGCCCAATTGAGCATTGCGTGCCGTCGCGTCGGCAATCTATAATCCCGCGTTCGGTGATCGCGCGCTTCTGCGCACTCGCCGGCCCGCGTCCGCTCGGCCTTCGCTCGACACTTTGGGAGGGAATTCTCGTGGCATCCGGTAAGTTTTTGTTCACCAGCGAATCGGTCAGCGGCGGGCATCCCGACAAATTGGCCGACCAGATCTCCGACGGCATTCTCGACGCCCTCCTCGCCCAAGACCCCGCCAGCCGCGTCGCCTGCGAGACGATGGTCACCACGGGCATTGCCATCATCGCCGGCGAAATCACCACCAAAGCCGTGATCGACTATTCGAGCGTCGTCCGTGGCGTCATCAACGACGTCGGCTATACGGACGACCAGATGGGCATCTGCGGCGACACCTGCGCCGTCATGGTATCGATCGATCGCCAAAGTCCGGACATCGCCCAGGGCGTCAACGAGAACGCCGCCGCCGGCAAGGCGATCGGCGCGGGCGACCAGGGATTGATGTTCGGCTACGCGATCAACGACACGCCGGAACTCATGCCGCTGCCGATCGCCCTGTCGCACCGGATTCTCAACGACCTGACCGCCGCCCGTAAGCGCGGCGACGTGAAGTGGCTCCGCCCGGACAGCAAGAGCCAGGTGACCGTCGAATACGAAGACGGCAAGCCGGTTCGCATCGACACGGTCGTCGTGTCCACGCAGCACAGCCCGGACGTTTCGCACGCCGAGATCAAGAAGTACGTGATCGACAAGATCATCAAGCCCGTGTTGCCCGCCGAGTTGGTCACGGGCGACATCACGTATCACATCAACCCGACCGGCCGGTTCGTCGTCGGCGGACCGCACGGCGACTGCGGTCTCACGGGCCGCAAGATCATCGTCGACACCTACGGCGGCTGGGGTCGGCACGGCGGCGGCGCGTTCAGCGGCAAGGACCCGACCAAGGTCGACCGCAGCGCGGCCTATATGGCTCGCCACGTGGCCAAAAACATCGTCGCCTCGGGCGTAGCCGACCGCTGCGAGGTTCAGCTTGCGTATGCGATCGGCGTCGCCGACCCAGTGAGCGTGTACGTCGACACGGAAGGCACCGGCCGCGTCGACGACGAACGGCTCTGTGCGGCCGTTCGCGAAATGTTCCCGCTCTCGCCCGGCGGCATCATCGACTACCTCAAGCTCCGCCGCCCGATCTTCCGCAAGACCGCGGCCGGCGGACACTTCGGCCGCAACGACGCCGACTTCACCTGGGAAAGCACGCACCGCGCGGCGGAACTGGCCGACGCCGTCGGACTGGCGGCCGCGACGCGATAGACGCTATTCCTTGTAGGAGGCGAATCCTTTCGCCGACGGGAGCGCCGTTCGATCCCAACCGGCGAGAGGATTCGCCTCCTACTGTTACGAACCAATGGGCATGGCCGAAAAAGGCGCCGGCATGAAGCTTCGCCTCGCCATCACGGCGCTTGTCCTGGGCAATCGCCACGACGCACACTTCGCCGCGGTCGGCGACTGGCTCGAAGCGAATCTGCCGTGCCGATTCTTGGCGGATGCGTCGGCCACAGCAGCCGAGGCGTGTGGCGATGTCGAACCGGCGGTGGTGATCTTGCTGCATTCGCGGCCCGGCCAGTTCATGGAAACCGAGATCGCGGCGCTACGCCGCCGCTGGCCGCTGGCCCGGTTTGTCGCCGTCTTCGCAAGCTGGTGCGAAGGCGAACCGCGTTCGGGTAGGGTCTTGGGCGGCGTTTACCGCGTCCCGTGGCACGTCGCCCGGGAACGGCTCGCCGCCGAACTAAGCACATTCGTTGGAAGCGACCGATCCGCGACTTACGCGGGCCTGTTCGAACTGCCCCCCACAGCCACGGCCGACGAACGCTTGCTCGCCAACTCCTATCCCGTCGCCGCAAGGCCGGTCGCCGTTGCCGTCGCTGCGATTCGTTCGAGCGTCGCCGAGCCGCTCGTCGTCGCACTCGCCGCCGCGGGCCATTCGGCCGTCTACTGGCCGCTCGCCGACGCGGCGCTCGTCCGCGGCATTGACGCGGTTGTCTGGGATACGTTCGGTTGCGACACGCGTCTCGCGCGGCTTCGCGACTGCCTCCCAACCGTTCGCGGCGACGGTCCCGTCATCGCGCTCGCCGATTTCCCCCGGCCGCAAGACGTCGCGCGGCTGGTGGAACTCGGCGTCGATCGCGTGCTGGGAAAGCCGCTCCTGGTCGCCGACCTGCTGACGTGTCTCGACGAGTTTGCCGCCCCAGTCGCCTCCATTCCCGACCGAAGCAGCGCCGTGGCATAGTCATTGCATGTTGCCGCCCCACTCTTCATCGTCCGCGCTCACTTCCATCCGCAGAATCTCCCGCCGCCAATCCTCTTCGTGAACCGGCCAGCCTTGAACGACGCTGCCCGCCTCTTCGAGCACCGCCGCTTCGCCCGACTCGTGAACCTGCCGCTGACACCGCGTTTCGAGCGCCGAAAGTCGCGGCACGCGCCCCGGCACGTTGCTCCGCCGCCACGTGACGCGGCACTCGTCGAACACCGTGATAATCACGGGCACTTCCAATTCGAGCATTCGCCGGGCGATTAACTCGTGACTGGCGTGCGCGAACCGGCGTTTGAGCGCGGCGATATCCCAGCCGCATTGCAGCGCCGCCTCGCGCAACCAGCGCGTCGGCAGCAACAACCTCCCGGCGAGGCGATTCGCCACGTCCTCGCGCGCGGCCGGCGGCGCCTCGCGGGGATCGACGCCCAATCGCGCGAACACCCGATGGGCCGCCGCCTCGCCGATTTCGTGGGCGAGCGCCCAATGCCGGCGCTCGCCCCGCGGGTCGCGCCGGAGCAGCACCGACGTTCGCGGCGCGCGGCGGTTCTCGTCGAGCGCGACGAGCCGCGCTCGGCCCGGCTGAAAGTCGTCCCAAGCGACGTCGATCCCCAGCGCCTCGGCGACGCGAAACGCATCGACCGGCGGCCCGTCGACATCCGCCGCGAGCAGCAAATCGCTGGCCACGTCGTCGAGCGCCGCGGCCAGTTCCTCGACGGCGATTTCCGGCAACATAACAGGGCCCAGAATGTTTTTTTGTACACTAACACAGGATTGGGCGGATGGCAAGGGGTGCAGGGATAACGATATGATGGATCGGCGCTGCTTGTCCGCGAAAATCGATGTATACGGAGCGATGACGATGAGCCGGCCAATAATCGAGAATGTAGCAACAACGTCCCTCGATACGGTCGAGCCGCAACTCGCCGCCCGGATGCGCGCGGCGATGCCCGTCGCCCAGCGCTGGGCCTATTTCGACCATGCCGCCGTCGCGCCGCTATCCGAGCCGGCCCGAGAAACCCTCGTCGCCTATGCCGAACAAGCCGCGCGCGACGGCGACACCGTCTGGCCGACGTGGGCCAGACGCGTCGAAGAGGTTCGCTCGATCGCCGCCGCGCTCATCCAGGCTGCCGCCGACGAAATCGCCTTCGTCAAGAACACGACGGACGGCATCACGGTCGTCGCCGAGGGTTTTCCCTGGCAGAGCGGCGACAACATCGTCACGCTCGCCAACGAATTCCCGTCGAACCAATACCCCTGGCTCAACCTCGCGTCGCGCGGCGTGGAAACGCGGCGCGTCGAACCGGAGGAAGCGGGCGAAGGCGGCGTGATCGGCCGCTTCAATCTCGATCGCGTCGCCGCCGCGTGCGACCGGCGTACGCGGATGATCTCCGTAAGCTGGGTCGGTTATGCGAGCGGTTATCGGCTCGACCTCGACGCCGCTGCGCGATTGGCCCACAGCGTCGGGGCGCGGTTGTTCGTCGATGCCATTCAGGGCTTGGGCGTCTTTCCGCTCGACGTCTCGCAAACGCCGATCGACTACCTCGCCGCCGACGGGCACAAATGGCTCTTGGGCCCGGAAGGGGCAGGCATCCTCTACGTCCGCCGCGAGCGGCTCGACGAACTCCGCCCCATCGGCGTCGGCTGGCACAGCGTCGTCCAGGGCAGCGACTACGCCAAAATCGACCTCGCCTTCAAACCGGCCGCACAGCGCTTCGAAGGCGGGTCGCAGAACATGCCCGGAGTGCTGGCCCTGGGCGCGAGCCTCGACCTGCTCGCATCGCTCTCCGCCGAGTTCGGCCGCGACGCGATCGCCCGCCGCGTGGTTGCGGTCGCCGACGAAGCGTGCCGGCGCTTGACCGAAATCGGAGCGACAATCGCGAGCGACCGTTCGCCGTCCCACGCCTCGGGCATCGTCTCGTTCGCGCCACGCGGCGGCAATCCCGACACGCTCCGCCGCCAGGCCCTCCAAGCCAACGTCGCCCTCAGTTGCCGCGCGGGACGATTACGCGTCAGTCCCCATGCATACAACGATTCGCGTGATATCGAACGCCTGATCTCTGCGTTGGCGGAAAACGCGCTCTGAGCCATACGGGGCTTCGGCATTCGATGCAAGCCAATGCAACGGCGTCAGGCCGCGTTAAGTTGGACTACGAACACGCCCTGAACGCGGCGCAAGGGTGTCGTTGCCAGGGAAAAGCAACTTCCGGAATGGCAAGTGCTGGTTGCGCATATTGCAACCCAAACCCGGTGTGACTATGCTCAACGGCATTGGAGCAGCCGGGGCGCGACCTCTGATCGTAGGGTGCCTAGTGAATCGAAGTGCGGTGGCTAAGCTCTTGTCGCGTTCGCGCACTGCGCCGGACAACCTTGTAGCGCACCGTTACGTTCTAACCGCAAAGGGGATGCTCATGCCGCGGATTCATTGTGGTGTCATTAGCGTGGTGGCACTCTTGGCGATCTCTCTTATGCCGGCGCCGTCGCGCGGGCAGCTTTACGTCGAAGACTTCGACGCGGGAAATGGCGGCTATTCCGTGACCAATGGTATTGGCGCCGGGGTGCCCACGGGGCCCTGGACGTATTCGCCTGGTCGCGGAACGTGGTTTGCCGACGGCGGCGAAGGGGTCGTCAACTCGGTGATCGACAGTCCACCGATTCTCGTTCCCGATGCCGGCAAGCTCGCGCTTTCGGTGTTGCATCGCTACAACTTCGAAGACGACGGCACGACTCGTTGGGACGCCGGTCAAATCCAATTCTCCGTAAATGGAGAGTCATTCCGCCCTGTGATCGCACAGGCTTTTCTAGACGGCGGATACCCGACGGACAGGACGATTCAAGGCAACAGTCCGCCGCTCAACGGTCAATACGCCTTCAACAACACGTCGCCCGGATTCGGTTCCGACATTTTCATCCCGAGCATTGCCAACCTGGGCGAATTCTCCGCCGGGGACTCGCTTCGCTTGCGTTTCATCGGCTCGTGGGACGAAGCGTTCATCCAGACGCCGGCGCCCAACTGGGAAATCGATGCAATCGTGCTCGAGTACGACAACAACCTGCCCGATCTGCCTCCGGACCGGCCATCCAGCCTGCGATACGACATTTACACGGATATTCCGGGGCTGTTGATTTCGGATCTCCGCGCCTCGCCCAAGTTCCCCGATAACCCGGACATTACGCAAACCGTCGGAATCTCGGAGATTCCTCCGCACCAACGCGACTTTTACGGCGCACGTCTGTCGGGCTATTTCACACCCGACCAGTCCGGCATCTACGACTTGTACATGGCGTCGGACGATCAAGGCGAGTTTTACTTGAGCACCGATGCGAACCCGGCGAATGCCGCGCTGATCGCCCGCGAACCCGAATGGAATCCCAGTCGCGATTTCGCCACGCTCACGCGGCGCAATCCCGCAGCGCCGGAGAATCGCTCGACGACGCTATTCCCGGATGGAATCTATCTGGAAGCCGGCCAGTCGTATTACGTCGAGGCCTTGATGAAGGAACACGGCGGCGGCGACAACCTCGCGTTCACCGCGGCGCTGCGGCTCGATCCCAACACGCCCGCGCCGATTCCGACGGCGCCGCTCGGTGCGTCGCCGTATTGCAACTGTGGCGCGGTTGACCTGGGGTTGTTGACCACGGAGCCGGTGCCCGAGCCGGCGTCGATCGTGCTGGCGGGATTAACCGCGCCTGCGCTGATTTGGATGTATCGCCGCCGTCGTTTGGCTAAGTAATGAGGGCTTTCTCCGTGAATCATCGTTGCCGCGCGCGGTGGACGCGCGCCGCGCGCAGGTCGACGATGCCGTTAATGGCCCCATCGGCAAGTGCATCGCTCGCGGTTTGTGCCGACGTTGCCACGTCCCGACGAACTTCGCGGCGACCGGCAGGCGGCGCTGAATTCTCCGGGACGAACCGTTCGGAGCGGCGCGTCAAAAGCGCTCCCGCCGCCGCGGGCGACGCCGCCGGTTCGCTGACCGGCAGCGATGCGCTCAAGTGGTTGCGGGCCATCACGGCGTCGACCACGTCGACGCGTCCGTTTCCGTCGAGATCGTTGCGAATCAGGTAGCCCGCGCCGAACATCGTCGAGAATCCGCCGTCGACGAGCGCCGCGAGATCGCTGCCGTCGACTGCGCCATCGCCATTGGCGTCGCCGGGCAGAACATCGAACCGGAACCGAAAATCTCCGCCCGGCTGCCCGTCACCCCACGGAAACACGTCGCCGCGGCCGCCGACTCGAGTGCATCCATTCTGCTTCGCAATCGCGTCGTGCACGCTCGTGCCGCGCGAGACTGTCCCCGCCTCTGGCTGGCCGAGCCAGTGCCACCGTACGATAATGGCCGCGTTGTGGGGCGGGAACGATAGCGCGATCCCGCCGCGCGATCCCGTCGCGAGTGTTGCCGGAGAATCTTTGGATGGACGACAATCCGTTTGCCAGCCCGGAGCATGTGGAAGACACCGACGCGCCGCCGGAAGCGACGCCGCCCGAGCCGACGTTGCCGGCGCACCGGACACAGGCGCGGCGGTGCATCTTGTTCGTCGCGGTGGTCTGCGGGGCGATGTCGGCGAGCATGCTGTTCGGGTTAATCGTCAACCTGACGTACACCTATCCGGGCACGGACAAATCGGTCGCGGAGGTCGCCCCGTTGTGGCTGGCGGGACTGCCGACCTACGGCATCGGCTTCGGCGTGCTCGCGTGGTGCCTGATCCGTTACCGAGCCGCGATCGGCCGCTGGGACGCGCCGGAATCGGTCGGCGGCGAAGAGTTTCTCGACGTACACACGCGGTTCTGGAGAGCCGTGGCGCAGGTGCTGTTCGTATTCGCCGCGTACGTGATTATCAGCATGGTGTTCGCGTCGATGGATTTTTCGTCGTACTGAGTGCGGCGGCGGCGGTGGGAAGATGGAATTCGGTCGGGTGGCATTTTTGGGCGGGCGACGGTGCCTCCCCGCCGAATCGTCTTGTGGTTAGCCATCGCGCGATGGGGCAACGTCGATCGAGAACTCAGTCGGGACGTCCGTGCCTTGGGAGATTGTCCCCGCCCCTCACTGGCGTAGCCAGTGACACCCCGCGATAATGGTCGGGTTGTCGGACGGGCGCGATGCTGTCACCCTGCGGCACAGATTTGACCTGGCCGGCCCTTGAAGGAAGATTCTTTCGATTAAACATACCCACTAGCACCCTCCTAAAGGGTAGGCCGATGCGTGTTCTCTGCCCGCACTGCCAAAAGTCGTTGCGACTCGACGAAAACTTCAAGGGTAACCGCGCTCGGTGCCCAGCCTGTGGTGGAGTCTTGTCGCTTGGCTTACACAAAGACGCCTCAAATGCTCACGACGTCAATTCGCGTCACGACAGTGCGCCAAAAGGCGAATCGGCGACGGGTACGAACAGTTTCGGGGTGGTCGTTTCCATATGCGGCATGATTTGCATTGTCGCGATTGGCTTGTTGATTTGGTTCATCGCCGTTCGCGATACGTGGGAGATTGAGAACTCCGGGCGAATCGCGAGGACCTTGGAGGAAGCATATGAACTTCGAGAACCTGAGCCGTTCGAAGCTTACAAGAAAATTGACGCGGTTCTGCAAGAAACGCATGGACGAAAGTTCGAGGACGCGGCGTTCGCGAGCAAGTTAGAGGAGGCGGCACGAATTCGCGACGAACTCTACCCTAAAGTTCAAGCGCAGATCCAAGCAGCCGAAAGGGAGCAGCAGCGCAAGATCACGGCGGAAGCGGAACGAATTAGACGCGAGCAAGAGGCAGCAGCGCAAGAAGTTGAAAGGCAACGAGCTGCGGATGAGGCTCGCAAGTTGGAGGAGGCAATTCGCCTCGCGAAGGACGATCGTAGGCGCGAAGCTGGTAGAGCATATCGGAACGCTCCTCATTCAGCTCGCGTGGCGCTAAATGCACTGAAAAAAGTTGAAGCACGAACTGAGGTAGGCGTGATATACGCGGACTATTCAAAAGTTGTGGGCGAAATGTGGGGTGACGTGAAGATCTTTATCGAGTCACCGGACGGCAAGAAACTTCCCGAGTTTAATATCATTCTGGCGAAGGCAGCGGCTGACTACAAACTGGCGTTGGACATATGGTCGGCAAGAATCCAAACGACCAATCCTTATTTCAAATTCTATAGGCCGGAAGTTGAGGCCCTTCAGCAACGATGTTGGTTACGTGCAAGTATTCGAATACGGCTTGGACAATCTTTGCTCGATAACGAAGATATTGAAGGCACGCTTCGCGCGATTGAAGGAATCGCGGAGCGCGACGACGACCTCAACGAGGAATGGAAAAAGCTCGAGAAGAGGATCAATGAAAAGTAGTTTTGGCGTAAGTCACGTAGTCACGTAGGGTGGGCTGTGCCCACCGGAATCTCCGAACAGGAGCAAGGCCGGATCGCCATGCCGCCCCGTGACTTCAACGCGGTCCGCTGAAAAACGAGTGCCGCGACGGCGCCCCGCCCGAAGAAATTGATGAGCCGGTGGGCACAGCCCACGCTACGTTACTGGCCGAGCCGGTGCCACCCGACGATCACCGTGGCATTGTCGGGCGGGCGCGACAGTGCGACCCCGCCGCCCCGTCGATGATGTGTCAATCGATAAAATCACGTCGCGCTGGGGAAAGGTCACGATCATGTGGATTCACAGACTGACGAACGTGCCGTAGCATCTCGTCTTGCCGATGATGTATCGAGCGTACAAAGAGCATGCACCAAGCGGCAACGCTGCCCAACATTAACCAAACGTCGAGCCGATCCCAAGGTCACGGCAATCGCATCTTATTTCTCGGCGAAACTGAGGAGGATTCGTTCGAGCACGTCGGTCGAGAGGCAAGCTCGGTAGCGTTTGCCTCGGAGAGTCTCTTTTTGGGAAGTGTCCGACGAGAGGATGGACACTGCCAGTCTTCGTAACATGGCTGAGGTCTGCGGGGCCTGGTGTTTGCGGATGCGGCTTTGGTCCTCTGTAAAAGTTACATCCAAAACCCAGTGCAACTGGCTCTCGATGCTCCAATGCTGGCGGATCAACTTGGCGAGCGTCTTCACTTTCGGCGGCAGACTCGACAGGTAATAACTCACCTCGCCCTTCTCTATTTCGCCCACGCGCGTGATGCGGATCACCATCACCAGCGTTGCCAGGCTTGCCCAGGCGGCAAAGCCGGGCAGCGATTTCGGCGCCGGCAGGGCGACGTACTCGCGGCGTTCCTCGCGGCCGCGATTCTTTTCGACCGTCACGTGCCGCCGCATGTTCGCGGGCGGAGCGTCGGCTTCGAGCGCGGCGGTGAACTCCGCTTCGACCGCTTCGCGCAGCGTCGGATGATTGTCTTTGAGCGCCAGCACGTAGTCGCCTTCGCCGGCGACGACCTTCGCGGCGATGTCCTTTTGACAGCCCATCGCGTCGACCGTCACCGTCGCCCCTTTGAGATTCAGCAGGTCCAACAGCAGCGGTATGGCCGTGATTTCATTGGACTTATCGTCGATGGCGACTTGGCCGAGCGTAAGCCGCGCTTCGGTCGCCCACGCGGAAACGAGGTGCAACGGATTGCGGCCGGCGGCCTTGTCGAACGAGCGGCGGAGCGTCTTGCCGTCGATCGCGATGTGCTTGCCAAGTTCCTTGCCGATGTCGATGAACCATTGCTGAATGCACGCCGCTAGCTTGGCCGGATCGAGCCGCGCGAACACGCGGCCGAACGTGTCGTGCGACGGGATGCCGTTTTCGAGTTTGAGAAACGTTCTCAACCAAGTCAGCCGCTCCTTGCCGAACCGCTCGATGTCCATCCACGAGTCACCCCCGGCAATCGTGCCGCAAAGTGCTGTCACCACTAGCTCGAACAAATCGTGTCTGCGCGTCCGCGCGACGCGCGGGTCTGTAAGATTTTCAAACGGCGTGAATACGGCAACCAGACGCTCCGACATCGTAAAACCCTCCGTGAGATTTAGTGCTCCACGAAGGAATCAAAGCAAGGCCCTTGTTTCTTTCAAGCGGCTTGCAATACTGTCGGATGATTAGATGCGATTGCCGTGTCCCAAGGTGAAGTAGCTTCTGGAACGTGTGATCCAATCATCGTGCGACTCGCAATCAATGATGTTGCCAGAACATTCGCGGCGAGAAAAAATGCGGTGTAGTAACTCGTGGACGTGTATCTCGTCCAGCGTAAGCCGCAATAAAGTCCAAGTACTGCTAACGACAAGAGAAACGCACCAAACGATAAAACATGCGGCTTTAGATGTGGCCAGATGACTGCACCAGTCGCAGCCAATACCTGTGATATGACTAGGACGGCGCCACCAGCGCAGTAAAGGCGAACCGTCCATTCATCAAATCGCTTGATCGGGGGCTTGGATGTTTCGGTTGCCATAATTGGTTCTCTACGAAAATGGCCCCGGTAGGTCGTCTCCCAGGGCCGTCGCTCGGCAGGTTGGCGCTGATGATCGCGTTGCCGTCCAAGCGCAGTTGCCATTACCTTGGTGCGGCGCTCGGTCGGGCAGTGCTGGATGACGACTGCATCGGCGAGGACGATGGTCGCGTCACCCGACATGCCATTGCCGCGCCGTTCGCTGGTTCCACGGCGGGCTTGCCCAGCAATGTGGAAGCGGCGAACGACTGACCAACGAGCACGTCGTTTTTGACATGCCATTTTGAACGCGGTTGGCAGGCGCTTTAGGAATTCGGACTCCTACGGCACATCGCCCTGCTGGACATGCCAGCATTAGTAGCCGGCGCGACGCTAGGAACGGTACGGTGGTTCGATGATGCCCGACCCACCAACCACGTGCGGGGGTACCGTGGGCGACGAGACCATCGTCATTTGTCGCCAATTGGACTCGTCAAAGGGGCCAGTGTCCCGTTTGGCTTCTCCACCCTCGATGAACGCCACGTATTGATTAGTCGGGTTGCCCGGCACGGCGTCGAGTATCCCCTGCCGGATTCCAAGCACTACTTGCTTCGTAGCCGAATATGCATCGTCAAGTACCGGGGTGTAGTACGAGACAACCTCTTCGGCGTTCTTAGGAATGAGAAGTATCTCGACGCCCCCGGCTACCACTCCTGCACCGAGTATGACCCTGACGACGATGTTTCGACCGATCATGCCCAGCCATTCAAAGGCACCCGGCAAATTGTCGGCATGGGAAACGACCGGGAATTTGATCCCGCAGCGTTCGAGCAAATCTTGCAATTGCTGCGACTCTTCCGGCGTTAACGAACCTTGATTCTGCATCGCACCGACTCCGCGTAGGGAAACTGTCTCTCATCAAGGTAGCGGTGGGGTGGCTTCTGTGCAAGCCACAAAACTTCGCCAAGTGCCACTGCTGGACAAGGCAGGTATGGCACCCGAACTCCGCGACCCGCGACCCGTTGGCGCTTCTCGCACCATGCGGAGCATGATGGGTACGTTGTTGCTCACCGCAGCGCGTCGCGGTTGATTGGCGGTAGGTTGCTGAGGTTCAGGCTTTTGGCGTCGTCGACTTCGACGGTGTTCGTCGAGCGCCAGAACATGACTTTGCGGGCGGCGGCTTTGGTGGAGGGGCCGCCGGGTTTGGATTGGCGGGTGAGGACCGCGTCGGCGCGGCCCGTGCCTTCGAGGATCAGCAGGTCTTTCGCTTCGGCGTAGGTCATGCGGTCGGCGCGGGCGGTGAAGGTCGGGCCTTCGACGAAGGCGTTGCCCTCGGCGGCGAGTTCGATCGGCTGGCGGCCGGGGCGCGTGCGGTCGATCGCCGGTTGGGCGACCGTGAGCCGATCGGAGGTGAGCGTGATCACGCCTTCGGGCACTGCGTGGGCGACGTCGAGGACGATCGTCTGCTGCCAGTCGTCGACGGGACCATAGACACAGCGAATCTGATCGCTGAGCGTGATCTGCCGCGCGTTGAGGTTGCCGGTCGCTTCGCGTTGGAAGTGGGCTTCGAGAAACGTCAGGCGACGCGAGGCCGTCGAGTTCTCGGGCGCTTCCGTTTGCGAGCCGGGCACGATGCGGGTGTCGCGCGATGGGGTCGCGCTTGAGCCGCCGAACATCTGGCTCGCGCCGCGACGATGCGAGCGGATCGAGCCGGGTCCGTGGGCGACGATCGCGCCGGTGGTCTGGTCGATGGCGAGGTCTTGGGCGAGGATCACGTCGTGGGCCGTTTGCTCGCCGTTTTCATAGCTGCGGCTGTCGAGACGCATGCCGCCCTGGCACGTGAGCGACGCGACCTTGACGTTCTGCGGCTCGCGCGGCGGCGCGGTGAAGTCGACGCGCTCGGCGAGGCGGGCTTGCAACAGTTGCGTGGCGAGCCGCTGCGTCGGGCCGGTCGCTTCGACCGACTCGCGATAGCGGATCGTTTCGCCGTCGAAGTCCATCGCCGCTTGCCAGGCGACGGTCATGCTCTGCGGCGTGCCGAGCGGGCGGCCTTCGAGGTCGCGGTCGATCGGCACGGTCATCTGGCCCGGGCCGTCGATCCACAGGCGGTTCGCGCCGCGATCGAAGTTGATTTGTGCGGCCGACATGACGAGTCCGCGGGCGGCGACGACGGCGGGTCGGCCCGCGATGGTGGCGACGCTGTTCGTGGTGCTCGCGCGGGCGATGCGGACTTCCTCGCCGCGAACGGAGAACGGTTTTTGCGACGGATCGGCGACGGCCGTTTCGACCAGTTCCGCCCCGCCCAAGATTTCCACGTCTTCGACGACCGGCTGCACGTCGGTCCAGAGCACGTTGACGCGAAGCAGCTTGCCGGCGACGGCGAAGCGCGACGTGGGCGCGGCGGCTTTCGGTTGTGGGCGAACGGGCGGAGCGTCGGGCGGTGGTTCGGCTTCGATCGCTTCGAGATGCGCGGCCGCGTCGGGCGGGGGCGACGTCGTCACGTCTTGAAACCAGACTTCGAAGCGGCCCGGATCGCCGGCGAGCTGCGCGGCGCGGATTCTCACGTTGCCGGTCGCGAGCAAGCGGTCGGGAACGGCGGCGGAGGCGAGCTTGCCGAGACCGGCGGCGTTTTGATTCGCGGCGGCGCGATCGGTTGGAGCGTAACTCGTGCGACGCGGCGTTGCCGAGGCGGCGACGGGCTGTTTCTCGTGGAGCCAGAGCCAGATTTCGTCGGCGGCCAGACTCCCGACGCCGGCGTAGTTGAGTTCCGCCTGGCCGAGGACGGAGAGCAGGTGTTGCCCTTCGTGCGGGCGCAGGCGAATCTCGCGCTGCCACGCAGCGCGGAAGCGGCTCGTGGGGTCGGATTCGCTGGCCGCTTCGAGCCAGCCGGGACCGACCGCCTCAAACGTCGGCAGCCCATCGTTCGCCGCGGGTTGATAACTGACGCGCGGCGCGGAGATTTCGTTTTGTGGGCTGCGGAGCATCACGCGGGCGGAATCTTCCATCGTCACGCGGCCCGTCTTGAGGTCGTATTCGATCTTCTCGCAGCGCGCCGACGCGCCCGTCGACGGCGAACGAATCACGACGGGCCGGCCCGAAGCCCGCAAGCGGCGCACTTCGAGCGGCGGCATACGCTCGGGCTTGTCGCGGTCGTCGGGCTCGTCGGCATTGTCCTCGGCCGCTTGCGGCGACGCCCGTTTCGGTTCCGCGCGCGGAGAAAAGCCCACGGCGAGCCAGTCGCAGGTGAGGTGGTCGCTTTCGCCGACGGGGTTCACGCGGAGCACGTCGACATCGCGCTCGAACGACGCTTCTTGGCGCGCGAAATCGAAGCGGAACGGTCCGCGGGACGTAATCTCGATCGGCGGCTGCGGCTTGTCGCTCGTGGGCAGGTACTGTCTGGCGATCAGGCCCGTCGGATCGAGCGCGGGCACGAGGTTGCGGGCGGTTGCTTGCTCCGTCGCGCCGGGTTTGGCGGCGGTGACGGACCGCGGCTTGTCGCTTTTTCCGGGCAATAGCCCTTCGCCGGACATTTGGAACCGCATTTTGACGTCGTAGACGAGTTCCATCGCTTCGAGACCGCCGAGCACGGGTCCGCGAGCACGGCCGCCGTCGCGCGGGGCGAGGTGGATGCGGAGCACGCGCCCGCTGCCGACATTCCGGCCGAGGCGGAAGTTGACCGGCGCCTGCGTTTCGATCCGCGTTTCGCCGAGCGTTACGTCGCGGGTCGAGATGAGTAGATCGTCTTCGGGGCCGGGCTGTTTCTGATCGCTGCGGATGGTGACGTTGCCGACGAGGCGGCCGCCTTTGAGGTTGCCGATCTTCGCGCGGCTTAAGTCGAGGGCGTTGTCGAATTCGAGGATCGCTTCGGGCGCTTCGAGGACGATCGCTTCGCCGTAGCGCGACTCGTCGTTCCGCGCGCCTTCGCTGGGAAACAGGATCATCGCGAACGGGGCGAGGCGAATCGACCGCGCATCGACGCCGTCGTAGTCCTTGATGAGCAGAACGCCCTGATCGCTTTCGAGCAGCTTGGGATTCTTCATCACCCAAGAATCGCTCGGGAACAAGCGGCGAAAGAGCGGCGCGTAGGCGGCGGTGGGGCTGTCGTCCGATCCGAAGCGGATCGGGTCGTCCGTCTCGACGCGCTGCACGCGCGGCTCGATCAGCGGCACGGCGATGAGCGCATAGACCAAATACGCAGCCAGCGAGGCGGCGAAGGCGAGGCCGACACGGATCGCTTTGCGTCGCATTCGATTGCCGGTTTGGTGAACTCGAAGCGGCTCGACTAAACGTAAGGTAGTTCGTTAAACGCGGAGGACGCAGAGGACGCGGAGGGATCGCAGAGTGGCAGATTCGCTACAACCAAAGAACGATCCGCAGATGGCGCAGATGCTCGCAGATGAAAGGAACGCCGGGAGATTTCGCACATCTGCGGTCATCGGCGGAATCTGCGGATACTTATTGCTTGGAGTTGTCATCGTCGCATTTGGCGGTTCGAGAATTTTCCCAGCGTGGGAAGATTCGGAGCGTTAGGAGTGAGGAGGGCTTCGTCTCGTGTATCCGCTTGCCGCGGGGCGGCCGTGGCAGAACGCGATCATTATTATCCCGATCGTCGATGAGATTCGTCTCTGCGCAACCTCCGCGTCCTCTGCGTCCTCTGCGTTTAAGAAACTGTGGCGTGAAATCGTGAGAGATGTCGAACGCAAAGGTGTCTTATGGACTAGCGCCCGTCGTAGGCGCCGAGGAGTTGACCCCAGTGGCCTTGGACTTTGAGGATGGTTTCGATCAGTTCGCGGACCGCGCCGTGCCCGCCGGCGGCTTTGGTGATCCACAGCGCCGCGTCGCGGACGTCGGGCGTCGCGTCGGCCACCGCCACGCCCAGACCGACGTAACGGATCGCCGGCAGGTCGGGCAGGTCGTCGCCGATGTACGCAATCTCGTGCGGCGGGATATCGAGATCGGTTACGAGTTCCTTCATGGCCGCGAGCTTGTCCTCCGCGCCTTGGCGAACGATCGATACGCCCAGCTCTGCGGCGCGGCGGGCGACCGTCGACGAGTTGCGGCCCGTCACGATGCCGAAGCGATGGCCCGCCTGCTGCCAAAGCTTGATCCCGAGGCCGTCGCGGATGTGGTACTGCTTGTGTTCGCCGCCCTGATCGTCGAATTCAAGGCGGCCGTCCGTCAGCACGCCGTCGACGTCGGAGATGAGGAGCGTGATCGCTTTGGCGCGGGCTTCTACGGTCATATACGGTTCTCCCCGGGCTTGCGGTTCGCAAAGGGAAGCGTGGTGGGCGCGAAATCGTCGCCGGCGGACGCGCCGGATTGGTCGCCGCGGTCGTTTGCGGCGACCTTACGTGCCGGCGGTCCTATTTCTTTGATCGGCGGTCTCGCATTCGCCGCATCGTCCCCGGCGAGCGCTTGTTCGTCCGGCAGGAGCGTCATCAGATCGGTTACATCGAGCATACCGAGCGGAACGCCTGTAGGGTCGACGACCGGCAGTTCGCTGATCTTCTTGTCCGACATGATCTGAACCGCATCGGCGAGCAAGCTGCCCGAGGCGATCGTCTTGGGATTGCGGGTCATCGGCTTGCCGATCGGGCCGTCGATTTCGCCGTCGCGGCGGTTTTCGAGCAATCGGGCGAGATCGCTGTCGGTGAAAATGCCGGTTAGCCGCCCGGCGTCGTCGACGAGCATGATCGCGCCGCTCCGCCGGCCCGGTCGGCGGCGTTCGACGAACACGTTGCGAACCGTTTCGTGCTCGTGCGCCACGCGGCATTCGGCCAAGGGACGCATCGCTTCGTCGACGCGGGCCAGGCGGCGGCCCAAATTGCCGCCAGGATGATAGCGGGCAAAATCTTCGCGACGAAAGCCGCGGACCGCGCTCGCCACAAGCGCGAGCGCGTCGCCCAGGGCGAGCATCGCGGTCGTGCTCGTGCTCGGCGCCACGCCCAACGGACAGGCTTCTTGAATGTCGCCGAGCGCGAGCACGACCTGCGCACGTTGGGCGAGCGTGCTCGTCGCGCGGCCCGTGATGGCGACGATCGGCACGTTGGCGGCCGCCAGCGAGGCGAGGATCTGCAGCACTTCACCCGTCTCGCCGCTTTGAGACAACACGAGAGCCACGTCGCCGGGATGCACGCGGCCCAAGTCGCCGTGGACCGCTTCGGCCGGGTGCAGGAAGAAGCTTCGCGTGCCGGTCGAGGCGAACGTGGCCGCGATTTTTTGGCCGACGTGGCCCGCTTTGCCCATGCCGGAAACCAGCACGTTGCCGCGGCACGCGAGGAGCAGGTCGAGCGCGTCGCAGAACACTTCGTCGAGCGACCGCGACAGCCGGACGACCGCCTCGCCTTCCTGCCGCAAGATGTCGCGGGCCAGGCGCAATTGCTCGAAGCGGCTCTCCGGCCGCGCGGCGGGAACGGGGCTGGTCATCGGGCGTCTTCCTTGACGGCGGTTGGCGACTGCGGCGACCGCGCAGCGGCACGGCCGGCGCAGACCCCAAGCGAGGGCGGATTCTACGGGTTTACGGCGATTCCGGCAACGCGAGCAAGGCTGCAGGCCGAAGGCTGTAGGCCGAAGGCTATAGGAAAGAGTAGGTACGCTGGCGACGCTGGCACGACGGACGCCCCGGCGAAAGCCCGATTCCCCCGAGCCGACGGAAGGGCAGTTTACTTTTCCCCGCCCGCAACTCATGCTGGAGGGATGGATCGCTCGTCGGGTGGCGGGCTTCGGCCGATGGATCGCGGTACGACCACACGTTCCTGGCTTGCGGCGAGGTCGGTTCGCCGCCACGACCACCCACGGAGTTTTCCAATGAGCTTGAGTTGCTTCCGAAGGTTGGCGCTTCTCCGCATTACGCTCTTTGCCGCCGTTGTGGGCTTGCAACTCGCCGGCGGCGCCTGGGCCGATTGGTCCGACAACTTCACCGGCAACGTCGCCCACAATCCGCCCGACGGCGCCTGGGGATACTTCGGCCTGTCGCTGCCCGCCGGGCAGGAAATCTCCGGTTGGACGCCCGTCTATGCCAGCGATCGCGTCAACGTCCGCCCGCCCGCGCAAGGCGGCGCCGCCCTGTACCTCGCCGCCGGATACGTCGGCAGCACGGGCACGCAACATCAATACGGCGACGTTCGCGTGGCCGGGCTCGTCGGCGTCAACGACAACGGCGGCGCAGGCAACAACAACCTCGTCGGCCTGATCGCGCGGGCCGCCGATTTCGATTCTTACGTCCTCGCCATCGACCACCGCACGCAAACCGCAAACCTCATCAAGTCGCTCGACGCCACGCCCACCACGCCCTTCACGATGCTGTCGCAGCCGATCTTCGGTTATCTGCCCGGCATGGACTTTTACTTGCAGCTCGACGTCCAAAACGTCGCCGGCGGCGCGCGGCTCGTGGGCAAGGTCTACGACGACACGCGCTCGGTCCTGCTCAACACGCTCATCGCCGTCGACGACGATGGCAACGCCGTGCCGGGACCGGTGCATTCGCCGTATTACTCCGGTTGGGTCGCACAGTACAACGCCGCCGCCGCGACGCCGACGTTCGTCGACGCTTTCTTCGACGACGTGTCGTCGAAGACGCTGCGCGCGGGCGACGCGAACCTCAGCGGCACGGTCAATCGCGCCGACGTGGCCCTCCTCGCCGCCAACTTCGGCAAGTCGACGAACGCCACGTGGGACGACGGCGACATGGACGGCAACGGCCACGTCGATCTGGCCGACGCGATGGCGATTCAACGCCGCTTGTCGAGCGGGGCCGTCATCGTCCCGCCGCCCATCGACATCGTCGCCGATGCGGCCGCCGTGCCGGAGCCTTCCGGCGCGACCATCGTATTGCAGTTGGGCGTTGCCGTTGGAGCCGCGCTGGCGGCGCCGCGACGTTCCAGTCCCTTTTCGCCAAGGAGTTGAGCAATGAATCTTAGACGATTGAGCGATTCCACGTCGGGCACGTGGCGATTGCGATTGGCGGTTGCCCTCTGGACGCTGTGCCTCATCTCCTCGTCGGGCCGGGCAGATTGGTTCGACGACTTCGACGGCAATCAACTCCACGATCCGCCGCTCGGGTCCTGGGACTCTACGGGCTACGACCTCGACTTCCAAGAGATCTCCGGTTGGCAGCCGAGTTTGGAAAACGAACGGGCGATCATTCCGAGCCCCTATTCGAGACCGCAGGCAACGCCAATCTTGCTGGGCGCGAGCTGGGTCGAAAGCTCGACCGACGACGCCCATCGCTATCGCAACTCGCGTATCGCCGGCACCGCCGCCGCGTTCGACAACGGCGGCCTCGGCAACAACAACCTCATCGGCCTGCTCGCGCGGCTCAACGACTTCGACACCTACGTCGTCGCGGTCAACCACGACAATGGCACGCTCAACCTGATCAAGTCGCGCACCGTCGACGGCGGCAATCCGTTCTACATGGAGGTCGCGGCCATCCCCGGTTACTCGCTCCACAACCCCTACTACCTGACACTCGACGTCCTCGACGTCCCCGGCGGAACGAAGCTGACCGGCCGCCTGTACGAGGACCGCTCGAGATCCAATCTGCTCAACACGATCTTTGCCTTCGACGACGACGGCGAAGGCGTGCCCGGTCCAACCTTGCGCCCCGACCATTCGGGCTACTTCGCTCAAGTCAACGCCGCCGCCGCCCAACCGCTGCCCGTCGACGCCTATTTCGACGACGTGTGGGCCGTGGAATTGCGGCCGGGCGACGTCACGCTCGACGCCATAATCGACCGCAAAGACGCAGCCCAATTCGCGAGGAACTTCGGCAAAATCACCGACGCCACCTGGGACGACGGCGACATGGACGGCGACGGACAAGTGGATCTGCGCGATTTGGTCCTGATTCAACAGCACCTTCACGCGAGCGGGGCATCGCCCGCCGCGGCCGGTTCGGCCGCCGTGCCCGAGCCGTCGTCGCTTGCGCTTGCAGCAGGGGGCTTGTGCGCCGCCGGACTTGCCGCGCGGAAAAGAAAGTCGTCTTGTCGAGCACGGCAATAGGAGAGACATTGTTCTGTGGAGGTTCTCCACGATTTGTCGCGAAAGGAGTCCGACATGCCGATTCTTCGATTCGTGCGACACAGCCTTGGTCAATTCCTGGTAGTGGGTTCGTCTAATCAGGAAATTTTCTTGGGCCGGGTGTTGTAGATCAAAAGCGGCATCAAATCGACCATTTCTTCGATGCTCCACTTGTGATCCGTGATCCCGGCTTTCAGGGCCGGCGGCATCCGCAGCGTTTGGTGGACCCGCACGAAATTGTGGTAGAAAAACGTGATTGCGATGGAGTAGGCCAGCATTTCGGCCTTTTTGGAAAAGGCGTTCGTCAGCCGGGTATAGCGGCGATTTTGCATCCGGATATTCAGGTTTTGCCGCTCGGCGTAGCTCGTGGAAACATCGTCCATGTCTGGCTCGCCTTGAACCCACGTCTTTTTCGCCCCAAGGCACTTGGCGGGGCTATAAGCTCGCTCGGGCGACTCGTCTTGCCCGTATTGCTTGACGAGCATCGCGTAGTCGATGTTGCTGGCGAAGTACGTTTCGACGGCTTCCAGGTAGAGCCGGTTGCCGTCCGTCGTCAGTTGCACGCGGTTCGCCAGCCGCTCCGATACGTCGCGAATGAAGGCGTGAGCGTTGGCCGCGTCGCGAGCGCCAAGCTGCCAAGAGACGATTAGCTTCGTGTCAGCACAGAGGGCCGTCCACGTCCACATCGAACCAACGCCGGGTTGACCGCGCATTTCGTCGGGGACGTTCTTATCTTTCGCGTAGCAAAAATTCCAAACTTCGTCGCATTGAATCCGCTTGCAGGGCAGGTTGCGGAGGGCATGGTTCTGGAATTCCAAGCACGCTTCGCCGAGCGTTTTGGTCAACCGCTGAATCGCGTTTTTGGAAACGCCCGTGATCCGCACCGTCGCTCGGATCGAGCAACCATCGACCAAGCATCGGACGACCGCGCACCGCTGTTGTTTGGATAGCTGCTTCATAAATCCGATTATGCTTGAGCGGTCACGGATTGTCAATAGCCATTTCACCTTTTCACTGAAAAGGTGTATTGACAGCGTAGTGAAGCAACTGTAACGTGGCAAGTGTCCGCAAGTCAAACGGCACGGATGCCCCAGGAGGATCGAAGCAATGGCTGAATCACCAGGAACATTTATCCGCGAAGAACTCGACAAGCGCGGATGGACCCAAACGGACCTTGCCCGGATCGTTGATCGCCCGATTCAAGTAATCAGCGAAATAGTCCAAGGAAAGAAGTCAATCACGCCCGACACGGCAAATGCCATCGGTGCGGCATTCGGAACTGGCGCCGGGATTTGGCTTCAGCGCGAAGCAGAATACCGCTTGGCGTTTTCAGACGTAGACACTGCGGCGGTTTCTCGCCGCGCTCGCCTGTACGACCTCGCGCCGATCAAGGAAATGGAGAAGCGGCAATGGATTCAGCAGACCGGCGACATCGAAGCCTTGGAAGGCGAGTTGATGAGGTTCTTTGGTGTCGAATCGCTCGAAACCGAACCGCAGATCGTGGCGTCGATGCGCCGTCCTGGCGATGAGACTGAGCCGCTAACCGCTAGTCAGAGGGCGTGGTGTTTTCGCGTGCGGCAACTCGGCGCAGCATTGATGGCCGCTGAATACAAAGAAGATCGAATGCCGCAGTGCGAAGCTGAGTTACGGAAGGTCGCGGCATATCCGCAGGAAGCCCATAAGGTTGCTTCTGTGCTGGCCTCGTTTGGAATCCGGTTGGTGATCGTTGAGCCTTTGACGGGATGCAAGGTCGACGGTGTTGCAATTTGGCGCGATGCTGGTTCTCCGATCATTGGTTTGGCAGCGCGATTTGATCGGATCGACAATTTTTGGTTCACTCTTGGCCATGAATTGTCCCACGTTCGCCACCGTGATACGCCGCACGTCGATTCGGACGTTGCAGGGCAATTGATGCTCCCGGTGGAAATGAAGTCTCCGGTTGAGCGGCGAGCCGATGACGAAGCGGCGCAAATGTTCGTGCCAAAACAGGAGTTGGATTCGTTCATCCTTCGCGTCGGCCCGCTGTATTCCAAGGACAAAATCATAAGATTCGCGCATCGGATCAAGATGCATCCTGGCGTCGTAGTGGGGCAATTGCAAAGTCGCGGCGAAATGGGGTATGCCGCTAACCGAGAAATGCTCGCCAAAATCCGGCATATCGTCTTGCCGGCAACCGTTACCGATGGATGGGGATATACGATTGACCCAAGGAGACTCTAATGGCCACTGGACGGAAGCGCGGGACATCAAGCGCGCGCATTAAGCAAATCCTTAGCTTGATTGACGAGTACGAGTCGGAAACCGGAGACCACAGCGGCGACTTGATGCTGGTTGCAAAGTGGCTTTGGCACGAAGGAAAGTTTCGGCTGCCAAAATACGATCCGATCAAACGGATCGCGAGCTATCTCGCGTCCGCGAGCCGGCAAGACTACTTTGCCAATGAGAATGGCGAGCCGGTGCGGCGACGACACGCTTACCCGGTCGAAAGTGCCGAGGGCAAACAAACGACTTTCGCATGGTTCAAGATCGAGGATGCGACGCCGGAAAAAATGCGGTTGTCAGCATCAGCGCGGCGTAACGGTACGTTGGGCGATATCTTGCAGCTTGTGCGCGATGTTGATTATTTCAATCGCCACCATAATCCCGGTGATCCAATAGAAGTTCCGACGGACTTCACGGCAGACGTGGCCGAAGCTCGCTTTCCGACTACTTATCCGGATGCACCGCCAGAGCCACGCCCGGAATAACCCCATCGCTTGCGAGCGGCTTTTTTGGCGATGGCCGTGCGCTTAGCTGCGCTCAGCTTCTTTGCGCGTGCTTTGCCGCCCTTCAGCCCGCCAAGCCGTCCAAGAGCAACGGCGGCAGGGTTTTTTGCCTTTTCCTTCTCGTCCGGCTGTGGCATCGCCGGCTCGGCGTCCGGCGCGATCGCGTCGAGCACCGCGCGGGCGAGTTGCTGGGTGTCTTTCTGCTTGCTTGAGCGGTTTTGCATATTCTAATGGTACTATACGGCCGACAGAAACGCCAGTACGATGCCTGTACCCCACGATTTGACGGGGCCGATTTGAGAGGGCGGGTATGTGGTGGCGACTTGGCCAAGCGGGACTTGCGACAACGCTGACGATGGTTCCCGTCCTCATCAGGCAATACGCCGGAGCGTGGACTCTACTGGCCCTGATCGCCTACGGGGCAGCCGTTTTCGGCGGCGCATTTTGGAAGCTCCGTCCTGAGAAGCGACTAGCGGCGATCCGCGAAGCATCGTTAAATGCGGCTTTCCACGAGACATTCCAGAAAGATTTTCGCGGGGGGAAAAAGCAGCCTTCGCCGTTTCGGGTTCACGTTTTCACGCCGTCCGGGTATTGGTGGTGGCGCAAGCTCGTCGTCGCCTACTCGTTTAATAGCCACCCTTCCCACGCGGACCACAAGATGTCGTGGCCCCGAAACCACGGCGTCATTTGGGACGTATTTAAGAGCGGGCGCGCGAATTGCTGTTTCCGAACGGAAGAAAAATGGAACGAGTACGGCCTGACCAATGCCGAGCGACAAGCCACAAAGCACGTTTTCGGGATATTTGCGATACCGATTCGGGGTCCGACCGATAATGGTGACGGGCAAGCGAAGCGGAACCAAGGCAAAGTCAGCGCTGTCGTTTCCTTCGATGCCCTGACCCCAGAGGCGGCAAACGTTTTGCAGGAATTGTATGTAGATTTCAGTCAGAATAGATCAAAGCCATTGCTTGATCGAATGGCATATGTCAGCCTATACTTTTGAACAGGAGCAATAGCATGGGCAAGACAAAGCAATCAATGCCGCCGACCGTCCCACGGCTAACGCTATCGAATCGCCAAGCGATTACGCGGCTGATTCTGCGGACGACCGTCACCGAGCCGCTACGCATTACCGTTCCATCAACGAAAACGACGGTCAAGAGGCCGCGACGCGCGAAGCATCGCTAACGGCTATAAAGCCCCGCCGAGACCGGCGGGGCTTTATTCATGCTCTCCTCTCGGACGCCTCCCTTCCAGCCGCCCGGCCGGCTAGAATGCGGGCATGGGACCAGTCGAATCTAAGATGCTCGCGTACATCAAGCATCGCCACGACGCGGGTGCGTTGTCGGTGACGGCGGACGAAATACTTGCGGCCGTTATTCCGCCAGATCAACCCAAGCTCCGGCATAAGCCAGCTTACCGCTACGGTATCCAGAGGCTGCGCGTGCGATCAGAAATCAATGCCGTTGATGCACCGGACGGCACGACGCACTACTTCATCGGGGACTATCCGTCAAATGACTTGCGGGCGTCACTCGGTCTCCGGTGAATTCACGGATTAGACGAACCCACTACCCAATTCCTGATCCTGTTGCTCATTCTCGCGTGGATACCGACATTCAAGGTTCTGCTCGCGATGGTCAGATTTTGGATTACGGTCAACGATGCCATCGCAAGTGCCGAGGAGTAATAGCCATGACCGCAGCAATCTCGCGCGTCGGTCGGCTTGGGTTTGCGGCATTGGGCGCCATGTTGGTCGCCTCTGCTGCCGCCCGCGCCGACGAACCGCGCGGACTCGACATCTACTGGATCGACGTCGAAGGCGGCGCCGCCACGCTGATTGTCACGCCCGAGGGTGAGAGCATTCTCGTCGACACGGGCAATCCCGGCCGCCGCGACGCGGGACGAATCTTCAAGGTCGCCACGGAAGTCGCCAAGCTGCGGCAGATCGACCACCTCGTCGTCACGCATTATCACCGCGACCACTTTGGCGGCGCGGCCGATCTCGCCGCCCTCATGCCGATCAAAACCGTCTACGACAACGGCGAGTTTCCCGGCATGCCCGAGAAACCCGACCGCGCCTACGCGGCGCTCAAATGCGACCGCCGCGTCGTCGTCAATCCGGGCGACAAGCTCGAACTCAAGCAATCCGCTGCCAAAGCCGAGGCCGACGCCGCGCCGAAGCTGACGGTGCAATGCCTCGCCACGCGGCAGCAAATGATCCGGTCCGCGAGCGCTGCAACGGGAGCCCAAAAAACCGCCGCGGCCCCCGGCGAACACGTCTGCAAGCTCCACGCGCCGAAAGACCGCGACGGCTCCGACAACGCCAACAGCGTCGTCCTGCTCGTCTCGTACGGCGACTTCCGGTTCTTCGACGCCGGCGATTTGACCTGGAACGTCGAGCACCAACTCGTCTGCCCCGAGAACCTCGTCGGCAAGGTCGATGTCTATCAAACGACGCACCACGGCCTGGAAGCCAGCAACAACCCGGCCGTCCTCACCGCTCTCGAACCCGCCGTGGCGATCATGAACAACGGCGCGCGCAAGGGCTGCGACGGGCAAACGGTCGCCACGCTCCGCGAAACGAAGTCGATCGCCGCCACGTATCAGGTCCATAAAAACGTCCGCGAAGGCCAGGCCGCCCTCAACGTCCCGGACGAATACATCGCCAACGCGACCGAAACGTGCGCAGGCCACCACATCAAGCTCACCGTCGCCACCGACGCCAAAACCTACAAAGTATCCATCCCCGCCAACAACCACGAACGCGAATTCAAGACAAGAGGGCCGCGGGACTAGGGGCGCGGGACTTGGGAGTATTTCCCGATGTCTGACCCCCCGACCCCTGACCCCCGAATCCCGACCCCCGATGAAAAACTTCCGCTTCGGCGTCCCCAGCAAAGGCCGCCTCTCCGAAATCACCGCCGAACTCCTCAAGCAAGCCGGGCTGAGTTTCCGCCGCCAGGAGCGAAGTCTCTTCGCCCGCGTCCGCGAGCTGCCGATCGACATGACCTTCCTCCGCACCGAGGACATCCCCGTCCTCTGCGCCGAGGGCGCGATCGACATGGGCATCACCGGCAGCGACCTCGTCGCCGAAGCGAATGCCGACGTTGCCACGCGGCTCGATCTCGGCGTCGGCGAATGCCGCCTGTCGATCTGCGTCCCCGAGTCGAGCCCCGCCAGCCACGTCCGCGATCTCGCCGGCGCCCGCGTCGCCACCAGCTTCCCGCACGTCACCGAAACGTATTTCAAGAGCCACGGCGCCCATCTGCATCTCGTCGATCTCAGCGGTTCGGTCGAAGTCATGATCGCCCTCGGCGTCGCCGACGCGATCGTCGACCTCGTCGAAACGGGCAGCACGCTCGCTGCCAATCAGCTTCGCGTTCTCGAAGACATCGGCCGCTATCAAACCGTCGTGATCCAAAACCCGCGCTGTGCGCATCCCGACCTCGCCGACCGGATCGTCCGCCGGCTCCAAGGCGTGGTCATCGCCCGCAGCTACTCGCTCCTCGAATACAACGTCCCCCGCAGCAAGCTCCAGGCGGCCGAGCAAGTCACCCCCGGCTTCAACTCGCCGACGGTCAGCGCCCTCGAAGACCCCGAGTGGTGCGCCGTCCGGGTGATGGTCAAGCGCAAGGAAATGATCGAGATCATGGAAAAGCTCGAAGCGCTCGGAGCCTCGGCGATTCTGGAAACGCAAATCACCAACTGCCGGCTCTAGTGCTCTGTCAACGCTAAAAATCAGGGTGCCACTGCTGGCTTGTCCAGCAGTGCGATTCGTGCGGCAACGTCAAACGTCGATTCTCACTGCTGGACAAGCCAGCAGTGGCACCCACCCTAGAATTAAGGTTTGACAAAGCTCTAGCGCTTCGCCCTCGCCGCACCAGCTCGCCCATCCGCGGCAGCAGCTCTCGATACAAATCGTGCCGCGGCGTGTGCCCCGCGCTCTCGCGATCGAGTTTGAAATCCCGATCCACCAAATGAAACCCCGGGATCATGTCGTAACTCTGCCGCGTCGCCATCGCCGGCAGTCCCGCGAGCACGATCCGGTTCTTCGCCCGGTCCATGCGAAAGTGTTTCGCCCACGCCGCCGCGTCCTCGGCCGTCGCCGCCTGCATCGAATCGTTGAACAACAACACCTGCACGAGCACGACGTCGTTGCCCTTCAAGTTGACGTTGCCGTACCGCCGCGCAAACACGTCGATCGACTCCAGGTTCTGCTGGCACGTCCCGCCGCGAAACGGTCCGTACTGCTTCCCGCCCGCAAACGCCTGACACGCGCTGCACGGCGTCCCCACCAGCTCCACCAGAATCACCTTGCCGCGAAAGTCCGATAGCCGCGTCGTCCGGCCCGTCTGATCGATCAGCTCCAAGTCGGGATACTCCTCGCCGAGCACCGGCGGCCACGCAAATGGCAACGCCTCCGTCGCCTCCGCCGCCATGAACCACCGGGCAACGGCCGGCGAATCGCGAAACGAATAAGCCAGTCCGCAGCCGAGACCAGCGACAAATAAAACAACCACGATCGGGCGGTGCATTCGATCCTCGCAATACAACGAAAAGCTATGCGGCGCACGGATCCGCATTTACACGACTCTACCTGCGCCAACCCCCGTTTTCTCGGCCATTTTTCGCGAGCTTCGCAAGCTAGACTTGTATAGCCCTGCGCTCCGGCGTTTGCCGTAGGTCAGGCCAAGCGGTGTTGGACGCACGTTCACCAACGCGCCCAACCCGCGCCGGCCTGACGCCGAGTCGCCGTCGCATCGCGCATTGCCGCTACCACAACGAAGAGCGAGCGGCGTTTCAACCGCGGGAGTCGCCCCATGCACCCGGCCTTCGACCCCCGTTACGACTCCGTCCTCGACGACCTCCGCCAAGGCACGCGGTTCCTCAAGGACCCCGAAGTCGACACCGCCGTCGTCTGGCAAACGCCCGGCGAAGCACTCCTCGTCGGCGTTCACGACGAATCCCTCTCCGGCCTGTGCCTCGTCATGCCCTGCGATCGCGCCTTCGCCGTCGGGTCGAAAGCCACGATCGTCTACAACCACGAAGTCCTCGAAGCCACCGTCCGCCACGTCACGCCCCACGCCGAAAGCGCCGCCCTCGTCGGCTTCGAATGCCACACCTGGCAAAACGACCCCAACCGCGAACTCTGATCTTCCGAAAACGAGCCGGTACCTTTTTTAACGCAGAGGGCGCAGAGGTCGCAGAGAAGAACGAAAGAGGTACTCAATGCGATCGGCGTCGCGAACGTCGAGTTCTTCGGATTCTCTCTGCGTCCTCTGCGCGACCTCCGCGCCCTCTGCGTTAAAATACGAACCAACCCAAATCGGCGCACGAGCGCAGGAACTTCGCAACCGTCGATCGCAGCCCCATTCTGCATTCTTCATTCTGCCTTCTGCATTTCCTCCGTCCCTCCGCGTTTCACAACATCCGCCCGCCGCGCAAGTTCTCCTGCTCCTGATCGAAATCCAGCCCCCGCCGCGCGCTCCACGTCTGCTTCGACAAGATTCCCGCGTCGTGCTCGATCTTGTGTACGTGCGCTTCTTTCAATTCATCGCGCACCGCCAGCGACGGCGCCGCCGCCTGAATCTCGATCGTCTCGACCGCCGCCTCCGGCAGCTTTCCCGCCCGCACGGCGTTCCTTACGACCCGCCACAGCACCCACAAATCCTCCTCGATCAATCGCGCCTGCAACCGCGCGAACATCCGCACCGCCGGGCCTTCCGCCACGAGCGTCGACGCATAATTCGCGTTCGACGCATCCGACGTCAGCATGAACTCCGGCATCACCAGCCGCGCCGCGATCGCCCGCAGCTCCGCCCGCAATACCGCCACGAAGCTCCCCGCATCCAGCGCCGCCGCGGGAAAGTCGTATTCCGTCGTCGCCGGCACGTCGAGAATCGTTCCCGGCGCGAACCGCCGAAAGTTCGTCGTCCGCCCGGTCGCCGGATGCGTCGCCGAACCGTCCGCCGACGCCGCCGCGAGCTGCTGCACGCCCGCCGCCGGCCCGCGATGCTTCCGCACCAGCGCAATCGCCGATTGCACCTCCGCCAGCACGCTCATGTTCCTCAGCAGCTTCTCCGCCCGCCGCAGATTCTTCCGCACCGGGTAAAACAGCGGCAATCCCCGCTTCACGTTCGCGTCGACGTTCGCTTTACGATGCTGAATCTCCTCCGCCGGCACGCGCTCGCCGTCGACGAAATAGGCCAGCACCGTCTCGACGTCGTCTCTCTCCGTCACGATCCCAAACGTCGCCGCCGAGTCGCCCGCGAGTTCCGCCGGCGTCGCAATCTGCCCCGGCTCGACGAACCGCACCCGCGTCGACCCGTCGGGCGCGAGAAACAGCCGCAAAAAAGCCTCGCCGTCGCGATCCCGCCGCCGCACGATCTCCTCTTGCCGCGCCCGCCACGCATTTGCCCGGCAAAACTCGTCGAGCACCGCCTGCACGGCGAGGTGCAAGCCCTCGGGCGACGCCATGCCCTTCTTCACCGTCGCCCGATACATATGCCCCGCGCCGACGAGATAGCTGATCCGGTTCTCGTGCCCGTTGATCGCAAACTCGTTCGACGCGGCCAGCGCGCGGCACTCGGAGCGAATCGCTCGCAAGTCCGCCTCGGTCGCAATCGCCGCGGGACAAGCAACGCCGCCGTCCCCCGCGCCCCATAGCGGCAACCACCCGTCCTCCTCACCATCGCCCCAAGCCTCCCGCGGATCCACCAGCGCCGCATACAAATCATCGAACGCCTCCGTCAACGAACCCCGCGAACCACGACGACGATCTCGACGCGACATAACTCCCTCCTCACAATGAACCCAAATCGGAACAGCTTGAACTCTCAACAGCCCGCACCTCTAACGAAAAAGACGCGGGTTAGTTTTTTAACGCAGGGGGCGCAGAGGTCGCGCAGAGGACGCAGAGAATGCGCCACAATAAAGTGTCTCATCGCATGCATTTCCTTCGCTCTCCTCTTCTCTGCGACCTCTGCGATCCTCTGCGCCCTCTGCGTTAAAAAAACAACCAACTCGTTTTTCGTCGGATTTAGAGACCCGCAAAACCGGCCGCAATCAAACGCTCAACCGAATCCGATCCCCCAACCCATCGCTCTGCCGCGCGCCTTGCTCGAGCGCCGACGCCAGCCGAATCGCCATTTCGAGCGCGTCCGGCCCATCGTCGTGATCCGCGATCGGAAAATCGCGCAACTGTTCGACGAGCATCCGCGTCGAAGCACAGCCCGACTTGAACCGCAACCGCCCCCGCGACAAATACGACCCGAGCATCCGGATCCGCACCCGCTTGTCCGCGTAGTTCGCCACGGTCCACAGCGGCGTGTCCCCCAATCCCCGCGCCGCGAGCGCCCGCCGCAACTCCGCCGCCAGCAACTCCTGAAACGCATTCGCCTCGACGCCGAACGCATCCGGCCGAAACTCCGCCACGAGCGCCGCGCCGTCCTCGACGATCCGCTCCGTCGCCCGCCGCGCCAGATTCGCCTGCACGAACAGCACGCCGGCCGCGTCGACCGCCAGCAGCACGAACGCCGAAAAATCGCCCGCGCGGTCCGCCGCCCCCTTGCTCGGATCGAGGGCCAGCGTCTTGATCCGCACCGCCGTCGGCCAGGCGTCGAACCACAACTCACCCTCGAAGTACTCCTCCGGAAACTCGCACCGCTCCGGATTCACCGGCGAGCTCTGCTTCTCCCGCGCAAACGCCGTCCGCCCCACCTCGACTTCCAAGCACCGCAGCGCATGCAAATCCTCCAGCTCCGGCCACAGCACCTCCGCACCCGCTTCCATCGCCGCGCGATGCTCCTCGAAGAACGCCCGCGCCGCCTCGCGCGCGTCGCCCCGCTGCACGTCGCAATAAATCCGCCGCCACGCCTCCCACAGTGCCTCGTTCGCCGGCCACCGCTCGATGGCCCGAAACGTTCGCGATTTCCAACCCGGCGTCCGATCGAGTTCCAGCACCAATCCCTCGCGGTGCAGCGCGGTCGCCAAGTGCACGAAATTCGTCCGCGGCGTTCCGGCTTGCATCAAGGCCCCGTGAAACCACTCGCGGCAATGTTCGCGCCGCAACCGCGAGTGCACGTGCGCGTCGTTCTGCAAATCGTCGCACACAACGAGCGTCGGCCGATGCGCCCGCCGCCGCCGCCCGCGCAGTTTCTGCCCCGTCCCGAACGCCTCGATCATCACCCGATTCGCCAGCACGATCGTCCCGGAGCGCCAAACCGGCCCCGCGCCCACGCTGCCCGGATAGCGCTCTGCCAGCGCCACATTCTCCACCAACTCACTCTTGAGGTTCTCCAGATGCGCGCACGCCTGGTGCCGCGTGTCCGACACGATCCACACATAAGGCTCCGCCGCCTCGACCGCACACCGAAGCACGTAGGCCAGCGTCGCCACGGTCGACTTCGCGCTCCCCCGCGGCCCGATCAAGTTCAGCTTCGTCCCCCGCCGCACGCGCATCGCGTCGAGCTCGTCCGCCAGCCACAAGTGCATCGCCGACGGCGCAAGCCGAAAATGCTCCGCGAGCATCGCCCGCGCCCAATCGAGCAGCGGCTCGCCCGGCGCCGCCGATTGCACCGCCCGCAAGTGCCGCCGCCGCGCCTTCGCGTACAGCCGCTTGACGAGCCGCACGACGAACGTCCGCGACAGGCCGTAATACGCGCACAGCGCTTCAATATCCATCGTCTTTCCCCAAAACCCCGTTCGGATCGAGCGCTTCCGCCGTCGCCATCACACGGTCGAACAGCGCCTCGCGCGCCGCCTCGTCGGCGACTCCGTCGACCAGCGCGTCCGCCATCGACCGCAAGAGCGGCATCAACTGGCTCTCCTTGATCGTCCGCGGCCGCTGCTTCTCGTACCTTTCCGGCCGCAGCCGCTCCAAGAGCCACATCGACACTCGCCAGTTCTTCTTGTCTTTCGCCGCTTCGTCGAGATGCAAGAGGTGCTTGTAATCGAAAAATGAATTCCCTTTCTGCACGTCGCGCAAAAACGTCTCGTCCTCCTCGATGACCGCCTTCACTTCCGCCGGCGATCGTCCCGCGACCCAAGCCGCCATCCGCAAGTCACAACCGATCCTCAGCATCGCCGCAATCGTGTCGCGCGTGCCCTTGTCGATCTCTCCCGGGACCGTTTCGGCCTCGGCGCCGCTTCCCAACCCACGGTCCGTAACCTTCCCATTCGACTCGTGCCCACCCAGATTCATCGCGCATCTCTCCTGCGGTCCCCACGTTCATCGCTCATCGTTCTTCAATCATCACTCATCACTTCTTCCCTCTGTGCCCTCCGTGTCCTCTGTGGTGAATCCCTCACCGCCACCCACAAACTCGAACGAAGCCACCGCCCGTCCCTCCGCCGCGCGATAATCCTTCACGAACTCCGGCCCGCGCCGTCGCCCGCCGCGCCGAAACGACACGGCCCGCCACCGCGGCGACTTCTTGCAATGCCCGATCACCGCCGGATGGCTCGCCGTGATGTTCAGCCGCTTTCCTTCCGCGCGATGCAGCTCCGCGACCGCCTCGGCGAACTTCATCCCCACGCCCAAGCCCTGATAATCCGGCAGAGTCACGATCCGTGAAATCCGCCAATGCCCTTTGCGTCCAATGCACGCGAGCGTCGCGCAAAACGCCACTGGCGCCTCGCCGATCCGCGCCAAAAAGCACCGCGCCCGCACGCTCAAGCCCCCGCTCAAATAGTGATGACGCGCAAACAGTTTCCACAAATGTGCTCGGCAACGAACGACTTCCACGCGGATGTCCGGTCGCCGAAGCCGCCTCCAGTCGGTCTCGCCGGTCGCCATGTCGAGCGTCCAATCCGGCTCGAGCCACTCCGCCACGTCGCGATGACACGTCACCGCCACGAACCGGCACGGCGCCCGCCCGCTCCGCACCGCCCGCGAAATCGCCGCCGACCCAAACTGCGCCACCTGCCGATCCACCACGCTCGTGAACTCATCAAACGCCACGATCGGCAGCACCTCACCCCTTTCGTGTTTTCGCGCTTTCGTGATCCCATCTTCGCACCGCTCGACGAGCGCGCAATGTTCGACGAGCGCGCTCGCCAGCGCCCGCGCCAAGTCGCAGCGAAACCGCTCTCCGCCCGACAGCACGTGATACGGCTTCACCCAACTCGGCGGCGAGCTAAACCCGACCGCCGTGAACAACTCGACGATCGTCCGCGCCGGCAACTCGCCCACGCCGTCGATCACCGCCCGGTCCGCCGGCCAGGCCCCGCGCTCGTACAACCGCGCGCCGAACAACCGCCGCGCCACGGTCGACTTCCCGCTTCCCGACGGCCCGACAATGAGCCCAATCCGCCAATCTCGGTCCGGTTCCGCACCATCGAGCTCCGGCGGTTCGACGACAAACGTCTCGCGCAGCTTCTCCGCCAGCGGCAAGTCAAACATTCCCGCCACCTGCGCGACGCGAAAACTCTCGAACACGGGACACTCGACGTGGAGTTGCATAGCAGGGGTCTGGGTTCAGGGGTCGGGGGTCAGCAAAAGGATTCGGGATTCAGGATTCGGGATTCGGGGAACACTCCATCCGTTCATCACTCATCGTTCATCAATCATCAATCATCACTGATATTCCAATCGCTCATCGAGCATTAACGCGCACATTCCCCTCGACCCTCAATCCTCGATCCTCACTCCTCACTCCTCGCCGTCACAACGCCAGCACCCGACACTTCCTCCCCGCCGCAACCATCTCGTCGTACACCGCCCGCTGCTCGTCCTCGTCCGCGCAATCGACGATCACCTGAAACACCCGCGGAATCTCGATCTCCGGCGGCGGCGGAATCGGCGGCAACGGCACTCCCGCGTGCTCCATCGCCAGGTCCGCGAGCAACTGCTCGACCCGCGCGTCGTCCGTCTGCAAGTTCGCCAACAGCGCCGCGAGCGCCTCTTCGTCCGTCTCGGCCATCGCGGCGAGCGGGTCGTGCGTCGCCAGAAGCATGTCCGCCTCCTTCTCCGTCACGTCGAGCACGAGCACCGGCACCAATTCGTCCGGCGTCGTCTCGGCGCGCAAGTGACCGTCAATCAGTTCGAGCGCGTCGTCGTCGGTCTCCCGCGCCAAGAGCGCCCCGGCGTATCCGATCTCCTCTAGCAAGCCGCGAAGCGCTGCGCGCTGTTTCTCGGAATGCTTCCGCCAATTCCGCGGATTCGCCCGCAAATCCCGAGCCTTCACCCGCCGCAACTCCACAATCCGATCGCGTATCGTCATTGCCAATGCCTTTGATAGAGTCGTTTGCAGCTAACCAGTCCTATAAGCGCGTTGATATGGTTAGTTTTCTAACGCAGAGGGCGCAGAGGATTCGCAGAGGGCGCAGAGGAGGAATGTGAAGGCTACGCCATCGGGCCCGCTGCGTCGTATTTGTTTTGTGCGTTCTCTGCGTCCTCTGCGCGCCCTCCGTGCCCTCTGCGTTAAAAAACTAACCCACTCGTTTCTTCGCTGATCCCAAGAGTCCGCACATCCGCCGCGTCCAAGTGCATCAGCGCGCCTCCAGCTTCCGCTCCAGCTTCGCGATCGCCTGCTTGAGGTGCACGATCTCGTTCTCGATCACCGCTTGCTTCGTCCACAACGTGACGATGATCACGCCGACCGCGATCGCGTTGCTGATTGCGATCTTCCACCACTCGCCCGCCGAAAGCGAAACCCGCACGCCGTCGGAACGAACCATGACCCACCTCGTTTCCGCTAACGACTCGATCCGTAGCCCAAAACTGTAGGAGGCGAATCCTTTCGCCGACCGATCGACCGATGAACTCCAACGTCGCCGCGACCACGCCACTCGACGAAAGGACTCGCCTCCTACAGACGCGCTTCACACGCTCGATGCCAATTACAATCACCGCCGCGAGCCGCGTTACCGCACCACCGTCCGCACCCGCGTTACGCTCCGCGCCCGACTCGGCCGCACGACCAGCGGCCGCACGGCAACACCGCGAACGGTACGTACCGCCACCGCCGAGCGGCCATAGTCTTGCAGCACCACCGGCGCCTCAAGCGGAACGACCGCCAACGGCGCAACGACCAGCGGACTTACCGTCGTTGTCGCCAGCGGCACACTCACGTGCCCCACAACGCAATCGACCGCCCGAGTGCTCACGACCGCGCGGTCGCAAGCCGCCGCAGACCGCTCCGCCGCAACCAATAGCGCGAGCCCGCAAATCGCCCAACCCCACGCACGCCATGCCATAACTCACTCTCCTTTCGCAGAAGTCCGAGAAACCCCTTCCGTCAACTCGTACAACAACTCGCCGGCCACATCGTCGGCGAGCGTCTTTCCCTTCGGCATTTTCCCCGCGAGCACCGCCCGCATCGCCGCGAGCCGCGCATCGCTCGAAAGCCTCCCATCGAGCCGCACGCCACCCTTCGCCTGCGGCCCACGATGACACGCCAAACAGTGCTCGGCCACCAGCGACCGTGCGCGGTCCGCATCCTCGCGCGGCAACGAATCCTCCGCCGCCGCGCGAGCCGTGTTCTCTGCGTTGTTCGCAAGCTGTTCCTGCCGCCACCGCCGGAATGCCTCGAACTCCGCCCGCAACGTCGCCTCGCCCTCCGCCTCGCGCGGCCCAAACACGTAATACGCTCCGCCCGGCTGCACCACGGCCACCGGCGTCGCCACCGGCACGGCAAACGGCACAACCACAAGCCCCGTATCCAATCGCACCACCGCCCGCTCCCGCCCGAAGCCGGCATCCGCCAGAAATCCCACCCCCAGCAACGAAGCCCAGCCGAAACATCGGGCGACTAACGAGAAACGAGCCGGTACTTTTCTAACGCAGAGGGCGCAGAGGTTGTGCAGAGGTCGCGGACAATACATTCCAACGCCGACGTCTTCAGCGTTCTCCAAGTACTCGACGTTGTTCATCCGCGTCCATCTGCGCCATCTGTGAATGAGCCGAGTCCCAACAGCCAAGATCGACGACGCGCTCGCTTCTCCGCGTCCTCTGCGCAACCTCCGCGCCCTCTGCGTTAAAGAAGCCAACCAACTCGCCATCGCAAGACCGCTCCAGTGTCGCCACACGACGCCAATCGTGTTCGTTCCCATAATCGCACCTCGATTGTGAATGAGCCAAGTCACCGCTACCGCGGCGCAACGAGCACCGCCGCCTCCGCAAACGACGCCTCCCACTGCTGCCGTTGCACGGCAATGCCCGCCGCCAGCGCCAGCAACACCGGATCGCGCGATGCCGCGAGCCCCTTGAGCTCCACCACTCCCAACTCCCGCCGCGCCCGCTCGGCGTCGACCAGCTCATTCGCATACCCGCCATACGCGCGCCCCAGCCCCGCCGCGAGTTGCTTCACCGTCATCCCGCCCGTCGCCCGCGCCACCGTTTCCGCATAGTCCGCGCGATCCCGCGCCGCCTGCTTTTCGAGCCTCGCCGGATCGTAAAACGCCGCCAGCGCCTCGGCCGTCTCCTTGTCCGCGACAACCAGCTTCGCCCCCTTCGCATCGAGCCGCCGCTGATCGTCCACGAACGGCCGCAAGCCATCCTCGACGTGACACCGCACGCACGACAACATCGGCACGAGCACGCCGTCGCCGTGCGGATCGGTGTCGTCCTTCGCTAACCGGTCCGGCACGCTGTCCTGCCGCGCGCCCTTCGCGTCGAACAGCGCGAACCAATGCGGCCCGTTCGGTTTCGCCGCGATGTGCTCGCTCGCGTCGAAACCGCCCGAAAACGTCGGGTTGCGCAGCGGGTCCTTCGCCGGATCGTCGCCGAACGTGTCGTAGGTTTGCCACACGCCGCCCGCGGGTCCCTGCCACCGCGACACGCGCCGCGGCTTTCGCGTCACGCCGGAGTAAATCAAGTTCGCCCCGCGATTCGCCCGCAGCGCCACGACTGCCCGCGGATCGACGCCGACCAGCTTGTGCCACTCGCCGAGCGTCGCGCCGATTCCGGCCAGGCGATAGTAGTGCGGCGGCGTGGTCGCCTTGGCGATGAACCAATCGCCGCGCACGATCGCCCCGCCGCTCGCCGTCATTTCGCGCAACCGCCGCGCCGCATCCAGCCCGACCCAGCCGCCGTCCGTGTAAACCGTCGTCTTTTTGTTCGTTCGCGGGTCGAGCGCCTCCGTCGTGATGTGCCAATACGGCTCGCGGTCGGCCACGAGCGCCTCCCACGCTTCGGCCGGCAGCTTGTAATCGTGCAAGTCGATCCGCACGAGCGTGCTTCCGTCCGCGTCGACCACGCGCGGCTCGACGAGCTTCGCACTCCGCGACACCGCATTGAGCACGAACGACAACACGGCCCGCTGCTCCGCCCGTTCGCGCTCGCTCGCGTGATAAACCGACACATACCGCGTCGCCCGCCACCCTTCGGCCGCGACGTTCCGCGACAAATCGTCCACCGCCGCCGCCAACTCGCTCGCCGGATTCGCCGCCAACAACGGCAACGACGCGCCAAGCATCAGGCCGCAACTCAACGATCGAAGCAATACGCGCACGATCAATCTCTCCCGTCAACCGTTTCCGTCCGCCAACTGCCCACAGCGCACTGCCCACCGAAAGAAAACTTGTAGCCGCCGGAATCGCCTCTGCGTCCTCTGCGAAACCTCCGCGCCCTCTGCGTCAAAAAACGTACCCGCCTCAAATCCGCCGCCGCCAAGGGCTGGTCAAGTCGTCTCCACCACGCGCGCTTGCGGAATAAAAATTGTCACGCCAGGCAAAGGCGGATCGTTCGGCCGCGGAGCCGCTCCCGGCGGTCCCGCCAATAGCGCTTCCGGATTGATGAGGCCGAATCCAAACGCCGGGTCGTGCCCCACCGGTCCCGCGTCCGTCGCCGTCCGCCGCAAATGCTCGCGCAGTTCGCCGTTGTTTCGCACCGGCGTCGCGCCGCCTTGCGTACGATGCTTCGCGAGCATCAGCGCCACGACGCCTGTCACGAACGGCGTCGCCATCGACGTTCCGGAAAGCCGCGCGTACCGCCCGCCGGGAAACGTCGACAGCACGTCCGCCCCCGGCGCGCAAATGTCGACCTCCGGTCCGCGGCTCGAAAACCGCGCGACTTGCCCGAAGCGATCGACCGCGCCCACCGCGATCGTCGTCTCCCACCGCGCCGGATAATTGACCGCGTCGTCGCGTCCCTCGTTTCCCGCTGCACATATCACGAATCGCCCCGCGGCCACCGCCCGCTCGATCGCCGCGCGAATCGCGTCGCTCGGATCCGGCGATCCCAAGCTCAGCGACAACACGTCCGCGCCCGACTCGACGGCCCAGGCGATTCCCGCGGCCACTTCCGCGCTCGTTCCGCTGCCGTCGTCGCCGAGCACTTTCGCCGCGAGCAACCGGCACTCGGGCGCGACGCCGACCACGCCCCGCTCGTTCCGCCGCGCTGCGATCGTGCCCGCCACGTGCGTTCCGTGCCCGTGCGCGTCCTCCGCGCCGCGCGGCGAGTCGGTGAAATCCCGCATCGCGTCGATCGCGCCGCCGAGGTCCGGGTGCTGCGCGTCGATGCCCGTGTCGAGCACCGCGACGCGAATTCCCTCGCCGCGCGTCGCCTTCCATTGCTCCGGCACGCGATAGGCCGCCAAACCCCAGTCGATCGTCTCCGCCAGCGCCGCGTAAGTCGCCTCGACGCGCAAGGGCGGCAACCGAAAGATCGGATCGCGTGCATACGTTCGGTTCGCAAGTTCGCATGCTCGTTTCATGACCGCCCCCGCAGCAAACGGAACAGCTCGATCAACTCCAACACGATCGGCAGCCAGTCGGTAATCGCCGTCGCCGACAACACGACTTCCGCGTCCGCCGTCTGGATTCGCAATCCCTTCTCGTGGTTGCGGGCCGTAGCCGCTTGCGCCGCCAGGCGCACGAGTGCGAGCACCAGCTCGAACACCGCCTCGTTGTCGAGCGCGGACTGCAAACGCTGCAGCCACGTCGCGTCCAGCCCGACGAGCTTGCCCAGCGACAGGGCCAACTCGATCACCCGCCGCAATCCGGCTGGCGTGGTGATCGGTTCGTCGAGCCGCCCCAAGCTCTTGAGCAGCGCGACGAGTTCCTTGAGCGAAGCAAACCGGCCCGCAACAACGGCGGCCGGTGCAAGCGACGATGCGGCCATAAAACGCCTCCCGTGGTAAGAGAAACGAACGCGCACGGACCGTCGCTCGTTGCGTTGCCGTCTCGCGCCGCCAGCGTGGCGACACGAAAAAAGCCCGAACGCGCCGACGATCGGCGGCCTGGGCTTTGTGAGATACCCGACGTTACGTCAGGCTCGCGAAATACCGCTTAGGCTTTGCATACCATAGCAGATCGCCGCGGCGATTTCAAGGAAGTTTTTTACACCCGCAGCAAGTTTTTCCGAAACGATCGTAGGAGGCGACTCCGTTCGAGGTCGGCATTCAACCGCATTTTTCATTCTTCATTTTTCATTTTGCCTTCTGCCTTCTCTCCGCGTCTCTGCGCCTCGGCGGTGAAAGCAACGCTCAAATCTCCAGCGTCCCCAACTCCGGATACTCGCCCGACGGCACGATCTCCGTCACTTGAATGCCGCACTGCCACAATCCCGCCCCGATCGGGCTTTGATGCTTCACGTCGCCGCGAAAGTACGTCGTCGTGCCGTCCCAGGCCATCACCACGACCGCTTCGTCGGTTCCCAGCGCTTCGTCGAGAATCACGGAAAAGCCGATGCTGGAAAACTCCTTGGTCACCGTCGCCTTTGCCGCGGCCACGTCCACCACGTTCCCCAGCGCCGGAACCACATACACGGGAATCGTCAAATTCAACCGCCGTTCCTCGCGCTCCCCGAGAGCGTAAGCTTCGAGCGTCGGGCTGTGATTGTTGACGATCTTCGTCAAATAGCCCTGGGCATCCTTCATCCGCCGCGATTTGCTGGAGAACGAGAGCACGGGATGGCTTCCTTCTGAACGAGCGTGATTTTTCGGCCCGGCGATCGGCCGCGACAACGACCGTCGCACGTCGGCCGGCAGCACCCAACGCGCCCGCTGGGTGCAGAGTCCCCCCGGGCGTACATTAAAAGGATACTTCGCGCCGCAAAATCGTTGCGCCGACCGACGGCGATTTGCGCGATCCCGCACATCCGCCCGACGCGATTTCCACAATGGCGCTCGCGCCAAACGGTGCGGTCGTGACGGTTGTCCGGCTTGCGCGAACGTGTTTACCTTCCAACGCGCCAATCCGGTCGCAGGCCGCGGTTTCCCAACACATGCCCGACTTCCCGCTCATCGCCGACGCCTTTGCCACGCTGCATCTCTGGCATTGGATCGTCGGTCTATGGATCTTCGCCATCGGCGCGTCGATCGGCAGCTTTCTGAACGTCGTCGTCTACCGCCTGCCCGCCGGACTGAGCATCGTCCATCCGCCGTCGCATTGCCCGGCGTGCAAGCATCCGATCCGACCCTACGACAACATTCCCATCGTGAGCTACTTGTTGCTCCGCGGTCGTTGCCGCGATTGCGGCGCGCGGTTCTCGCCGCGGTATGCCCTCGTCGAGCTCGGCGCCGGTCTTGTGCTCGTCGCGATTGCGGCGACGGGACCGCTATTTCGCTACGGCAGCCTCGCCGAGCTTCTGGAGGCGGAAGGCGCGGCCATTGCCGGGGGCGAACTTGCGTTCCTCGCCGTGTTGCTCGCGTCGCTTTGGTCGGCGGCACTCATCGCCCGCGACGGAAAGCCGCCGCAGTGGCGATTGCTCGTCGCGCCGCTCGTCTCCGGCCTCGCGTGCGGCATGATCTGGCCGCAACTCTATGCGAATCCGGCATCCGCCATGCTCGATGAATTGCCCGAACTCGCTTCGATTTCGCCGGCCCTGACGGGACTGCTAGGAGCGTGCGTCGGCGCCGCCCTCGTTGTTCTCTGGCAGGCAATTGCCGCGCGCCGCGACGACAAGGCGCTCGCCGCGCCGTGCCCCAAGTCTTGGAACATCGCCTGGGCGGCGGTTGCGGGATTGTTCTTGGGATGGCAACTCACGCTGGCCGCCGTCGCATTCTCCGCGGCGATGACGGCGCTCTCTGCCGTTGCAACGCCCCGCGAAAAAACGGTCGGCCCGCGCATCGGCGTCGCTTGGCTGTCGCGGTTCGCGCTCGCCGCGACGCTGGCCGTGGTCATTCGGAACGGCTGGCCGTCGATCGCGCTTCTCTACCCTCGCGCCTGGGCGCCCGTCGCTTTCGCCGTCATTGTTCTCGGCGCTATCGTTGTGGCGATGCGTTTGCGACTTGCAGCGCAGCGCCGCGCATAACTCGCCGCAATCCGAACATCGCGAGCCCGCTCAACGCGATCCATGAAACGGCAGCCTCCGGCACGGCCGCCGCCGATCGGTCGATGGCCGTCGCATCGCCGGACGAAAAATTTGCGCGCAGCAACATCACGTCGGCCAGCCCGACGCGGCCGTCTCCGTCGATGTCCGTCGCGAGGAGGCCGTCGGTCGCCGCGCTTCCGAAGTCGCCGACGAGCATCGCCAAATCCGCCGCATCGACCTCGCCATCGGAATTCAAATCGCCGGTCTGCGAACCGCTCGCGGACGTAAGCGTGGTCAGCGTGCCCTGAATCTTGAACGTGGGGTTCGGCACATCGCAGGCGAAGCATTCGCCGGAGATGAGGAAATCGCCGCCGCCGAGTTCCGCAAGCGCCGGCGGAAACCGCGGCAAGCTCAAATCCGCGATTGGGTCATTTTCCAGCGTCATCGATCCCCAATCAATCTCCAACAGATCCATTTGCGGCGCGCCGACGAGTCCCGCGGCTTCGTTGCGCACGCTGTACAGTCCATATTCGTCCGAGCCGGAGAATCCAAACTCGTTTCGGACAATGATCCGAAAGTCGGTCTGGCCCGGCGCCGTCCAAAAGCGGAAATCGCCGACCTGTACGGCGATCCCCGCCGGCGGCGCGGTGAACCGATAGATGGCCTCGCCATCGTCGCCCTGCGCAAGCGGCGGCATCGACGTGTCGAACGTGTAGCTTCCGGAAAACGTCGCGAGCCCGCCGGCGTCTGGTCCGAAGGCGCCCAAACCGTCGACGACGTTCGTCACCTGCCCCGTGAAGTAGAACGTCTGAAGGTCACCGCGCGCCGCCCGAAGATCGAACGCAAACAGAGACAACGCCAACGTCGCGAGCACGAGACGGCGCTCGCGACGCAGCGAAGACGGCCATACCCAAATCGCTCCGTCGCGCATCGGCAAACCCCAACGATATGAACCTGGCAACACCCGGAGGAAAGACCTGAGGATAGTATCCCTCCCAAGTGTGTCAACCTTTGGAGCGGACCGAGACACTTTTGCGATTGGGACGGGATCGCGACTCGCGCGTCGGTGCACACCACCATTAAACGGGGTCACTTTCCGCCCGATCATCAAAGTCGACGCGATCGGCGAAGTTTCTCGCGGCGTTGCTCGCCCCTCTGAAGTGTGAAAACCCGTCGCGGCGCGGACCATTTCATTCGTGCACGGCATTCTCGCGGGGGGATTCCGATGCGAATTCCCGCTCCGCAACGAACAAGGCCGCGGACACGCCCGTAGAATTCCGCAGACACGAGATTGCGCCGCGGTCGATTTCACCATCGCCGCCGCAACGTCCGGCAGGGCCTGGGTGGAAACGTAGCACAGATCGGCTCGAAGGATCGTTCGCTTGTGTGCCGCGCCTGCGGAGACGCGACGCACCGTTCGACGCGAACGTCGAGCCATCGACCAATGGGCGAAGGGGGTTTGCCATGGTATCGATGCAGTGGGATTCCGACGATTTCCTTGCAGATACGGAGGAGCAGGAACGCATCGTCCGCCGTCGCGATCGCGGCAAAATGCCGGTCGCCAGCGAGTCTCGAGCCCGCGCGGCCTGCAAGGGCACGTGGCGGAGCAAAGCGCTCAGCCGCCGCCTCGGCCGCAAAACCGACGGCATGCGCAACCGCCGGCTGCGGAAGATCGACTAGCACGTCGGCGGCGCCGCGATGTCAAGTTTGTCGGCCGCGAATCCACAACCGCGTTCGGCGTCGGTGACTCATTCCCAATTGAGCCACGCGACGCCGTTTTCGTCGACGCGCAACCGCTTCGCGCGGATGTTCGACCCCGCGCCTTCCTCGTAATAAACCACGAGCACGCTCCCGTCGCGCAGGTTGACCATCGACGGATACGCCCCGATCACGTCGTCAACCAGCACGTTCTCGCTCCAGGTGCGGCCTTCGTCGCGGCTGTAGCGCAAACTCGTCTGCGGCAGCCGAAAGCCGAGCAGGATGACGTCGCCGGCCGTCCGCAAGAAGTAAGGGCAGTGTCCCTCGAAGCCCATCTTCGCCGACTTCGTCCACGTCGCGCCGCCGTCCTTCGACGTGGCCGACATCATCGCCGGCCGTTGTGCCGCCAACAGCGATCCATCCTTAAGCTCGATCAAATCGGTCTCCGCGTCGAGCCGCACGCCGGCGTTGTCGATGTCGACCTCTTTGCTCCACGTCTTGCCGCCGTCGTCGCTGTAAATCACCGCGCCGTTCGCCGAGCCTTTCGCTTCGCCATAGAGACCGAGAATCAGGCGGCCGGTCGACAATTCGCGAATCGGCGCGCTGCAATAGTAGCTCTTCGAGATTTGCCGCGGCTCGGACCAGGTCTTGCCGGCGTCGTCGGAGGCGACGATCCACGTGCCGAGTCCTTCCCACTGCTTTCCCGCCGCCGGCTTGTCGAGCTTTCGCAGCGAGAAGAAGTTGCAGATCAACCGGCCGTCCTTAAGCTGCACGATCGAAGGGTCGCGATCGTCGTCCGGCCCGTCGTAGAGCGTTTCGGCCGCGCTCCACGTGCGGCCTTCGTCGCTCGAAGTGCAGAACGCGATCCTCCCGCCGCGCGGCAGCTTCTCGTTCGGCAACGACACGTGTCCATACCCCGCATAGAACACGGCCATCAACCGCCCGTCCTTCAAGCGGCACACGTCCGGAAACGCCTCATAAGCCCCCGCCCCGGCATCCCGGCAGACGACGACGTGCTCCGACTTCTTCGACGTCGCTTCCGCTGGCTCAGCACCGTTGCCATTGGAGCACGTTGCAACGAACGCGAGGATACACGCAAACCCAATCGCCGGCAACATGCCGCGCGACGATGTCATTTGCTCCGCGCCCTCCAAGCTGCTCATCCGTATCGTCACGGTAAGTCTCCCACGCTCGAAACAACCGGCAACCGCCGATCGGCCTCGGCGACAAGCACCGCTCATCGCTCACCATTCGCCACTTACCAACTTCTCTGTACTACAAACCCCGAGAATCTTGCCTATTTGCGAAGATTTGGGCTCGCTCGTTAAACGCGGAGGACGCAGAGGACGCGGAGGCAACGCAGAGGGGATGCAGATGATGTGTCGCGAGAAGTGTAGCTCGCAACTTCGTGAGGCACGAAGCGTCGACGAGTTCTCATAGCATCTACTCTGCGCCACCTCTGCGTCGTCCGCGTCCTCTGCGTTTAAAAAACCACCTCTGGTTTTGGTTGCGGCCAACGGCTGCGCTGTGTTCCTCCGTGCCCTCTGTGTTTAAGCAACCCCGCCCAATTTCAGCGAGTCACTCGCACGGATACGGCACCGGCTTCCCGCCGATTTCGTACAGCGCGTTCCGTGCCGCTCGCTGCTCGGCTTCCTTCTTGTTGCGGCCCCACGCCGGATGGAACCGCCGTTCGTCCACCCGCGCCGCCACCTTGAAGCTCTTCGAGTGATCGGGGCCTTGCTCGTCGAGCAGCACGTACACCGGCGTCATGCCCGACTCGCGCTGGGCGTGCTGCTGCAACAGCGACTTGAAGTTCCCGCCGTGGCTGTCGGCCGCGACGTCGTCGATCTCCGGTCCCATGTTCGACACGATGAAGTGCCGCGCCGCCTCGCTGCCGCCGTCCAGATAGATCGCCGCCAAAAGCGACTCGAACACGTCCGCCAAGAGCGACATCGGCACCGCCGGACTGGTCGCCATGCCTTTGCCGAGGATCAGACACTCCTGCAAGCCAAGCTGCTTGCTGATCTTCGCGCAGGTCCGCCGGCTCACGACGACCGACTTGATCCGCGTCAGATCCCCTTCGAGATATTCCGGATACCGGTGAAACAGCACCTCGCAGACGACCGCGCCCAAGATCGCGTCGCCGAGGAATTCGAGCCGCTCGTTCGAGAGCAAGCGGTGCTGCGCCCCGGAAGCGTGCGTGAGCGCCGCGACCAGCAGCGTGCGGTCGCGAAACGAATAGCCAATACATTCTTCGCACCGCTGGAGCGACTCTTCGGTCGCGGCCCCAGCGGCCAGAGGCACAACATCAGACATGGAATCAAACCAAAACCGCAATGCGATCCTGGCTGTTCCGGCTTGAGGTGCGTCTCGTTCCGCGAGGCGCCCGGGCGAACGGCCTGACCCGGCGCTCGGCAGCCCCAAAAGCCCGCCGCCCGCCAGCCGCACCGCTCGCCCAAGAGCCCAGCCCCAAAGCACCTAAAACCGCAATAGCCCGGACCAAAACCCGAACCCACTCTACATAAACCTATGCCGGCGAAGGGGTTTTGTCAATTCGTGCGAATCGATTGAGAGAACGAGACCGCCAACCTGGAAATCATTCCCCGCTTAGCTCAAGTTGGTGACACTCGGCCCAGGTCGGTGGCTCGCAGTTGTCGGCAAGCTTACCGACAATTGCCGTTGGCGCCGAAGCCTTACGCGTTGCGTTTCGCCGTAGAATCTCCGACATCGGAGGCTCCAGATAAACAATCTCCACACGTGCGTGGTAGTCGGCAAAGAGATCGATCCAGCGACCACGAGTTTGTCGGACGGTGTTCGTCGCGTTGAATGCAAAATCAACGCCGGCTCGCAGCAGTTCTCGGCATCGCGCCTTAGCCGTTTGGGCGACGCGGCCTTGATCGTCCTTGGGCAAGACGCCGAGTTCTTGCCGGATTTCGTCCAACGACACCACCGGCAATTGCGATCGATTGCGCTGCAACCAAGTATCTTTCCCGCTGCCGGGTAGCCCCGAGAGCATCGTTACGCGACAGGAATGATTCTCGTAGGGAACATAATGGAGGTTTGGCGACTGTTCGCGAAAGAAGACGAATCGCGCATGATCGCCGGCAAACGCAAATGGGCGGTCGAAGCAACCGGATTCTTCCGCGGTCAACTTCCATAGATGCAGATTCTCCTCCGGCCGCGACATTGCGTCCGTATCCCGGCCGCGCGTGTCGGCCAATGCGAACAAGTAGAGAATGCGGTTGTTGACGAGCCACGACAAACGCGCGACTTCGTGAGTCGGCTCGGCGCGTTCCAGCAAGAATGCGGGCCGGCCATGGTAGCGCACCAGCCGCGCAATTTCCTCGCGTGTGCTTAGATCGCATCCGATCCCACGCAACACATTTCGCGCGACGTGCTCGCCTTTGATTGCGTGCTTGGGCGACACGACTCGGCCGCTGATCGAATCGATCTCTGTTGTTAGAGGCTTGGCGACGTCGTGCAAGAGCGCCGTGAACACCAGAAGTGTCTTTTCTTCGGGACGAAGTTCTGGCCATTCACCGAGTTCGCATAGTTGCCGCAGCACGAGTTTCGTATGGGTCCACACGTCGCCTTCGGAATGCCATTCCGCGTCTTGCGCGCATGCGGCCATCGAGCGACACCACGGTTGCCCTTCGGCCCAGGAGATGACCTCCTCGATAGACGCGTTCTTGAGGTCTGCCCACGTCATGACCAAATATCCACCCCATCCGCGAGTTGATTGACGACCATCGTCTCGTGCTGCCAATGTTCGCTGCGCTTCACCTTTTCGACGAACTCGGGACGCACGCACTTCGCCCTGCCCGTCACAACTCCGCCACTTTCGGTGCGCAAATACAGACCTTCCATCAATTGATCGTCGCGCTGTGTTTTCGGGTTATGGAAGATGCTGTCGAATCGCGAGCCGCAGATCAACTTTGACAGGTTCGCACGCGAAATCGCGCCGGCATGTAGAACCGGCACGGTTTCGACGCCCGTTCCTTCAAGTAACGCGCGGCGCGAAACGAGATCGAGAAAGACGCTCCGTAACTTATCGTAAACGTCGAATTCGTAGAAATAGTGCGTGAGTTTGCGATAGTGGATGGAATGCCGTGCGTACATCCATTCGCCGAAGAGTATATAACGGTCAGCGAGGCGAGGTTCCAACGCATATCGCCGCGCCGCCGTCCATTGCTTGAACAGGTCGTACTGGGGATGCATTCCTTCCGCGATGAGGTGCCCTCGGCATTGCAGCACCAACTCGCCACGCGCGGAAAAATGAATGCCGACGTTCGTGCCGTCGATCTTCTCTTCGACAATCAACGATTCGTCGGCGATGAACGCATCCGAAGCGGCTTCGTCGAGATGCTTGTCGTCGTCAGTCCCCTTCGACCCGTAGATATGGGGCGTCCGCGGGTATTTAATGAACTCGCCAAATGAGACACCCATTGCATATATCCCTGTCGGCCGCATCTAGCCCTGCCAACGGCATTCTGCCACTTTCGGCGCGACTGCTGGAATCGCGCGAATCGCGCGGAACGTGAAAAACGCAACGACCGAGATACACCCAGTCTGCTTCCGTATGTCAAGTCGTTCGAGACAATCAGGAAACGTGCAAGGTTCGCGCAGCGCGAAAGTCACTCATGAATCTCAACCGGGCTCGCTGAGATCATTGTCCTTCGTGATTCACCCGCAACACTTCTTGAACTTCTTCCCGCTCCCGCAAGGACAAGGATCGTTCCGCCCGATCTTCGCGCTCGTGTTGCGAATCGTGGTACACCCCGCATCGGTCGACGCCGCATCAACCGGCGCCGCATCGGCCGACGCCGCGACCCTGTCGTCGTGCATTCCATCGTCGTAGCGCCCCACCTCCCGGCGGCGAAATGCATTCGTCATCGCCGTCGCCACCGCCGCGATCCGCTCGCGCTCCGCGTACTTGCGGCCCAGTTCCGCCAACTCCTGCGCCCGATCGAACCGCCGCCGCGCCCGTTCCTCTCGGGCCGCGCGCCACGCATCGCCCTCGGGCAGTTCGATGCCCAACACCTCCGCGATCGGCAAAACGCGCTCTTCCAAACAATCGAAACCCCGGTCGTAACCGTTGCGAATCGCCTCCAAAACCGCTCCCACTCCCCGCGCCGAAAACAACTTGCAAAGGTCGCAGCAGAGCATCGTGCGAAGCGTGATGTCGGTTTCGGCTCCAAGAGCTTCCAGCAGCGCCTCTTCCGACTCCACGTGCTTTATCGCCGTGTAAACGCCGTGCGAATACCAGCGGAAATGCACCGATTCACCGCCATAGCGCGACCGCACGAGCCGTACCGCGTCGACATCGCCGATCTTCGCCAGCGCGACCGTCGATCGCTCGAGAAGGTAATCGGTGTCGACGCAATACTTGTCGACCAGCGCGGGTATCGCTTCTTTGAGCTGCCGCTCTCCGGACAGGTCGACCAAGAATATCTCGAGCCAAGTACCGCTGCCCTCTCGCGCGCGGAGCATGTCGCAGATCGTCTCACCCGACGGAATCTCATGTTGTGCGAGCGCCGCAATCAACGCGTCGGCATACCCGTGGTCGATCTTCCCGACGTAACGCTGCGATTCGCTGCCCGTTGCGAAATCCCGCAATTCCAGCCATAGTTTTTCCGCGGGCCATTGAGCAATCTCCCAACGCCTCTCGATGTCGTCCCGAGTGCCCCCCCGCAAGCATTTGAGCGACTCCCAATCGGATCTCCGCGCTGCCAGCAGCGCCGGTGAAGCGTGCGCGAGCACTCGACCGAGATCGAAAGTAATCGGCTCGCCCGTCTTGGCCGACGCCAGTGCTGCAATCACTCCCTCGAAAGCCGCCTCGTCGCACGAGAAGCGATAGCCGTCGATCAGCGAACGCCGCCACGTCGGACTGCCGAATCGCTCGTGGCTCTTGAGTAACAGCGGCAGGATTTCCGGGTCGCGCGAATACGAATCTCGGAAATACTCCATCGCCGCCTCGCGGATGTACCGGTCTTCGTGAACGAGCAGCGGCTTGACTTCCTCCGGCGACAACATGACGAATCCTTCCCCAAGCGGCAAAAACGAGTAAAACCAAGGCTCACACGGCCTCATCAAACGACTTCGAGCCGTCTCTGTCAATGACGCCAAGCCCCGCACTCCCGCGCTCCGCCAATCAAAGGCCCGCCGACGATGTCTGAACCCGCCGCCAGCAAGCAACTTCGCGCCTTCGGCCTGTGGCCGAGTTCCGTTTCGCCCGCCGCGCTGGCCGAGGACAAACGGCTCGATGGCGTGGCCTACGACAGCGACGGCGCGACGCTCGTCTGGCTCGAAGGCCGCTCGGGAAAGGGCGTGCTCGTCGCGAGTCGGCCCGGCGATGCGCCGCGCGACTTGACCGCCGCGCTTTCGGTGCGCGGCGAAGTCGGCTACGGCGGCGGCGACTTCGCCGTACACGCCGGCCGCGCTGTCTTCGCCGTCCACAAGACCGGCCGCCTGTTCGTGCAAAACCTCGCGGCCGGCGGCGCAAACCCGATCACCCCGCCCTTCGGCCAGGCCGCCGCGCCCGCCATCTCGCCCGACGGAAAGTTCGCCGCCTACGTCCACCATCACGAAGACATCGACCGCATCGCCGTCGTCGATATCGAAGGCCGCGCCTGGCCGCGCATTCTCGTCGAAGGCCACGACTTCTTCATGCAGCCGCGGTGGAGCCCCGACGGCCGGCGTTTCGCCTGGATCGCCTGGGATCACCCGCACATGCCCTGGGACGCGACGACGCTGTTCGTGGCTGACGTCGAAACGCTTGCCGACGGCTCGCCGCGCCTCGTGAACGTCCGCGCGCTCGCGGGCATCGGCGCGGACGGCCGCGAGGCCGCCGTCTTTCAGCCGGAGTTCGCGCCCGACGGCAAGTCGCTCATCTACGTCGGCGACGCGGCCGGTTGGGGACAGTTGATCGTCCACCCGCTCGACGGCGCGCCGCGGGCAATCACGCCGCTCAGCGTCGAATACGGCACGCCCGCCTGGCTGCAAGACATGCGCACCTTCGCGCTCGGCCACGACGGCAAATATGCGGTGGCGGCCGCCAATCGTGCCGGCTTCGTGCGCCTCGAACGGATCGAACTCGCCGACGGCAAGATCGCGCCTTTGGCCATCGATCCCGCCTACCAAGACGTAAGTTGCGTCGCCGCCTCGCGCGCGGCGCCGCGCGTCGCGTTCATCGCCAGCGGTCCCGCGCAAGCGCCGCGCGTCGTCGAACACGATCTCGCCACAGGCGAGTCGCGCGTCGTCGCCCGCGCTTCGAGCGAATCGACGCCGGCCGCCGAACTCGCCCAATGCGAAGCCGTCTCCTGGACCACGGCCGGCGGCGAAAGAGCGTTCGGCCTGTTCTACGCGCCGAGCAATTCCCGCTTCACGGCGCACGGCAAACCGCCGCTCGTCGCATTGATCCACGGCGGCCCGACCTCCCAGGTCCGCGCCAGTTTCCGCGCCGAAGCCCAATTCTTCGCCACCCGCGGCTATGCCGTGCTTTACGTCAACTATCGCGGCAGCACGGGCTACGGCCGCGACTACATGCTCCGCCTTCGCAACAACTGGGGCGTTTGCGACGTCGAAGACGCAATCGGCGGCACGCGCCATCTCGCCGATGCCGGACGCATCGACGGCAGCCGAACCATCATCATGGGCGGAAGCGCCGGAGGATTCACCGTCCTCCAAACCCTGGTCGACCACCCCGACGCATTCGCGGCCGGCATTTCGCTCTACGGCGTCTCCGACCAGTTTCACCTTGCCGCCGAAACGCACAAATTCGAAAGCCGCTACACCGACTCGCTCATCGGACCGCTCCCCGAAGCGGCCGAGCTTTATCGCCAGCGCTCGCCCGCCTATCACGCCACAAAAATCCGCCGCCCGCTGGCCGTGTTCCAAGGTGCGATCGACACCGTCGTTCCCCAAGCCCAGTCGGACACGATTGTCGAAGCCCTCAAGCAGACCGGCACGCCGCACGTCTATCACATTTACGAAGGCGAAGGGCACGGCTGGCGAAAACGCGAAACGATCGAGCACTTTTACAACGGCGTCGATGCGTTCTTGCGGAAGTACGTTATCTTCGCATAATGCCCGCTCTCGTTGCCTGCGCTCCGGCGGCTCGTCGGCATCGACAGATGGAGTGTATGCTGGAGTCATTGATCCCGTCCCTAAACCCTTTGCCATTCGGCGGTGACCATGCGGGTCGTCAAGCGGATTCTGCTCGCCTTCGGCGCGATCGTCGTGATTCTCCTGGCGGTTGGTTTCTTGCTACCGCGGCGGGTTCACGTCGAGCGCTCGGCGACGATCGACGCGCCGGCCGGCGTCGTGTTTGCGAACGTCGACGACTTGCGGCGGTGGGAAGCCTGGACGCCGTGGGGTAAGGACCGCGATCCGACCGTCGAAATGTCGTACAGCGATTCGACGGCCGGCAAGGGCGCCTGGTTCACCTGGACGTCCAAGAAACTTGGCAGCGGCAAGCTCGAAATCGTCGATAGCCAGCCGCCGAAGGCGATCGACATGCGGCTCGCAATGGACGACGCGGGCGAACCGGCGAAGTGCGGCTTCGCGTTCGCCGAAAGCGAGGGCAAGACGAACGTTACGTGGCACTTCGACGCCGACATGGGAGTCTGGCCGCCGGGACGGTACTTCGGGCTGTGCATGGACTGGCTCCTCGGCGGAGATTACGAAAAAGGCCTGTCCAATCTCAAGCGGGTCGCCGAAGCACAAGCAAAAACGCAGCCATAAGCGAAGCTGACGCCCATGAACCTTTTCGATCCACTCGCCGAGTGGCTGGGCATTCCAGCAAACGAACAGCCGCCGGACCATTACCGGTTGCTCGGGCTGGCGACGTTCGAGAGCGACGCGGGCGCGATCGAACGGGCGGCCGACGAGCGGATGGCGCTGGTGCGGCGGCATCAAACGGGACGGCGCGGCGCGGCGACGCAGGAGGTGCTGAACCGGCTCGCCGCGGCGAAGCAGTGTTTGCTCGATCCGGCGACGCGGAGCGCCTACGACGCCGCCATTCGCGGACAGTTGGCCGCCCGCAAGTCGACGGCCGCGGCGATGCGCGAGACCGCGCTCGTCGAGAAGCCGCCGGCGGTCGATGTCGATGTTACGTCGGTCGCGCCCGGCTGGCAGCAGAGCGCGCCCCAGCCGGCGCGCCGGCGGCGCTTGCGTCCCGTCGTGCTGTTGAGCTTCGCCTTGACGGCGGTGACGGTTTGCGCGGGCGTTTGGGTGCTCGTCCAGCGAGGCGGATTGACGTCGAAGCGTTCTCCGGTCGTCATCGTCGAGCGATCGCCGAGCGCAAAGTCCGCCGCCGACGCAGACGCGCCGCCGATCGTTCGTCCCGACGGCGGAGTGCTGCGGTGCACGGCGGAGAACGTCTCGGGCGACGACGTGCATCGCCGCGACGGCGATTTGCTCGACCTGACGCTCGCCGCCGGCCGCGTCGAGGTGTCTTGGACGGTTCGCATTCGCAAGGCGGGCTTTTATACGCCGAGCGTGACGTACTCCGCGGTGGGCGAAGGTTCGCAGACGTTCGAGATCGAACTACCCGACGGCGCCCGCCGCACGACGCCGATCCGCGCGACGGCGGGCGCGCCGGCCACGGACGAGCTCAAGCCCGTCGCGTTTCGCAAGACGGGCGATCATCGCGTCGTGCTGCGCGCGGCCGGCAGAACCGATCGTGCGCGGACGATCGAGCTTCGCGACTTGCAGTTCAGGCCGATCGGGCAGAGAGCACCCGAGCCGAGCGGTCGATAACGGGCGGCAGCGAACCGTCGGCGAACTGGTAGATGAACGCCCAGTGCAGCGCAGCGCCGACGAGCACGGCGACGTGCCAAATCTCGTGGTTCTCGACCACGCCAGGCCACAGGGGCAAATACGTTCCCCGCACTTCGAACAGCGCGCCGATCGTGTACGCCAGCCCTCCGCCGAACAACGGCTTGACGAAGTCCAACCCGAAGCGCCGCCAGGCAAGCGCACCTCCGAAAACGCCGATCCAGCCCATCGCAATGTAAACGGCGACGCTGATGGTGTGCGTGAATTGCTGATAGTAAGTCATTTTGAGGGCTACGCCGACGATGGCGATCGTCCAAATCAATGCCAACGTTCCCCAGCGCGCCCACCCGCGAAACAGGATGGCGTGCGGCGGAGTGAAGGTTCCGGCGATCAGCAAGTAAATCGAGGCGTAGTCGAGCCGGCCCGCAATTTCGTGCATTGGGGTTCCGCGGCGGACCAGGTGAAACGTGCCGCTCATCATGAGCATGAAGAGCAGCGTCGCGACGTAGAGAACCAGCGCGGTGACGCGCAGCCGATCGCCGCGTCCGCGGCGAATCAGCAAACCGCCGAGTGCGACGAACACCACCGCCCCCAGATAGTGCGACAGCGAACTGAACGGCTCGTTGAAGCCGGGTATGGAAACGATCTGAGCAAGCATCATCGAGCCGGCGATATCTTCCTGAACGGGCGCGATCGAGACGCGCGGCGCGGGCGGTATCCGAAGGCGCCTAGTGCTTCGTCAACGCCGAGAATCAGGGTGCCACTGCTGGCTTGTCCAGCAGTGAGAGTCGACGTTTGATGTTCTCGCGCGAATCGCACTGCTGGACAAGCCAGCAGTGGCACCCACCCCAAATCAAGATTTGGCAAAGCACAAGGATACCACGCCCGCGGCTCGGTCGAAATGGCGCTTCGGGGCCGGCGCCGGCACGCGGTAATGGCAAACGGCGGTCGATTCGGGCCGTCATAGAACGCGCCGCGCGGCTATTCGCGAGCTTCGAAGCGATAGTTCAGCGTCCGCAGTCCGTCGACTTCCTCCGCCTTGAGATACAGCGTCTTGCCCAGCAGCTCGCGGCCGTTGGGGTAGCGGTAGAACTTGATGTCCTTGCCGCGGCCGAGGCGATAGACCTGGGTCTGCATGCGGCGTTCGTTGGGCGCCGCGAGGTAACACTTGAAGTCGACGGTTTGGTCCGTGTTGTTGGTCATTTCCTGCTTGACGACGAGCACGCCGTTGGTGGTGAGGCTGGTCGTAACGTCAACCGTGACGTCGCCCAGGCCGACTTCGATTTGCCGCTTGAGGCTGAACTGATAGTGCTCGTCGACGTGGAGATCGAAGTCGACTTGGATTTCCTGCGGGCCGCTGTTGGCATCGATCGGAATGACGACGTCGAAGGGATAGGTGCGGGTTTCGCCGGCCGCGAGCTTGACGGAAAACGGCTTGATCCGCCGCCGCCACTCCGTGGGCAGATTGAGGGTGATCGTTCCGCCGAGCCCTTGCGGAAAATGATTGGTCACGACGAACCCGCTGCGGTGCGGCTTGCCGTAGACGTTCGGCAGGCGATCGACCGTGAAGCGAAAGTCCATGCTCAGCCGCATGATCGGCCCGCTCACGCCGGTAATGAACGTGGGCAGCGGCCCGACGGCGATTTTGCTGCGGCCTTGTTCGAGGGGCGGTTTCGAGCGGCGGCCCCATACGTCGACCACCTCAATCTCGCGGCCGAAGAACAGCTCTTCTTCCGTCGGCTTGATGTTCCAGACGACCATCACGGCGTCTTCGCCGCGGGAGAAGATCTGGTTCTGGCTCCCACCAGGCATCGGAATCTGGCCGAGATACGTCGAGCCGGAAAGCGCGAGCGAGGTCGTCCGCCAGGTGAGAAACAGCTCGCCCGGCGAACCGTCTTCGTTCATCAGGCCGTGCTGGCCATTGAAGGGATCGGGCACGAACACGGATTCGGCGCCGCCGATTTTCGCGGCCATCATCCGCTGGACCAGATCGGCAGCCCGCACTTCCATCGGATACCGGTCGCGGGGCAGCGGTTCGAGCACGACCCACCGCTGCACGCCGCGTTCGCGCGATGCCGTCAAATAGGCGTCGAGTTCCACGTCGGTCAGCGGCGGGTCCGCCGAAAGCGCGAGGAACTTCCAGGGCGCGTCGCGCATGGCGGGTACGTCGCTCACCCATCGCCAACCCACACCCAAGTTCGCGCTCTGGCCGAACTGTTCGAGTTGCTTTTTGACGGCCTGGACCGCGGCCTTCGCGCCGGGGAACCCGTCGAAGCTGCTGTCGTTATCCAAGCCCAACTGCCACGAGTTGATCTTCGACGAGAGCCGCGTCATGGTCGGCTCGAGCGAGCGATACCACAGTTCGGGTTCGGAAGTAAAGACGTTTGCGGCGTAGAGTTCCTTGTCCTCGCCGAAGTGGCTTCGAATGTCGCTCGGCGGTTCGTGAAGCAGGCCGACGATCGAAATGTTCATTTCGGTCAAGCGTTCGGCAAACCGCACGAGTTGGTTGCCGCGGGCCAGGTCGTCGGCATTGTGCCAGACGGGAAACTTCACGCGGCTCACGGCGGCATGACCGAGCAAGTCGGCCATCTGCGCCAGCTCCAACGGACGCTCGCCGGTCGGCAGCGACCAGCCGAATTCACCGTTGCGCTGGGGACGCTCGGGGCGGACGACGGCGAACGTCACTTCGCGCTGTTGCATCAACCCGCTCTGACCGCGCATCGTCACCATCACGCGGTAGAAGCCCGGCGCGACCGAGGCGGGCGACCACTTGGCCTCGCCTGCGTACCCCTTGACCGCGTGCCGCCACAGCCCCTTGATCCGTTCGATACGGGCGTTCTTGCGTTCGACGATCGCGCCCTTGAGCTTCTGGGCCGAACGATCCACGCCGCGGCTCGAAATGTCGACCAGCTCGAACGAGATCATCGGGTCGTGTTCGAGAATGCCCGAAATCTTACACGTGACCTCGAATCGCTCCGACTCGGCGAACACGTTATGGCGGCCGGAAGTGACGACGGTCATCCGGGGCATGTGGGCGAGCCAGACGTCGTCGAAAAACACCTCGCCGCGAATGTCGGTCTTGCCCGTCGGTTCGACCACGAGCGAGATGACGGCGTAGGCGGAGTCGGGCGCAGGCGGCGCGACCGGGCCAATTCGCAGCTTCGTCCAACCGTCCGTCCCGCCGGTCGTCGTAACCCGCGTCGATTCGTGATAGGCGAGTTGCTTGTTTTGGGTATCGAAGAACCCGATCGTCATGTAGGCGGCGTTGTGTACCAGGCCGACGGTCTTCACCTGGCATTCGAGGACGTAGCTGAACTCCGGCCCGACTTCGATCGGCGGGCTGGCGACGGCCGCGGCGCCGCCGTTGAGCGCGACCCGCAGCGCGTGTTTGCCTTCGGCCGCTTCGGCCGCGGTGAGTTCGATTTTCAAGTAATGCGGATAGGCCGGCCCGCTCCGCCGCGTCCAACCGTCGGGCATCAGGTCGTGGTTTTCGTCCCAATCGCGCCGGGCGTCGCTTTCGAAGCCGCAGTGAAAGGCTTCGACGGCGTCCGGATGGCGCCGCGGCGCGGGGGTGCTCGTCGTCGCTGGTGGCGGAGCGTCCGTTTGCTTGCGGCCGGCTGAGGACGGCGCCGGGTCGACGGGAGAGGCGGCCCTTGGCGGTTCCGGCTGGGCGCCGCCATTGGTCGCCGGCGGAGCAACCGCTACAATCGGCAGTAAGATCAACCACAGTTTGTGCAACATAGCGCTTGGAAGTGCTTCGAGGGCCGCGGCGTGTCGACGTTCCGGATCGGAATACAATTAGCCAGCCTGCGGATGCCCTTTAAGCAAGCCTTGCTTACGGCCGGCTCGCTGGGGGCGAAGTCGGTCGAAATCGACGCTCGCACCGAGCTTCGGCCGGAGGAAATCACCGCGACGGGCGTGCGGCAGGTGCGGAAGATGCTGGCCGACGCGGATTTGCGCGTCGCCGCGGTGCGGTTCGCCACGCGCCGCGGGTATCACGTGGCCGAAGAACTCGACCGCCGCGTCGCGGCGACCAAGGCCGCCATGCGAATGGCCTATGAGCTGCGAGCGCCGTACGTCGTCAACTCGGTCGGCCGCGTGCCGGACGAATCGTCGGGTGTGGCGTGGGAATTGCTCGTCGAAGTGCTCGGCGACTTGGGACGCTTCGGCGCGAAGACGGGAGCGACGCTGCTCGCGCGCACGGGTACGGAGAACGGTCCCGCGCTCGCGCGGCTCGTCGACGCCGTGGGCGAAGGCGCGATCGGCGTCGACTTCGATCCGGCGGGGCTGATCGAAAGCGGCTTTTCGGTCGACGAAGCCGTTCGGGCTCTCGGCCCGCACGTTCGTCTGCTGCGGGCCCGCGACGCGGTACGCGACCGGGCGCAAGGCCGCGGCGTCGAGGTTCAGCTTGGGCGCGGCAGCGCGGACTTTCCGGCCCTGCTCGGCGCGCTCGAGGATTTCGCCTTTCGCGGCCACGCGGTCATCGAACGGAACACGGCGGACGATCCGCAGCGCGAAATTGCCCAAGCCGTCGCGTATTTGCAGGAACTCGCGGCCGGTTAGTCGCTTACAATGGCGGGAGAAGCCTACGAACCTTGTCATGGGAGCACGCGTCATGAAACCGAACTTCGTTCCTCGTCACTTCGCCGTCTGGATCATCGCGATGCTCGGCGTCGTCGCGTCGTGTGCGGGTTTTCGGTCGTTTGCCCGCGCTGCGGAAGACAAACCCAACGCGGAAGACAAGCCCGACGCAAAATCCGAGCGTGCCGCGCTCGAGAAGCGCTTCGAGGAAACGATGCGCAACGTGACGTTGGTCGGCTTCTTTACCGCGTCCGATCAGCCGAAGGGCAAGCTTACCGAAGAGCGCTATATCATCGACAAAGTGGTCAAGGACGAGGGCGACAACTGGATGTTTCACGCCCGAATTCAGTACGGCAGGAACGACGTTCCCGTGCGGCTGAAGATTCCCGTGAAATGGGCGGGCGACACGCCGGTAATCTCCGTCACGAAGCTCGGCGTGCCGCTCTTGGGAACGTTCAACGCGCGGGTGGTCATTTACGACGGGCAGTACGCGGGCACGTGGGACGGCGCAGGGCATGGAGGACAGCTTTTCGGTCGTATCGAAAAGAACAAGGATGCGGCCCCTGCCGACAATCCGGCCGAGAAGAAGACTGAGACGCAAACCGAGCCGCAGGCCGGCGACACCAAGCGGTAGCTGTCGCAGGCGGATGCGGCAATGTCTGTCCCTTCGCTGGTTGCCTCAAAAAAAGCTATGGATTCCTAGTTGTCTCGGCAACGGCAACCTGGCCCGGCTGGTGTCTGGCCATTCTTGGCGTTTCATTCTTGCTCCGGCAATCGTGAGGAGTCCGTCCTATGATCCGCGTCGCGCTCGTCGCTTGTCTGTTTTCGACCACCGCCGTGTTGTTCTCCGCGTCGTGCGAGTCGGCGGCCGCCGACGGCCCGTCGTTCTGGCACGTCAAGGCCATTCACTCCGACGGCGCCCTGCTGCCGATCAAGGCGATCGACAAGGACGGGAATCTGCACGACGTGAAGGCGATTCAAGACGCCGGCAACAATCACGTGCTCGACGTGAAGGCGTTCGTCGACGGCGCGGTCTATCCGGTCAAGGTGCTGAACGGCACGGACCGCTTCGCCCCGGTGAAGGCGATCGGTCCCAAGGGCCTGATCCTCGACATCAAGGCGATTACTCCGGACGACGAAAAGCTCGACGTCAAGGGCGTCGGCCGCGCGGGAAGCCTGTACCACATCAAGGCCCTGTCGCCGGATCGCGAAATGTACGGCGTCAAAGCGGTCTCGCGCGACGGCCACGTTTACGACGTCAAGGGCGTGAAGATGTCGGAAGAGGAAGTCGAGATGACGCTCGAAGGCGTCGAAGTCCGGGCGCACATCAAAGCCCTGCCGCAAGTGCCGTAAGCAGCGCTTCGCCCGCGCGCTCATTTAGGCCCGCGCCTATTTGGCCTCCGGTGAATACACCGTGGGCAATGTGCTTTCCATCGCGTCGCCCGTCACGCCGCGATCGCCCGTCACGCCGCCCGTTTCGCCGCGCCCGCTTCCTCGCGATCGACCGCCTTCGTCCGATAGAAGAACGTCGCGAGCACGAACTCGCCGGCTAGCATTCCGGCGAGCACGAGCATGATCCATGGGAAAAGCTTCACGCCCACGCGGCCGCGGGAGACGTCGCGATTGATTTCTTCCTGGCTGCGGGCGATTTCGAGTTTGGGCAAGCCGATCGCCTCGCGAAGCGCGGCCGGGTCGATCCGCGCGAGATTGCTCTCGGCGGCTGGAGCGTTCGCGCTAAAGCCGCGCTGCCAGCGGTCGAGTGTTCCGCCCGCGCTCGCCAGATAGCAGCCCGGCCATTCCGTGCCGCCGAAGAACAGCCGCTGCTGCTTGGCGTCGGGCTTGAGCGTCAAGTCGTCGCCGACGGGCGTCGTGACGACGACGCTCGCGTAGCGCGAGGGCACTTCGAGCACGGCCGACTCGCCCGTTCGGTAGTTAAACCGCTGCGCGGAGCCGCCCGTGAGATGGTCCATCATCCCGTCGACGAGTCCCAAGAACGGCCAGGGCGGATCGGCCGTCGGCAGCAAGTTCCAATAGCCGAGGATCGACGCGGGATCGGACACGGGCGTGGTCATCCAGACGACGCGCCCCTGGCCGAGCGGCTGGTCGAGAATCGCCGGCCGTTCGTCGTCGAATTTCGCGACCACGCGCACGCCCCGCGGCAACTCGCCCCACTCCCAATACTTGTAGACCGGATAGGCGCTCCACGGCACGTCGTAATTTGCCAGCCGGGCGAGAATCGCGTCGCCCTTGCTGTCCGTAACAAGTTGAAACGGCGGCGTGGTGCGCGTGCGAATGCGCACCAGCGGGGCGGGCAGAAAACCCGCGGCCGCTTCGTTGATCTTCGCTACCGGGACGCGGACATTTCCGCCGGCATTGCCGCCCAGGAACACGCCGACGCCTCCGCCGAGCTTTGTATAGTCGGCCAGCAGCGTCCAGAGCTTCGCGGTGGCCGGCGTCGGATCGAGCACGCACACGGCCGCGTAGGTCTGGAGTTCTTCGAGTCGCGTCCCCGCAAGCTGGTCGAGGTCCATCACCTCGCACGTGTAGCGCTGGCCGCTCGCGTCGCCCGCAGGCGCGATCGCTTGCGTAAGGAACAGCACGTAGTTGTCGACCGGTTTGGGTGACGCGACGAGAACGCGCCGGGACGGGGCGACCGTGACGGTGAAATAGCGGCGGTCGTCGTATGCCAGGCCGTCTCCGCCGACCAACTGCAAATAGCCTTGCGTGGTCCCTTCGCCGAAGCCGCCGGTTTTCAGCTCGACGCGCTGCGCGCTGCCGGGCGTGGCGGCGACCGTCTGCCGCGCGCGGACCCGCGTCGGGCGATCGTTGGGTTTGCCGGGCAATGCGGCGCTCTCGCCAGCGAGGAACTCGTGCAGTTCGACGACCCGGTCGCCGCCCGTGCCGATCGAGGAGACGTCGGTTCGCAAGACGAGCGTGCCGCCGGCGGGAATCGATTCCTCGAACCGGTCGAGATCGCCGAGCGTGAAGTTCACCGGCTTTTGGACGCCGACGTCGACCATATAGACGCGGACGTCCTCGCCGTCCTTAAGGGTATCGGCAAGCCGCCGCGTTTCTTCGAGCGGCCAGGCGACCGCGGCCAGATCGGTGAAGATGTAGACCTCGCGCTGCACGAGTTCGCTTTCGCGGACGCGGGTGACCGCTTCGGCGACGACCTGCGGCAGCGTCAGACCCGCGGCCGTCGGTCCGAGCGATTCGATTTTCTTCCGCGCCGCGCCGCGGTCGATGGCGAACGCGGAGGAGTCGCTCCGCGAGTTGAGCACGGCGATTTCGCTTTCGCTGGGCAATTGATCGACGAGCCAGAGGGCCATTTCGCGGGCAACGTCGAGCCGCTCCCGGTCGTCGTGCTTATAGGTGAGCCGCGGCGACGTGTCGAAGACGAGCGCGGCCGCGACGGGGGATTCGGCGCCGCCGGACAGATTCGATTCGCTCCGCGCGCCGACCCAGGACACGGCGAGCGCCGCGCCGGCCGCGACGAGAATTGCCGCCACAACCGCCGTGGCGATGAACACCCAGCGGCGCGACTGGAGCCAATACGCGGCGGCGACGCCCAAGAGCGCGGCGATCGCCAATGAGCCCACGACCGACGACGCCACGAAGCGATCGACGAGTTCCGGCGGCACGCTCGGCCGCGCCACGGCGAGCACGAGCAGCAAGATGGCCAGGCATCGGGCGGTGAGCAGCAGCAAATGCCGAAACCGCAGCCGCCGGCGATTCGACTGCTGCCGCTGCTTGATGAACCGCACGGCCGGAAACACGATCCGCTTCGGCTGTTGCCGCATCAACAGGTGCAGCAAGATCGGCACGCTAATGAGCGCGGCGCCGGCGAGGAGGATGGCGTTGGCGAAAGACACGTAATTCAACCTTTGTTGCGGTCACGCCGCGCGCGGTTCGCCTATTTGGGGCGGGCGCAATCCTCACTTACGAGAGACGAACGATCGGTTGCGGATCCCGGCAACCCCGGCCCGGTAACCGCGCGACCTGAGTCGATAAGAGCGGCTATCTCCAAGTTTAGACTGAGCAACTGACTGAGTAAGTCGGCCTTCGACGAAAAACCGTAAGCCGATACGACGGCATCGTCCAAGGCGGCGTGCGCGTCGCGAAGGGGATCTTTCCCGGGCAATTCGAGCGTGCGATAGACTTCTCGCAGTCCGCCGCGGACGTGCGCCAGCGCCTCTTTGCGCAAGCGACGCACTTCACGCCCCGCCTTGGCGACGGCGGCAATTGCCTTCGATTTCGGCGACTGTGGCCAGGGGAACGTATCGAACACGGACTCGGGCGTATACCGAAAGTCCGACTTTAGTTTTGAGCACTTCGCAACAAACCAGCGCCAATGCACCTGGGATTGGAGCACTCCGAAGCTGTAGTCGTCCTCAAACGCAAAACATTGCAGTGCGTCGCCGGGACGAATGCGTTTGTCGATGAAAACGTAAATTGGCCGCTTGGTGACGCGCGAGCACACCATGAATCGGCGCAACGAGTCCACGGCGTCGATCAGTTCGCGGCGAGGTCGCCAATGCATCCACCATCGTTGGAGCTGGTCGTCTCGCGTGCGATCCTCATGGTGGGCTTCGTCCGCTCGCTTGCGAAGGTCGGGCAGGACCTTCCGTTCGACGTGTACAAAGGCTCCGGCGTATTGCCTGGCCTGCAACAGCGACATCTGACCGAAGTCGATTACCCACCGCGACGGTGTCCCATCGCCTGCGAGCATTTCGCGCCCCACGAGATAGGGAAAAATCACTTCCGAGGACTTTGGATCGCGGCCGATGAGCGCATGCCGCTCGGTCGGACTCAGAACGAACCCCGAATGGCCCGGCGTCACTCCTTGACACACGACGATATCCCGTACGGTATTCGCTGCGAGAATGCGGGCGGGCGTGACGTCGGTCTCATCGGACAGGTCCGCATTGATCCAGGATACTTTGCGGAACTGCAACTCGAATTCTTTGGCGGCCGGCCGGGCGCCCTTCTTTCGCGGAGTGGACTTTTTCGGCGATTCCACCTTGGACCAAAGCCGCTTTTCTTCGGGAATCAACAGGCGGCCGCGCAGCCGTGCATGTTCCCGCGGGGTTAATCGACCATTGATCGGAGTATGTTTCACCCAGTTGACGATCGACACGTGCACGTTCGCTTCGCCCGACCAGGGTTGGTTGTCGACGGCTTCGACGATGGTTCCTCCGGCAGCGATGTAGTCGAGTCCGCCGATGCGCGATTTGTTGTTGCGGATGTTCTGCGTGCCGACCAGTCCGGCCCGGCCGGCAACGGGATCGTCGGGCGTGCACAGCGGCAAGTGATCTTGCGCCCGCCGAAACCAGTACACGCAATAGTCGGCCATTCCCGGAACTTCCGGAAATGCCATTCGCACGGCGTTGACGTAATCGGGGCCGCGTTCGGGTTTGAGAAGTTTTGCGCCGAGGAACGGCGGATTACCGACGATGACGTCGGCCTTTGGCCACGGGACCGGTCGGCCGTGTCCGTCGATCAGGGCGTCGGCAGAGCTAAAGTTCCCATCCAAATTGTCGAGCGGGAGCGCCCGCTCGTTGATGTGCAACTCGTCGATCGCCAGCTTCCTGGCGATCATCATCGTTACCTTGGCCAATTCCACGGCGAATGGGTTGATGTCGACGCCGAAGAATTGATTCGCCGTGACGAACCCGATCACGCGCTGTGCCTGGTCGTCGCGCTTCGACAATTCCGCAATTCGCTCGAAGATGCGCGCTTCGAGCCGCTTGATTTCCCGGTAGGCGACGTAGAGGAAGTTTCCGCTGCCGCAAGCGGGATCGAGGACCGTGAAATGCTCCAGGCGACTCCTCAATTCGGCCAATCGTTTGATCGTGTCCGCGTCCTCGATCAAAGCGCGCCACGGCTCGACGATCGTCGGACCAACGATCTTCATGATGTCGACGGGACTCGTGAAGTGCGCGCCGTAAGCGTGGCGCTCCTCGTGGCCGAGCGAATGCTCGAAGAGCGTGCCGAAAATCTCTGGCCGAACCTTGGACCAGTCTGCTTTCGCCGCCTCGCGGAGTTGGCTAAGCTCGTCATCGTACAATTCGACGCGCGCGGGCTGTGCGAATAAACCGCCATTAAAGTAGTCCACGCCCTTGAATCGTCCGCCGGGCGTCACGCCGGGCGTATTCATCGCCTCGAACAGGCCGCCGAGCAAGTCGTAGCTGTCTCGCGGTTGCTTGCAGTCCTCGATCAGGCGAATAACCGTGTATCGATCGAGAAGGCCAATGTCCTCCGAGAACAACGCCACCAACGTCTGCAAAATGAACCGTTGGGCTGCGCTTCGATCCACGCCCTTGCGGCGAACGAGCTTGTTGAAGCACGTCGCCAGCTTGTCGGCCGCGTTTCTCGTTACGGCCACGTGATCGTTGCCGAACGTGGGGCGCTCGGGCGTTGGGAACAGGAACGCCAGTGGACCGTACCGATCGGGCAGTTCGATGACGGGCACGCGGTCGACGGGGGCGTCGATCTGCGACTCGAAGTCGTAGATCCAAAGCTCGTCGAAATTGCAGAGGACGGTATAGCGCGGGCGACCGGGCACGAGTCGCACCCAGTAGTCGAATGCCTGCCGAAAGTGGCGCGCGAGGTCTTCGCCCCGCCGCTTCATTTCGATGAGCACGATCGGCTTCCAAACATAATCGGCGAATGCCGTTCCGCCGCCGTCCTCTTTGGCCTTTCGCACGCGGAACTCAGGCGTGCCGCCGACGTCGAGGCAGCCCTTTTGCCCAAAACCCTGAAACAAGCGGTCGAGAAAGATTTGGGCTTCGCCTTTTTCGTCGCCGCGGATGTGCGCCGCCGCCCAAGAAACGAACTCCGTTAGACGTTCCGCCCGTGTCGACATGACCGCTGTCTTCTCAGCTTATGCGCACGACTGTCCACCAAAAGGCATACAACATACCAGCGATGCCTTGTCCGCGCAAGCCGGCAACGAGGCGTGTGACTCCGCCATCAAGCCTTCTCCCGCCGCGTCACCACGTATTCGACGGGTGTCCTGTGGAACTGCACACTCGCGTCAAGAGCGACGTGCAACACGGCGAACGACTCATTACTCGTCCGCGAATCGTTCGCTAAGATATAGGCCGAACCCTGACTCCCGAATCCCGAATCCTGACTCCTGAATCCACTGAGCCATACCATGTACCGCACCGAACACGACTCGATGGGCGACGTTCAAGTGCCCGCCAAGGCTTATTATGGCGCGCAGACGCAGCGCGCCGTCGAGAATTTTCCGATTTCCGGCTGGCCGCTTCCGGTGGAGTTGATCCGGGCCCTCGGCATGGTGAAGTACGCGGCCGCGGTCGCGAATCGCGACTTGGGCAAGCTCACCGGCAGCGGCAAGCGCCCACTCTCGAAACAGCAGGTCGAGCACTTGCTCGCCGCGTGCCGCGAAGTCGTCGAGGGCAAGTTCGACGGCGAATTCCCCATCGACGTGTTTCAAACTGGCTCTGGCACGTCGAGCAACATGAACGCCAACGAGGTGATCGCCAATCGGGCGATCGAGCTGGCCGGCGGCGATCGCTTCGCCCAGGACAAGCCGATCCATCCCAACGATCACGTCAACATGGGTCAGAGCACGAACGACATGTTCCCGACGGCGATTCACGTCGCCGCGGCGGTGAGCATTCGCCGCGATCTCGTGCCGGCGCTGTCCGCGATGCAGGCGGCGCTCTCGGAAAAAGCCGCCGCGTGGGACAAGATCATCAAGATCGGCCGCACGCATCTGGCCGATGCGACGCCGCTGCGACTGGGGCAAGAGTTCGGCGGGTTCGCGCGGCAGTTGAAGCTGTCGATCGACCGGGCCGAAACGGCGCTTAAAGCCGTGCTCGAACTTCCGGCGGGCGGAACCGCGGTTGGTTCCGGAATCAACACGCATCCCGAGTTCGGCAAGCGCGTCGCGGCGGCGCTCGCCGAGCAGACCGGCATTCCGTTCGTGGAAGCCGCCGATCACTTCGAGGCCAACGCCCAACGCGACGGACTCGTCGAGTGCCACGGGCAGCTTCGCGCGATCGCGGTCACGCTGTTCAACGTGGCCAACAACATCCGCTGGCTCGGCAGCGGGCCGCGGTGCGGTTTCTATGAAATCCAGATTCCCGATCGCCAACCCGGCAGTTCGATCATGCCGGGTAAAGTCAACCCGGTGATGTGCGAGAGCATGATGCAGGTTGCGGCCCGCGTGATCGGCAACGATCAGACGGTTGCCTTCAGCGGGGCGACCGGCGGGCAATTTCAGCTCAATATCATGATGCCCGTCATGGGCCACGCGACGCTCGAAAGCACGCGGCTGTTGGCCAGCAGTTGCCGGGCGTTCGTCGAGTTCTGCCTGGACGGCATGGAAGCGAACGCGGCGGCGTGCGAAGCGAGCGTCGAGAAAAGCCTGTCGATGGTCACGAGCCTCAATCCGCTGGTCGGTTATGAAACGGCGGCGGCGCTGGCAAAAGAAGCGTTCAAGACGGGCAAGACAATCCGCGCGTTGTGCCTGGAGAAGAAGATTCTGCCGGAGGACAAGCTCAAGGCGGCGCTCGATCCTTGGAGCATGACGGAGCCGCGCGGATAGGGCGCCGTTGATGTGCGGTGGTCCTCGCTTCGTTCGGCCGACCCTACGTTGCTTGCCCGACGCTATTCGCGGCACACTTCGGCGAGCGCCGCCTCGGTGGCGGCCGCGATTCGGTCGAGTTCTTCGAGCGAAATTGCCAGCGGCGGCATCCAGACGAGCACATTTCCGAGCGGCCGCATGAGGACGCCGTGCTTGCGGGCCGCAAGACACACGCGATGGCCCCAGCGCTCGGTCCAGGGAAGCGGGGACTTCGTCGATTTGTCGGCCACGAGTTCGATGCCGGCGATCAGACCGCGGCGCCGGGTGTCGCCGACGCGGGGATGCGCGGCGATTCGCTCGAGGTGTTCGCCCATTCGGGCAATCTTGGGCGGCAAGCGTGCGAGCGTTTGCTCTTCGGCGAACACGTCGAGCGTGGCCAGAGCCGCGGCCGCGCCGAGCGGGTTGCCGCCGTAGGTGTGGCCGTGATAGAGCGTTTTCGACTCGGCGTAGCCTCCGAGAAAAGCGTTCCAGATATCGTCGGTCGCGAGTGTCGCGGAAAGCGGCAGGTAACCGCCCGTGATGCCCTTGGCCAGGCACAAGATTTCGGGCGCGACGCGCTCTTGCTCGCAAGCGAACATCGTGCCGGTGCGGCCGAAACCGACGGCGACCTCGTCGGCGATGAGGAGCACGTCGTAGCGGCGGGTGATGTCGCGAAGCGCGGCGAGGAGGCCGCTCGGGTGCATCACCATTCCGGCCGCGCCTTGCACGAGCGGCTCGACGACGAGCGCGGCGAGCGATTCGTGGTGCTCGGCGACGAGCCGTTCGATTTCGGCCGCATAGTGTGCCAATGCCGTTTCGTTCGACACGCCCGGCGGCAGGCGATACGAGTCGGGAATGGGCAGCCGCAGCACGTCGAACAGCAGCGGGCGGAACATTTCGTGGAACTGGTCGATCCCGCCGAGGCTGACGCTGCCGATCGTGTCGCCGTGATACGCTTCGGAAAGGGCGGCGAAGCGGGTTTTTTTCGGCCGCGGGTCGCTCCGCTGTTGCCAGTACTGAAACGCCATCTTGAGGGCGACTTCGACGGCCGTCGCGCCGCTGTCGGAGAAGAATACGTGGTTCAGGCCCGCGGGGGCGATCTCGACGAGCCGGCGGGCGAGCTCGGCGGTCGTCGGATTGCCCGCGCCGAGCAGCGTGGTGTGGGCGATCTTGTCGAGCTGAGAGCGGATGGCGGCGTCGATCCGCGGATGGCGATGGCCGTGGACGTTGCACCACAGGCTGCTCACCGCGTCGAGATAGCGATTGCCGTCGATGTCGATGAGCGTACACCCTTCGCCGCGCTCGATCAGCAGCGGCTCGTACTCGGCCATCTGCGTGAACGCATGCCAGACATGCTCGCGGTCCCAGCGGAGAAGGTCGTCGCGCGATGGGGGCATTGCTTCATTGACCCTCAAACCTCAGGCAAACCTCTTATCACCAGATCGCCGCTGGCGATCAATGCCTCGCGTTGCGAAATGCGATCGGGGTCGTTCACGAGCAAAACGTCGATCGTGGCCCGTCCCTTTGGCGTGCGTCCCAATATGACCGCGCCGTGCCAATCGAAGTGCTCGAGCCACCGATCGTGTCGAGGATGAAACAGAGGCACGATTTCGCCAGTTTCGGGATCAATACCCGCGATGTTCGGTCCCTTGTGCACGTTGCAGGAGAAGCAACAAAGAGCCAGGTTATCTTGTGTTGTTGGGCCCTGGTGCTTTGATGCGATGATGTGGTCGATCTCGAATGGCAATTTGTCGCCGAGATATGGAACGCGACAATACTCGCAACGCGATTCAGCGCGGCGCCAAACAAGTTCTCGCAGCCCGGCATTCATCGTTTACTCGCCATTCGACTTGGCGAGTGATGCGCGGGCCTTGGCATGGAGAATGTTCAGAAACTGACCGACCCGGAGAAAGCTTTCTAGCTCTTCGCGCTCGTTCGGGCTGAGCGCGTCATCGCGGTTCTTCTGCGCCAACTCGTGCATCCGGGCAACTTCGGCATCGCTGAAGCGCCAATTCAGAACAAGCTGCGCTTCCTCCGGTCCCATGGCCGGCGCGTTCTTGGCCACCACCGATGCCAGAAGGTCGGCGTCAAATGAATGCGTCGCGAAGGAAGATGAAGCGTCGGTAGCCATATCAGAAGTTTACCGCGCAGGGGCTTGGAATGGTACCTGCATGATTCGATGTCGCGGTGCGTCAGGCGGCGTTTCACCGCTCCGTCTTCACCGCCGCGTTTTCGACGGGGCCGGCTTCGATGGTGGCCCAGGCCTGGCATTCGCCGGTTGCGCCGCCGTCGGTTTTTACGCGGACTGTCTGAGCTACTTTGCCCGCCGCCGTTCCGGCGGTGTAGGTGACGGGAATGCGGTGGAGCTTCGACACTTCCTGGCCGACCTTGAATTGGAAGTGCGCGTCGTCGCACTCGACCGCGGCGATCTTGAACGGCTCCTTACCCTGCACGATCATCAGCTTGGTCGCGGTTTCGCCGGGCTTGAGCGTGCCGAGAAACAGCGACGCGGGGCTGACGGTGAGGGCGGGCGTGACGCGGCCTTCGACGTAGAGCGGAATCCGCCGCGTCGCCGGGTCATTCGTGACGATCGTCAACACGTCTTTGATATAACCGGCGGGCGCGTCGCCCTTGAGCCGCACGACGAGGTCGTAATCGACGCGCGAGCCGTTGCGGACCGGCTGCGACATCTGCACTTCGAAGCTCTTGTTCGCGCTGGTGATATCTTCGATCGCCCAATCGCTGCGGCCGGCATAGCGGACGGTTACCTTGCGTTCGACGGGCGAGCCGATATCGACCGCGCCCAAATCGACGAGCGGCGGGTCGAACACGACGTCGCTGCGGATGTAGCCGTCGACGCGGAGCCGGACTTCGGCGAAGAAGGGCTTGTCGATGACGACTTTGATCGTCGCCCCGCGCTGGCCGAGGAACGCCCACGTGTTGAACGTGGCGACGACTTCGCCGGTCTCGAAGGTTTTGAGATCTTTCTTGGTGATTTCGGCGGAGGTGCAGGAGCAGCTCACTTCGAGGTGGCTGATGTGCACGTCTTCCTTATAGAGATTCTTGACCGGGAAGCTGACAACGCACTTCGAGGCGCGGGCGACCGTGCCGAAATCGTGGCTGTGCTTCTCGAACATCTTTTCCGCCCATTGCTGAGCGGGCGCAGATGCGGCGAGAAGTGCAACGAGAAAGACGGCAGACAGCGCCTGGCGAATCACGGAGCAAGCTCCCGGTAGCGGCCGCAGACCGAGCAGGTTGTCCCCGACGTTCGCGAGGATTCCTGAGCGTTCCGGTCGGCGAAAGTTTGTCGGTTGGGTCGGGAATGGACGGGGTGCGCGCGAAGCGTCCGATTCCGCTTTGGTTATACGATGCCTCGCGTTCAAAAGGTTGATTCGGCAACCACCCCAACGCGGCCAAAACAAATTATAGGGCGGCTGTAAATTGGGGAAAATTGGGTTATGCGACGTGGGCAGGGTAGCTAGGCAAGGCGGTTTTCTGGCTGGGGCACGGCGGAAACTGCAAGAGTTGGGCCAACCAACTCCAGCCGACCGGGTTATGCCGCGAGCGGCGGAATTCGGGCGCCGTCAGGCCGGCGCGGATTGGGGTGGGTCGAAAATGGTTAGCGTTTTGGCCGCTTGGCCTGACCTACGCGGTACACGCGATCGGTCGGCATCGGTCGGCGTTTGCCTATTGGGCCGCCGATTTGCTGCCGCCCGGCGAAAACCCGATGCGGCTGTCCTTGTCGAGCGGGCGGCCTGCTACGCTGAAACCGAGCCGGTACAGCTCTTTGCGAAGCTGTCGGAACTCGTCGAAGCTGTCGGGATAGGTCCAGACCGTGATGGTCGTGTTCTGGCGGTCGAGCCGCTCGATCGCCCGACGAAATTGCGACCCTTCGGCAAGGGCTTCGGCGAACGGCTCGCCGAGGTTGCTCTCGACGGGAATGTAGTACGCCGCGGTGAGCGATCCGCCGCGCACGGTGCGGACGAAGTGGTAGTCGAGACGGAACCCGTCGCGCGGGCCGACCGAACCGCTCACTTCCGGCAGGTCTTCGAGCTTCCAAACCAATTGCCGCCGCTCGTCGAGCAGCAGGTCCTTGAGTTCCTCGAAGGGCACCCGCGCTAGCCGCTTGTTCAGAAGGCGATAGTGCACCTCGGTGGTGAAGACGGTCGCGCTGATCGGGCTGGGATACGACTTGACGACGATTTCCGGCGCGGCGGTCGAGACGACGCTGATTTGCTCGCGTTGGAGGTCGTCGAGCTTGCGCCTGGCGGCCACCATGCGGGCGGCGAGGTCGTGCTGGCGCTTGGTCTTGTCGTCGAGCTCGTCGCGCTGCTTTTTGAGTTCGTGCTCGGTCGTGGCGACGAACGTGCCGAGTTGGATGCGGGCATATTCGGCGGCTTTGACTTCGTTGGCGAGCGTCGAAGCTTCGCGGGTGAGCATGTCGAGCTCGCCGGCAAGCGACTGGGCCGTGCGTCGCGTGGCTCGCAGATCGGCCTTGGCCGCTTCGGCGTCCATCGCAGTGGCGATGTTTGACTTCGCCTCGCCCGGCTCGCGCACGTAGGACTTTGCCCGCGAGCCGGCGACCATCACGAGAATGATCAGAATGCCGACGATGTTCGACACGACGTCCAAGAAGGAGTCGCTGCCGATCGATTCGTCGTCGTGCGTGGAATGAATGCGGCTCATGGCGGAGCGTTCAGCGTGGCGTTCGTGGAGATGTTCCGGCAGGCGCTGATCCGGCGACGGCGGTCTCGCGGCGGCGGACTTCGAAGCCGCTGCCGTCGAGCAGGCGGGCGAATTCCTGGTAGCGCCGGTCGCCACCGGCGTGGACGTCGAACGAGAGGATCGGCCGCCAGTACATGCCCTTGCCGGCGATGCCCCAGGCTTTGATCTCGTCCCAGACGGCGGCGATGAAGTCGTCGGCGCTGTCGCGGGTTTGGGGCTTGAGGGCGATCTGTTTCGGCGCCCGCTTGGGATCGTCGGTGAGGACGATGATTCGGTCGCCGTAGCACACGATGCGCAGCGGGCGCGTTACGGGCGTGGCGGTCGGGGCGGCGTAGCGCAAGCCCCAATCGCGGCCGCGGCGGTTGGCGAGGCTGTCGGGATCGACCTTTGGCGCGTCTTTGCGGATCGACGTGTCGGGCTGCGAACGCGCGCCGAGTTGTCCTGGACGCAGCTCGCGGTTCGACCCGGCGCCGTCCGATCTGCGTGGGTCGCCGTACGGTTGATCGCCTGTGGTTCCGGCGACGGGGCTTCCGCTCGTTCCGCCGAGGTTGCGATCGCGCGCACCAACGTCTCCGCCCGTGCCGTCCGCCGTGCCGTCGGTTCGGCCGCCGTGCGTTGCGCTGCCTTGGTCGGTAGCGCCGGGACCATTCCCGGCAAACGTGCTTCGCGGATTCGTGCCCCCAGTTCCGAAATCGCCAGTTCCGAAATCGCCAGTCCCGTTTCCGTTCGTTCCGGTTCCCGTCGTGCCGGATTCGCCCGTGCCGCGACTGCCTGGCGCCGCGTCGCTTCGCGCTGTGCCCGACGGACCCGATGCGCCCGCGCCGTTGCCGCCGCGGCCGGATGCGAGGTCGCCTTCGAGCGTACCGCCTTCCGTGTCGGCCTCTTCGCCGTGATAGGGAATGCTGGCCGCGCCGAAGCCGCGATCGTCGCCTTCGCGGACGATGCCGGCGCGGTCGGCGGGGCGATACGCGGGGTTCTTTTTCACCTTGCGCTCGAGCATCGCAACGAGCGCACGCTGCCGCAGACGCGCTTCCGCGAGCGCTCGAAACTGCGTCGACGCGAGATTCGGATCGGGCGGCGGGAATTTGAGCGTCCAGTCGCGATTGACCAGCTCGTAGCCGAAGTCGGTCGTCCAACCTTGCAGCGACTGCCGCACGTTATAGTACGCGTCGACGCCGTCCGGCCGCACGACGATAAGTGGATACGGTTCCTGCTGAGCGCCGAGCGACTGGGTCGTCACGAGATACTCGCTCGTCGCCCGCAGCACGGTTGCCAGCGGATTGCCGGCGTCGGTGGCGAGGACGAAATCGTCGGGACCGAAGATGATGCCTTCGGGCTGGAGGATGACTTCGTTGCCGCGGCACTCGATGTAGACGGGCTTGCGCGGGGTCGAGTTGGGGCCGTCGTAGGGAACGATCGAGAACGACGCCGGGCGATTGGTGTTTTCGCGGCGAATCGCTTCGAGGTTTTCGGCCGCCTGTTCCGCGCGGGCTTCGAGGCGTTTGACTTCCGCTTCGGTCTTGGCGACTTGTTCGTCGTTGGCTTCGGCGAGGCGTTCTTGCTCGTCGAGGCGGGCCTTGAGTTCGACGATCTGGTTTTCCAGGTCGCGGGTCGTTTTCTCGAGGAACCCGAGGCGGGCCCGGCGATCTCGGACGATGGCCGTAACTTGCTCGCGCGTGGCGGCGAGTTGCTCGGCCCGCTTGCGCCAGGTGGTCGGATCGTCTTCGACGCTTTGAAACTGGGCGACGGCGGGCGTATCGGGCGAGGGCGGCTCGTCGGTGGTGTTTTGCGCGCGCTCGGTGATGACCAGCAGGAGCACGATGAGCGTGCCCATCGTGCAGAGCAGCACGGCCAGGAACGGGAACAGCGTGACGCCGACGTCCTCGCCTTTGTTTCGACGTCGTCTCATGTCGCGAACTTCAACGGGCTAGCGAGGAAGATGATTCGAATACACGGAGGCACGGAGCTACGGAGAGAATGCAAAAGGCAAAACGGAGAATGAGAAATGGACCCTGTTTGTACGCATCGCTTCGGCGTTGTCCGACTGCTTTCTCCGTGGCGGCGCGACAGCGCGTTCGTCTTGGTGCTTGGAATCTTCTCAGGATGCGACGGTTCCTTGCAAATCGCGAACGCGCGAAAGTGCGAAAGCGCGAAACACACGGAAGGACGGTGGCCGCCGGAAAACCGGAGGAAAAATCATCCACAGATTTCGCAGACGGCCGCAGACGAATGGCATTCGAAGCGATTCCTCATCATCTGCGAACATCTGCGCCATCTGTGGATCGTTGCATTTCGTGGTGGCTTCGGCAACTCTGCAAGACCTCGGCGCCTCTGCGTTAGTACGGTACGGCGGATGTGCCACACCGCCAAGTTTCACCAGGGTTTATGCGGCTTTGTGGGCGGGGTGTGAATCGGTCAGGTGTACGGCGGCGCGGGCGTCGTGGCCGAGCTTGGCCGAGAGCAACTGGATGGCCGCGGCGAGGCTCGCGACCATTTCCTCGAAATGTTTGGCGCCGGCGAGGGCCGTCAGGTTGCGGTTGAGTTGGTCTTCGAGTTGCTGGACGTGGCCGGCGGCGTCGACGACTTTGAGGAGCACTTCGCCTTGGCGGGCGAGCTCGGACTGTTGCGCGAGCGTCGCGTCGGCGGTCTTGTTGAGCGCCTTTTGCACCTCGTCCCAATGGCGGCGGTTCTGTTCGGTGGCGGCTCGTTCGGCGGCGGCGAGTTGTCCGGCGTGCGACTTGAGGCTCCGTTCGAGCGCGGCGGTGAGCGTTTCTTCGGCCTGTTGACCGAGACCGGTCGACAAGCGGTTCCATTGCTCGTGCGCGGCGGCGATGGTCGATTGCCACAGTCCGGCCTGACGTTCGACGAGGCGTTCAGTGGCGGCGACGACCTGCTCGGCCATGCGGCGGATCGAGGCAGCGTGCGGATCGGACTGGCTGCCGAGGACTTCGAACCGGCCCAACAGCTCGGCGTCGGTTCGAGCGTCGACATCGTCCATGAGCTGCGATTCCCACCGCTCGACGTAGAACTTGGCGAACATCAGCGGAATCGTAAGCGACAACGCGAGCGCGGTCGTATCGAAGGCGATGCCGAGCGACGCGCCCATCGCGCGGCTGGCGGCTTCATTGGCGAGGTTCTTAAAGTCGAGCGACGCAAGGGCAAGCGTGATGCCCACGACGGTTCCCAAGAAACCGAGCATCGGGATCGCCCAGACGACGATGCGGATGAGGCCGTAGCTGGCTTGCACGCGGCCGGTGTCGAGATCGGAGAGGTAGCGTAGATGTTCGGGCAGTTCGTCGGCGTCGCCCTTACGCTGGACGAACAGCAAGACGTCGCGGAGTCGGCGGACCAGGTAACTTTGTTGGGCAACGGCGCCCACGCCGTCGAGGTCTGCCAGCAATACGCCGGCCATCAGCGGGCTTTGGCCGTGGTCGTCTCGCGGCGAGAGCAGGTTGAGCTTGTGGACGGCGAATTGGGCGGCGACGTCGAACGCCTTGAGGATGAGGGCGGCGGCGGCGATGAAGAACATCGCGACTTCGACCTGTAAGATGGGGTGGCTGTCGAAGTAGCGGAAGGTAAAGTCGCGATCGAACAGGCCGCCGCGGATCAGGCCGTAGAACCCCAGCGTTGCCAGGATTCCCCAGAATACCGGCCAACGAAAGATCGACACGAGGATGCGATTGGTACGAGACACCGCGAGGTTCCTTTCCCGAGGGGATTCACCGCGCACCGGTCGGCGCAGGGCGGACCGACAACGACCCGCGATGCCGTCAAAATCGGCACAATCGTTACAGATTGTTGAATGGAATCCGGGGCGGCGGGCGGAGGAATGGCGGGCGGAGGAATGGCGGACGGAGGAATGCAGAATGCAGAATGAAAAATGAAGAATGGAGGTTAGAGGTTAGAGGTTAGAGGTTGGATCGCCGGGCCGGTGACGCGCCGGTGACTGCGGGTCTTCGAACCGCATCGCGATTTCATTTTGCATTTTTCATTTTGCCTTTTGCATTTCTCGTTTGTGGACAGGTCCGCGAATGCACGTGGTGTCGTTACAAGCGTTATAAGCGGCAAGTATTTCCAAAGTGGCGTAGGTTGCGCGTCCGATAGATTCTTTCGTCGCCCCCCTGGTCCACGCGACACGGCATTCCGACCGCCGCGTCGCCAGCGCACCGACGGCTGATTTCAAGCACACGAGAGGAAATCCCAGGGGGGGACGTTTAGTCCGGTGAGCGCGGTCACCCGCGCTTACCGGACTATTTTCGTTTTTGGGCGGCGCGTGCTCCGTCGAGCATGCTGCATCGCCGGTGGGCCTCACTTCGTTCGACCTACCCTACGCCGACGATGCACTCTTCGCGTGCGGTGCAATCGCGATAATCGCGACGACGCGCAGGGTGCGGCCCTTCGGATGCGCTTTTCCTTTGCGTCCGTAGCGCGGCGCTTCTTTCGAGTCGCAAACTTGAGTAGTTCCTGCGACGCGGCGCGCGTGCGCCGCCGCGGTTCCGGTCGGTGCACCTAGCGCATTGGCGTGCGGCGATGGCGGCGGACAAGAGCGAAACGATTCTGATCGTCGAAGACGACCCTGGGCTGGCGCGGCTGCAACGGCGACGGCTCGAACGGCACGGGTTTTCGATCGTCGTGGCCGGCAATTACGAAGAGGCCATCGAACACGTCAAGACGCGGCCGATCGACCTCGTCCTGCTCGATTTTCAGCTTCCCGGCGGGCGGACGGGCCTGGACGTGCAGGCGAAGCTTGCCGAGCTCGGCTACGACTTGCCGGTCGTCGTCGTGACGGGTCAGCACGACGAGGCGACGGTCATCAGGGCCCTCCGGGCCGGCGTGCGCGACTTCGTTACCAAGTCGGCGGAGTATCTCGACTATCTCGTCGACGTCGTCGAGCGCGTGCTGCGTCAGGTGCGGATGGAGCGGCAGCTCGACAAGTCGCAAGCGCTGCTGTCCGGCGTGGTGGGTTCGACGATCGACGCGATCTTGACGCTCGACGCGGACGGTCGCATCACGCTGTTCAACGCCGCGGCCGAGCGGATGTTCGGGCGCCCGGCCGAAGCGGCCCTCGGCGAGCGGATCGAGCGGTTCGTGGTCGATGCGGACCGTTTCGGCGACGCGGGCGCGGCGATCGACCGCGCGGACGCAGGGGCACAGCCGCGTTGGGAAGCGATCGGCCGCCGAGCCGACGGAACGGAGTTTCCGCTGGAAGCGTCGATTTCGGCGGGAGTCGCGGGCGGGCAGCAGTTTCAGACGTTGGTACTTCGCGACTTGACGGGACAGAAGCGACTGGAGGCGACGCTGGACGAAGCGGAGCAGCGGCTGCGGCAGCGGCAAAAGCTCGAAGCGGTCGGCTCGCTGGCCGGCGGCATCGCCCACGAGTTCAACAACCTCCTCCAGGCGATTCTCGGGTACACGAACTACGCGATGCGCGGGCTGGAGGAAACGGATTCGCGCCATCGCGATCTGGCCCAGGTTCTCAAAGCCGGGCAGCGGGCGGCGACGTTGACGCGGCAACTGTTGACGTTCAGTCGGCGGCACGAACTGCGCAGGACAACCGTCACGCTCAAGCACGCCATCGCCGAGTTCGCGGCGATGGTGCATCCGCTGTTGAACGAAGACATTGCGCTTACGGCGACTTGCGACGAAGGGATTTCGATTCACGTCGATGCCGGGGACTTTCAGCAGGCGCTGCTCAACCTGGCGATCAACGCCCGCGACGCGATGCCGCGCGGGGGGCGGTTGGCGATCATGTGCGAACCGATCGAGTTGTCGGAGATCGACTGCTCGCAGCAGGCCGGACTGACGCCGGGGCGGTACGCTTCGATCGCCGTGTCCGATACGGGCGAGGGCATTCCCGAGGACGTGCGCGATCGCATCTTCGAGCCGTTCTTTACGACCAAGGAAGTCGGGCGCGGGACGGGTTTGGGCCTGCCGATGGTACACGGCATGGTGACGCAGCACCAAGGGGTCATCAACGTTTACAGCGAAGTGGGCAAAGGCACGACGTTTCGCATCTATCTTCCACTGGCCGAAGCGGGCGCCGCGGAGGCGAGCGATTACTCGGCAACGGTCGAGGTTCCGCGGGGAACGGAAACGATTCTCCTCGCCGAAGACGAGCCGATGGTTCGCGAACTGGCGGCGCGGATTCTCGGCGAAGCCGGCTATCGGGTGCGGTGCGCCGTCGATGGCGAAGACGCATTGCGGCAATACCTCGAATACGCCGACGATGTCTCGCTGGTGATGATCGACGTGGTGATGCCGAAGATGGGCGGCGTGCCGCTATATCATCGGCTCAAGGCGCTGGGCATGAATCTGCCCGTGGTGTTCTGCACGGGACACGCCCCGAACGTGAGCGAAGCGGAAGTGATCGCGGAACAGCATTTTCCGCTGGTGCAAAAACCCTATGCGTCGGTGCCGTTACTGCAAACGATCCGGCGGGCGCTGGACGATGCGAAACGCGCGGCCGTGCCGGAGAGTCAGCCCGCGTTGTTGTGGGCAGAGGCGCTGGTGGCGAATGCTCCGGCGGAAGTGAGCTGAAGTCCGACCGCGCCGCTACAGCCGGCCTAATCGGCGCGACGGGGCCGAAGGGGCGCTGGCGTGGGACGTTACCTCGTCCCTCCGTCGAGGTGCGGCGCGCGCGGTCACTGCGTGGGCTACGTTTGGTGAGACTGCAAACTCGGCTCCCGTACCAAGGAGCGTGCCGTGAACGATTGCAATTTACACGCCGACCCTTGCGGTCCTTGTCCGCACGTGTTGGTCGTCGACGACGAGTCGCACGTGCGCCGGTTGCTGGTGCGGTGGCTGACAGACGCCGGCTGCACCTGCTCGGAAGCACGCGATCCGGAGGAAGCGTTGGCGCAGCTTCGGCGACAGCGAACCGACTTGATGACGCTGGACATTCGGATGCCGCTGGGTTCCGGACTCGATGCGGTGCACGGCATCGGCAAGGAGTTTCCGGAGACGGCGATCGTCATCGTGACGGCCGACGACGACACGAAGGACGCGATCGCGGCGCTGACCAGCGGGGCGTGCGACTATCTGGTCAAGCCGGTCGAGTGCGACACGTTTTTGTGGCGGATTCGGCGGGCGCTCGCGGCGCGGCAGCGGCGGCCGAACGTCGCGGCCGAACCGACGGCGGGGCCGCGACCCGTGTTCCTTTCTCGACCGAACGGTAATCTCGCACGGCGTAAGCCGGACGACTTCGCGGCGGCGCGGCGAGCGGCGGATCGCGATATGGGAGAAGCGTGATGCCTTTTGCCGAAAACTCCATTTCGCCCGACGGCGGGCGGCCGAGCGTGCTGGTGGTCGACGACGAAGGCCCGGTGCGCGAGTTGCTTTGCCGCTGGCTTGCCGACGCGGGCTGCGACTGCGAATCGGCGGCGAGCGCGGACGCGGCGCTCGCTTCGCTCGAACGCCGGCCCGTGGCGCTCGTGACGCTGGACATCAATCTGCCGGGCGTCTCGGGCATCGAACTGTTGCCGCGGATCAAAGAGACGTTTCTCGACACGGAAGTCATCATGCTCACGGGCCGGGGCGATGCGCATTCGGCGATCGCGGCGCTTTCTTTCGGGGCGTCGGGCTATTTGATCAAGCCGGTATCGCCGGAGGAATTGCTGTTTCAGGCGCGGCGGTGCCTGGAACGGCGGCAATTGCTGATCGACAACCGCAACTACACGCAGCATCTCGAAGCCCGCGTGCACGGGCAGACGATGGAGATTCGCCAGGCGCACGAGGAGACGATTCATCGCCTGGTTACGGCGGCCAGTTTGCGCGACGAAGAGACGGGCGCGCACATTCGCCGCGTCGGGTTGTTCTCGGAACTGCTGGCCGACGCGGTGGGCTGGCCGAGCGACGCGGCGGAGCAGTTGCGGATGGCGGCGCCGATGCACGACGTCGGCAAGATCGGCATTCCCGACGCGATTCTGCGCAAGCCGGGGAAGCTCACGGACGAGGAATACGAGATCATGAAGCAGCATACGGTGATCGGCGGGGAGATTTTGGCGGCGTCGCGGACGCCGGTGTTGCGGTTGGCGCACGCCATTGCGCTGGCGCATCACGAGCGGTGGGACGGCAAGGGTTATCCCAATGGGTTGTCGGGCGATGCGATTGCCGAGGCGGCGCGGATCGTGTCGCTGGTCGACGTGTACGACGCCTTGACGCACGATCGGGTGTATCGGCCTGCATTTGCGCGCGGCAAAGTTTTGGAGATGATGGAGGCGGGGGCCGGGACGCAGTTCGATCCGTTTCTGTATCGGCTGTTTGCGTCGCTCGAGCCGGAGTTGCACCGGATCAATGCGGAGAATCCCGACGAGATCAAGGAGGATTTGCTGGCGGTGTTGCCGAGCGCGCGAGATGCCGGTTCGCACAAGAAAGTGGTGCGGCCGGTGACGGCTTGAGGCGGGGGCGATGTGCCTCACCGCAAAGGTGCAAAGACGCCAAGCGAAGGCTCGGCGCGGTCTGCGGCCGCTACCGGAGTTGCGGTTGAGTGGGCGGTGGGCAGTGGACAGTTTGGCTATTCCGCTACGGGCCATTGGAATCTTGGCGGGTTGCGAGCGCGATCGCGGCCATTTTTGCGGCGGAGAACTTTTTTTCTGCGCGTGTAAAATTCTTCATTGCAATTCGCGGGCGATTTGCTATAGTGACGCCCATGATGAGCACGACGACGGCAACGATGAATCGCACGGACGAACGGCGTTTCTCGGGCAAGCCGCTGTCGCATACCGACGCGAATCGGGGCAAGCTGGCGGTGGTCGAGCGAGTCCTGCGAAACCAACTGTCGGCGGTGCTGACGGCGGGGTTTCACGGCCTGGCGATGATCGAGCTGGACATCAACGACGGCACG